>CAZFSA010000001.1:0-63232 GCA_964521535.1 uncultured Gemmatimonas sp.
AGGTGCTCCACCCCGGCGCGCTGCACGCCGGGCGATGGCCACGATCGGCGCGGGCGGCGGCTCGCGTCCCGCAGCGTCCTCGTCCGGCGGCGCCGGCCGGGAGGCTCCGAAGATTCGGGTCAGCCGATCAGCGGCGAGATCGGCACCCTGGCCGTGCGGCAGGTAGGCCACGGCCGAGACCGCGTCAGGGGCCAGATACTGCGCCGTGACCTCCATCAGGCGCTCGGCGGTCACCGCCATCAGCGCCGCGTATTCCCGCTCCAGCACGTCGACCCCGGCGAAGGCCTCGGCCGCGGCGAAGGCGGACGCCCGGCCCTCCACCGATTCGAGCCGCCGGGCCCACTGCGCGCCGATCAGGGTTCGAGCCCGCTCCAGCTCGGAAACGGATGGCCCCAGCCGCCGAAGGCTCTCGACCTGGGCGGCGATGCCCTCGAGCGCCGGATCGATCCGATCGGGATCGAGATCGGCGGCCACCGAGAAGACACCCACTTCCGAAGGGGAGTAGTGATAGGCGCCGATCGAGGTGACCACGCCGGGCTGCCGAAGGGCCCGATAGAGCCGGCTGCCCCGCCCCGAGCCGAGCACCACCGCGGCCAGATCCAGGGGGGCGGCGTCCGGGTGGAGCGAGGGCAGGCCTCGCCACCCCACGGCGAGCTCGGCGCTCTTCAAGTCGCCGCGGAGGGTGCGGGCGCGGACCTCGTGACGCCACGGCTCCTCCGGAGACCGGTCCACCGCACCCGGCGTTGCGGGCCAGTCCCGATAGGTCGCCTCAACCCGGTCCAACGCCCGATCGGCGTCTACCGCGCCCACGATCGAAACGATCACCCGGCCGGGCACGTAACGGGAGCGGTAGTACTCCATCACGTCGTCGCGGGTGAACTCCGCCAGCCGCTCCTCCAGCCCGATCCGCCAGCGGCGGATCCGGTGCCGGTCGAAGAGCACCTCGTGAAGGGTCTCCCAGGTGACGGCGGAGGGGGTGTCGCGCTTGCGCTTGGCCTCCTCGATGATCACCCGCAGCTCGCGCCGCAGCTCGTCGGGGTCGATGGTCGCGTTCCGCAGGGCGTCGGCCTGGATGTCGAGGGCCCGCTCGAAGCCGTCGGCGGGGAGCACCACGTAATAGCTGGTGGCGTCGTAGCTGGTGGAGGCATTGAGGTAGCCGCCGAGGGCCTTGGTCTCGCTCGCGATCCGCCCCACGCCCCGGGTGGGCGTGCCCTTGAAGAACATGTGCTCCAGGACGTGGCTGATGCCCTGCCAGCGGTCGGGCTCGTCGAAGAAGCCGGCCTTGACGTGGGTCACCACGGCCACGGCGGGCGCGGCCGGATCGGCCTGGACCAGAACGGTGAGGCCGTTGTCGAGCACCCGCCGGCGAATGCCGACGGTCCAGCGTCGAGTCTCCATCAGCGAAGTATAGCCCCGCCCGCACCGGGCGGCGGCCTACGACCGCAGCGCCAGCCGGAGCTTCGCCGCCAGCTGATTGGACTCGAAGGCCCAACGATCCAGGCCGTTGGCCACGTTGTGGTTGTAGATCACGAACACCTCGGCGGCAGGGCTCACGATCCAGCGCAAGCGACTGTTGGATCCCAGGTCCCTCGAGCCGGTGTCGTATTGCACCAGGCTATTGAATTCGAGGTCGGGGGTGATCCCGTAGCGGAACCGCGCCCCGACCAGGGTGGTCTGGAACTGGCCCTCGGGGAGCCGGGCCACGTTCCGCTCGAGGTCGAGGCCGAGGGCGATCCCGGGGCGGGGCCGCCAGTCGACGCCAAGTTCGAACTCATGCAGCCGCCCCGTGTAGAAGCCCCCGAAGCTCCATTCCAGATCGAGGCTGAGCGGCCGACGGGCCGCCGACTGGAGCTCGACGCCGTAGCGAACGAAGCGGTAGGTGCCGGGCCCGATCACGACGCCATCTTCGACCTCGAACGGCGCGAGCAGCCGCTCCCCCTGCGGGGCGATGCGCACCTCCACCCCGTCGCCGCTTTCGAAGTGGAGGTTGACCGGGGTGGCGACGAACCGGTACGACTCCCAGCGTCCGTCCAGGTCGGCCGCAAGCGTCAGGCGCTGCTCCACGAACAGCTGCCGGATCCCCAGCCGGCCGGGACGCGGGGCGAGCACCCCGCCGAGGCTAAGGAGATGTACGCCGCGCCGCGGCACGAAGCCCAGGGGCGGATCGAACCGATCGCCGATTCGCTTCCAGGTGAGCGCGACGTCGACCAGGTCGTTCGGGTAATCCACCTTGAGGCCCCACGCCGTGCGGTCGCCGGCGGGTACCGAGTCGCCCCCGGACCCCAGGAGCCAGGCGCCAACCAGGAAGTTTTGATTGCCGAACAGGCGGGAGGTCCGGATCGTGGCGTCGACCCCTGCCGTCCAGGCGGCCCCGCCCCGGGGATCGCCGATCGTCGCCAGCAGCCCCACTGCCGACTCGGCGAAGAGGTTCTGGCGGACCCGGACAGCCGCCAGGGTGGAGCCGGGCGTCAGCCCTTCGGCAGGGCCGGTCCTGACCGCGACCGCCCCGACCCGGGCGCCGCCGATCTGCCCCCCCAGCTTCGCCCCGACCCGGATCGGAACCTCGCGCCCCGCGAGGAGGCCGACTCGCCGACTGAAGAACGGGATGACGTCGGTCCCCAGACCAAGCCCAAACTCGAACGCGTCGCTGCCTTCCAGAAAGAAGGTTCGCTTCTCGGGAAAGAACAGCGGGAACCGGGTGAGGTTGGTGCGGCGCGCGTCGACTTCAGTCTCGGCGAAGTCCGTATTCAGGGTGAGGGAGGCCAGCAGGTTGGCCGTGAGCCGTAGCTCGGCGTCAACGCTCGCGTCCCCACCGGCCTCCACCCTCGCCTCGGGCGCCGGAACCCCGGCCCAGGTGGTGACGGAGGGCCGGACGGTGAGCCCCCGGCCCAAGTCGAACCTCGGGAGACCGACCAGCAGGCCGATGCCGGTCGTCTGGCCGATCTGGCGGTTGCGGCTTACGCCGGTCCAGCGATGCACCTCCAACGCAGCCTGGATGCGGCGTTCGACGTTGAACGCCCAGGCGTCGGAACCGGGATCGAAGGAGAAGCTGCGAACGGGGAGCCGGATCTCGACCGACCACCCGGAGTCGCTGACCGCCGCCGCAGCTTCCCAATCGGCGTCCCACTCGGCGTTGGTGCCCTCTCCCTGGTTGGTAATGAGCCCGTCGGTTCGGGCACCGGCCGGCCCAACCGCGAAGAAATAGCCGGAGCGGCCATCTCGAAAGGTATCGAAGACCAGCGTGAGGTAGTCCTCGTCGTCGAGGTCAGCGTCCCGGCCCCGGGAGCGGGCCACGATCGGCACCCCGGGAGGCACGGCACAGTGCACGCCGATCACGATCGCCCGAGGCGAAGCCAACACCCGAACCACGGTGCGCCCCGCCGGGAGCCGCCCCTCAACCGGCTCGACCTCCCAGAGATTGGCGATCGAATCGACCTGGCCCCAGACCGGCTCGCTGAGCTGACCGTCGATCCGAACCAGTTCCGCACCCCGACCGGCCCGCAGGGTGGGCGCGGAGTCAGGGCTGGGCCATGCGGCGGCAGGGGCGACCTGGCCCAGGAGGACAGCCGCCAGGAGGCCCGTTGCTCGCCAGGCGCTCCCGCGGTAAGAAGGGCTGCTCAGTGGATGATCCTGAGGACGCCCGCCTCGGCGCTGCCGCGGATGAAGGCCTCGGCGTCGGTGACCGGGATCACCACCCCGGTCTCCTCCTTGCCGCGCCGGGCCAGGCCGGCCATGAACTCCTCGCGGGTCTGGTGGGTGGCGCCGCCGTCGCCGGCGCGGAGCTGCTCCAGGATCTCCTCCCAGGTGCCGCGGAGGACCTGGCCTGACAGGGTCGAGACTTGATGATGGTCGGGCCGAACCCCAGGCTTCCGGAGCATCTGCTGCGGCTCCGAGTACAGCACGCCGAAGAGCTCGAGCTGCGTGGGATCGCGGACCGAGCCGTTGCTCTGCACCGCCTCGATCTCCGCCAAGAGGTCGTCGACCGGATCGGTCGCGGCCATCAGCTCACTCAGCCGGTCGAACCAGGCGGTGAGCGAGGGATCGTCGTCGGCCAGGCGGAAGAAGGTCCGGCGCAGTTCCATCACCCGGAAGAGGCCCAGCTCCTCGTAGTGGTCCTCGGGCGAGGTCCGATTGAAATGGAGCAGCGCCGCGGCGCTTTCGCCGCGGTCGTACAGGAGATTGGCGAGGTAGATCCGCGGCTCGGCAAAGGTCGGGTCGAGCTCCAGCGCCCGCCGGAGCCAGTAGAGCGCCGCACCCTCCCGACCCACCCGATGCGACACGTAGCCCATGCAGGCCGCTGCCTCGGCGCACTCGGGCTCGGCCGCGGCGGCCAGCTCGAAGAATCGGTAGGCCTGGGCCGCGAGACCGTCGCGAAAGAGCGCCCGTCCCACCTGGAGCATGAGGTCGTGGTCCTCGTGAAAGCCCAGCTCCAGAATCCGCCCGAATGTCCGGAGCGCACCCTCCCGGTCGCCCACGCGGAGTTGGGTCTCGCCGAACCCGGCCAGCGCGTCCTCGTGATCGGGCTCCAGCGCCAGGGCCTGGAGGAAGCCCTGCCGGGCCCAGACGAATTCCTCGCGCGCCAGATAGGCGTACCCCACCCCCACGTGCAACTCCACGGAGGAGGGATAGACGTTGAGCCCGTCCCGCAGAACCTCGAGGGCTTCGTCGTAGCGACCTTGGTTGTAGAGCTGGTGGGCCTGTTCGTCGTATTCGTCGGAGCTGCGGAACACTTCCGACATCCGGCGGTGGCTCCCGATCAGGTCGGTGTAAGGTAGGGAGTGCCGCGGGACGGGGGCAAGAGGGTGGAGGCCCTCGGCATCACTCCGGAGGCCCGGACCTGAACACCGCGGGCGGCTGGGGCGCGGTGTTCACCCGCAGCGTGAAGAGATCCGGCCGGGCGTAGTGGCCGGTGACGTCGAAGTCGTATTTCCCCCGGGCCAGCTCGCCCAGGTCGAGGTCGGCCACCAGCACGCCGGGCCCATCCCGAAGGGGCCCGGCAAGCACGCGACCCAAGGGGCTCACGATCAGGCTGCCGCCTCCGATCAGCACGGTTGCCGGGTCGTCGCCCTGGATCGGGCGGTAGTCGGCCGGGTAGTCGCTCCGCCGGGCGAACTGGCACGCGGAGAGCACGAAGCACCGGCCCTCCAGCGCGACGTGGCGCATCGACGAGGCCCAGACCTCGCGATCGTCCACGGTGGGCGCGCAGTAGAGCTCCACCCCCTGGGCGTACATCGCCGTCCGGAGGAGCGGCATGTAGTTCTCCCAGCAGATCACGGCCCCGATCCGGCCGATCGGGGTGTCGAGCACGGGGAGCGTGGAGCCGTCGCCAAAGCCCCAGATCAGCCGCTCCATCGCCGTGGGCATCACCTTCCGGTGGCGGCCGAGAAGGGCGCCTTCGGGCGAGAAGAAGAGCACGGTGCAGTAGAGGGTGCCGCCGGAGCGCTCCACCACGCCGATCACCAGGTGCACGCCCGCCTCGCCGGCGAGCTCGCCCAGGCGATCGGCGACCGGACCTGGTACCTCGATCGCCCCGTCCCAGTAGCGCTGGAAGTCCTCGCGGCCACGGTCGGTACGCATCCCGACCCGGGCGCCGAAGTCGGCGCCCTTGGGGTAGCCGCCCACGAACGCCTCGGGAAAGACCACCAGCTCGGCCCCCTGGCGTCCGGCCTCGTCCAGCCGGGCCCGGACCCGGTCCAGCGTAGCCAGCGGATCGAAGGCCACGGCCGCGTCCTGCACCACGGCGGCGCGGATCGTCGTCATGGTCGGGCTCCTTCAGGTCGCGGGGCAGGCGGGATGCCCGGTCTGTCTCGTAACCCGGACGTCCTGCTCCACGGTGGAGGTCATGGCCCGGAGCACCCCTGGGCGTTCGGGCACCCGCGCGTCGACTCGGATCCGCCGCTCCCACGCGACCGGCCCGTGGGCAGCCGACCAGGAAAGCTCCCCCCGTTCCCGGGTTTCCTGCCGCACGGTGACCAGACTGTCTCCCGCAGTGACGGGTTCGTCGCCGGCGCCAGCGCGGGTCCAGCGGAAGCGCTCCACCGCCAGGGCGCCCTGGCGCCCGCCGTCCAGCCGGCGGCTCTCCAGGCCCGGTCCGGTCCAGACGCCGCCCCGGGCGAGCGGCACCGGAGCGAGCGGCGGGAAGAAGTCGTCGAGCGCGCGGCGGAGGTCGGCCAGGGTGGCGAGGTCATCGGGCACGAACGGATGGGCGAACACCTCGAACCGCCCGTCGGGCTGGAGCCTGCCCCGGTATCGCCCGCCCACGAAGCCGTCGGTATCGGCGTGCTCGGCGCCGGCTGCGGTCTCCCGCCAGACGGCGAGCGAGTCGTACCAGGCCTCGACCAGGAGCACACCGGCGGAATCCGCACTCCGGACCACCAGGAGGCCGTCGCGGCCGGCCCGGTCGCTGGTTTCGGCCCGCCCGCTCCGGGACCGGATCGTGGTGCGAACCTGCTCCTCGAACACCGCGCAGGCAAGGTGCGCCGCCGCGTACCGCGGGGGCTGCTGGGCCGGGAGCGCGGCGGCCACCGCCGCCATCGTCACCAGCGCCAGGGCCTCACTGCGCGGCCATGAAGGGATAGCCGTACCCGGTCGGGGGGACGAAGGTCTCCTTGACCGTCCGCGGCGACACCCAGCGCACCAGGTTGAGGATCGAGCCTGCCTTGTCGTTGGTTCCACTGGCCCGGGCCCCGCCGAACGGCTGCTGCCCCACCACGGCGCCGGTCGGCTTGTCGTTCACGTAGTAGTTGCCGGCCGCGTGGCGCAGCGCCGCGTTGGCCTGCCGAATCGCCGCCTGGTCGCGGGCGAAGATCGAACCGGTGAGGGCGTAGGGGCTGGTGCCGTCCACCAGCGCGAGCGTCTCCTTCCACTGGCGATCGGGGTAGACATGGGCGGTGAGGATCGGCCCGAACAGCTCCTCGCACATGGTGACGTACTTCGGGTTCGACGCCTGGATCAGGGTGGGCTCGATGAACCACCCCTTCCGGTCGTCGGCCCCGCCGCCGGCCAGGATCCTGACGCCGCGGTCCTTCCGGGCCTGGTCGAGGTAGCCCTTGAGCTTGGCGAACGCCCTGGCGTCGATCACCGCGCCGAGGAAGTTCCGGAAGTCGGTCACGTCGCCCATCTTGAGCTCGCCGATCATCGCCACCGTCCGATCGCGAACCTGGTTCCAGAGACTCTGGGGGAGGTAGGCGCGCGATGCGGCGCTGCACTTCTGGCCCTGGTACTCGAAGGCCCCGCGCACCAGCGCCACGGCCACGGCCTCGGGGTCGGCGCTGGGGTGCGCCAGCACGAAGTCCTTGCCGCCGGTCTCGCCGACCAGTCGGGGGTAGCCGGCGTACCCGGCGATTCGCTCACCCACGGTGCGCCAGAGCTGCTGGAAGACCGAGGTCGAACCGGTGAAATGGATGCCGGCCAGGTTCCGATCGGCCAGCAGGCGATCGGTAATGGCGACGGCGTTGCCGGGGACGAAATTGATCACGCCAGGCGGCAGGCCCGCCGCTTCCAGCACCTTCATCAGGTAGTAGTTGCTGAGCGCCGCGCTGCCGGCCGGCTTCCAGATCACGGTGTTGCCCATCAGGGCGGGCGAGCCGGAGAGGTTGCCGCCGATGGCGGTGAAGTTGAAGGGCGAGATGGCGTAGACGAACCCTTCGAGCGGCCGGTATTCCAGCCGGTTCCACACGCCGGGCGACGAGATCGGCTGCTGGGCGTAGAGCTGCTCGGCGTAGTGGCAGTTGAACCGCCAGAAGTCGATCACTTCGCAGGCACTGTCGATCTCGGCCTGGAAGGCGGTCTTGCTCTGGCCGAGCATGGTGGCGGCGTTGGAGACCTGCCGCCAGGGTCCGGCGAGCAGCTCGGCGGCACGGAGGAAGACGGCTGCCCGGTCCTCGAACGGCCAGTTGGACCATTCCTTCCAGGCCCGGGCCGCCGCGCGTACCGCAAGGTTCAGCGTCCGGGCGTCGGCCTCGTGGACCTGGGCCAGGACGTGGCGGTGATCGTGCGGGCAGACCACGGGATGGGTCTTGCCGGTCCGGATCTCCTGCCCGCCCACAACGATCGGGATATCGACCACCTCGCCCTGCTGCCGCTTGAGCTCGGCCTTGAGGGCGGCACGTTCCGCGGTGCCGGGGGCGTAGGAGAGGATCGGTTCGTTGCGGGGGGCGGGGATGTTGGCGGTGCCGTTCATCGGAGTCGCGGGCTCGGGGTGGAGGCTGGCCTGGCGAAATTCGGCCGGCCTCTATGTAAGCACGGGACCGGTTCGGGCGCCACCTCCGGCGCGACCCGGGTTCGGGCCGCGTGAGTAGCGGATTGCGGCTACCGCTCGACCGGCCACCTCCGTCGTCGAGGTCGACTGGGGTAGTCCCGCCTCGGCCGAGGGTTTGCGCGCGCTGGCGGCGGGCTCGGCCACCACGCGCCAGGTCAGAACTGCATCCGCCACTCCACCCCGACCCCATCGGGCGTGGCCGCCACCCGGGGGGCGGACCGGGCGCCAAGCTTGAGCCGACCGGTCACCGCGCGGGCGGTGAGGTGGCCCAGCACCGCCCCCGCCACCACGTCGCTCAGCCAGTGCTTATCGTCGTTCATCCGCGACCAGGCGGTGAGCGTGGCGCCGCCATAGAGCGCGGCCCGGATCCAGGGCCGGTCCACCCGCACCGCGACCACCGAAGCCGCCGCGAACGCCGCGGCGGTATGGCCCGACGGGAAGGCCTGGCCTTCCCCCAGGGCTTCAAAGGTCAGGGGACCACAGGCGCAGCGCGGCCGCTGCCGGCCGAAGGTGTACTTCAGTCCGGTGGCGGCCCCGGCCACTGCCAGCGCCGACGCGCCGAGCTCGGCGCCGGTGCGGACGAGACCGGCGTCGCCGGCCACGAGGCCCACAAGCCCCAGTGCGACCGGCAGGACCACGTGGGTCCGCCATTCGCCGAGCTGCCGGGCGCCGCCGGCCACGGCGTCGAGAGATCGGCTCCGGTGGTCCTGGAGCAGCTCGCGGGCGGGCGCGTCGAGGGCGAGGAGCGTCATCATCCCGAACGCGGCGATGGCCAGCGGTTCGGCAACCCGGTGCGGACTCGAGCGAACCTGGATGGGGGCGGCGGCGAGCGCCGCCGCGGAATCGGGCGACTGCGCGCCGAGCGACGGCAGGCCCAGCAGCATCCCGGAGGTCGCGAACCGCGCCCCCCGCCACCAGCTCCGCATACCCACCCCCAGGCTCGGGTTCCGCTCCCGCCCTCCGGGTGTTATTGTCGGCAGGTCGGTGGATCCGGACTGCCAACGAGGCCTGCATGTTTCGTGCTCTTCTTCCCCTGCTCCTGCTCGCCGGGGTCGGCGGCTGCCGGCCCTACGACGGCTACACCCCCATCGCCAGCGAGCAAGGGCTGATTCCCGCCGCCCAGTATGCCCGGTATGGCACCGAGCAGGCCCAGGCGGTGGCGATCGGCCGGTCACTGGGGCGCTGGTACGGTGGCAGGGGAGCGGATGCCCGCGCCGCCCAGGTGTCGCGCGCCGCCAAGTACGCCGGTACCCTGCCCGGGGTCGCCCACGTGGTGGCCGACACCATGGGATACCGCCTCACGGTGACTTTCAAGAGCGGCTGGAGAACAGCCATCGTTCCAATCAACGACGGCGTCGAGCCCCAGGATACGCCGGGGCTCCCGGGGGCGCAATAGCCGGGGACGCCCTGGTCCAGGTCGTCGCCACGATCGATTCGAGACCGGCGGCGCAGGCGCTTGCGGAAGTGCTGGTGAGCGAGCGACTGGCCGCCTGCGTGCACGTGGCGGGCCCGATCGCCAGCACCTACCGGTGGCAGGGGAAGGTCGAGCAGGCCGACGAGTGGACGGTCACCGCCAAGACCACGCGGGAGCGGGCCCCGGCTGTGGTGCGGCGGCTCAGGGAACTCCACTCCTATTCGCAGCCCGAGATTCTGGTGGTCCCGGTTCTGGACGCGGATCCGGGGTACGCGGCGTGGGTGGCGGAGGAGGTGGCGCCCGGCGAGCCGGCCGGGGAGTGATCCCCGGGGACCGGAGGTTCCGATCTGGTAGACGGAGCCGTCATCGCACCGTCGCCAGGAGACCCCCATGCCGTTCGCCCGCGCCGCCCTGATGCACGCCGCCCCCCTGCTCATGCTGTCCGCCGTGCGACCGCCGGCGACCGCGACCTCCGCGCCGCAAAAGTATTCCGGCTGTCCCCCCGGCTACACCTTCCAGACCTCGGGCAACAACGCCCGATGCTACCTGGCCGGCACCCAGGCTATGGCCGACATCTACTGTGGCGTGGGGTACGTCAAGGCCACCGACCAGACAGCAACCCCAATACCCGAACCAGCGAGTTCTCGCTGCGAGACCCGGACGGGTATTACGAGACGATCAGCGCTCTGCCGACGGGCTCACAGCCGAAGAGCTTCCCTTTCCTGGTGATGAATGCCGCCGCCGTCAAGCCCAACATCCGGAAGCTCAAGGCGTTCCTAACTCCTTTCGCCGCAATGCGGACACCAGCGCTGAGCCGCCCCTGATCCCGGCCTGACACCGCACTGATCGGCTCTCCCCAGGTTTGGCCGCGTCGACAGAGCCGCAGCCCGACTGCGGACCCCGCCAACCCGACCGGAGATGCGATCAATGACGACCGGCTTCCGCCCCCCGACGACCTGGCTCGGACCGATACTCTGTGCGGTGGCACTCACCGCCTCCCTCGCCGGCGGTTCAGCCGCACAGACCCCGATCCGCCGGCCCGCCTCCGGCGCCACGATGGCCCCGCTGCCGCCCCCGCCGCCAACCGGCCTCCCACCGGTGAATCTCCGGATCGTCACCAGCGGCCCGGGCCAGCAGAACGTGATGTGGGACGTGTCTCAGCCGTTTCTCAGCTTCATCCTGGAACGGCAGGACCCAGGCATCACCAACTGGAAGTTGATCACTCCCCAACCGGTGACCGTCAAGGGCGCGCCGGACGTGAGCTTCGTCCCGCCGGGAGCGGTCTACCGGGTCACCGCCAACTATGCCGACGGCACGGTCGGCACGGCCCAGGTGACGCACCTCAACCCGGTGCCACCGACCCACCCCTCCAATTTCAGGGCAACCCAGACGGCCGAGGGAACCGTCGACCTCACCTGGGACCCGGTCTCGGGGGCAACCGGGTACCAGCTCTTTGGCCCTGGCCAGCCGGCCGGCGGGACCCTGGTTCGCGCCCAGAGCTTCCGGGTCACCGGGATCCAGCCCGGAGCCTACCAGTTCAACATCGCCTCGATCTTCGCCCCCGGGATGTGGACCGCCCCGGCCCCCGCCACCGTGGCGACCGTGCGCCGCCTCACCGCCAATTATCGGATCTCGATCAACGGGTTCACCGTGCTCCACGAGTCCCGGGACGATCCCTTCGACCGCGACGGCAAGGCTGACGAGGTCTACGCGGCGGCCATCACCTTCCTGTACGACGGGCTCACCGCCACCCGACCGACCGGCGGGCCCCGCCAGGCGTGGACCGCGGCGTACGGCGACATCCGGGGGTACCCCGACCGGATCCCGGCCGGCTCCGGCTCGCCGACCGGCGGATTGCGGACTGGCGACGTGGTGCCCGCGGGCAACCCGGCGGCGCCCACGACCGCCGTTCCCACGAGCGGGCGGTTCCCCCTGCTGGTCTGGGACGGGAGCCTCACATCCAAACAGCAGTTCCTGGTGATCAGTCCGGCGCTCTGGGAGTCGGACCGGGACCTGTCGGCCTTCAACTTCTGGAACTCCATCTGGACCGACGTGCTCGTCAAGGGCGTCGGGCTCTCGCCGGAAGCGCGGAGCGCGATTCGAGCCACGACGATCGAGCGGATCTTCCCGGCGGTTCGCGACGTGACCGGGGCGCCGCTCAGCACCGAAGCGAAGGACGGCAGAGATCGACCAATTGGGGCGAGCGACGGACGCACGGGGCCCGTGTTCTTCATGACCGCCGTGGTCCTGACCCAGGATCTGATCGAGGCGGCGTTGGCGGGAGCGGGGGGGACGCGGGTCGTGGTGCCGATTCAGTACCGCGACGTACCGCACCATGGGGACGGGAACTACGTCCTGTACCTGCAGATCGAGCGCCTGCCGTAGGCAGCCCTGCGGATTCGCTCGGGTCCAGGGCGGGGAACGGGTGCGAGAGCACCGGTTCCCCGCGGCTGGGGAGGCGATCTCTGCGCCTCGACGTATCAGCAAGACTAATGATAACGATAAGAGCAATTAGTCCGGATTGCGCGCTCGTCCTCGGGGGGAGAGTATAGAGCCCGCAGTGGCCGGGCACCGCATCGGCCGCTCCTCCAAACCTGGAGATGGTCGGCATGCTGCGGGTCGACGGCCTTCATCACGTGTATCCCAACGGGACCCGGGCGCTGGAGGCGGTGTCGCTCGAGGTGGAGCCGGGCATGTTCGGGCTGCTCGGCCCGAACGGCGCGGGCAAGTCGACGCTGATGCGCTGCATCGCGACCTTGCAGGTGCCCACCTCGGGCTCCATCCGGTTCGACACCATCGACGTCCTCGCCGAGCCGGCCGCGCTGCGGCGGACGCTGGGCTACCTGCCGCAGGACTTCGGCGTCTACCAGCGCGTCTCCGCCTACGAGATGCTCGATCACATCGCCGTGCTCAAGGGCTACGGGGCGCGCGGGGAGCGCCGCGGGGTCGTCGAGACCCTGCTCCATCAGGTCAACCTCTGGGAGGTCCGGCACCGGGCGCTGGCCGGATTCTCCGGGGGCATGCGCCAGCGTTTCGGGATCGCCCAGGCCCTGATCGGCCAGCCCCGGCTCATCATCGTCGACGAGCCCACGGCCGGCCTCGATCCCGAGGAGCGGAACCGGTTCCTCAACCTCCTCGCGGAGATCGCCGAAAACACCGTCGTCATCCTGTCGACCCACATCGTCCAGGACGTGACCGACCTCTGCGATCGGACGGCGATCATCGTGGCCGGCCGGATCGTGCGCACCGGCGCGCCGCGGGACCTGGTCTCGGGGCTCGACGGCCGGATCTGGGAAAAGACGATCGCGAAGGGCGAGCTGGACTCATATCGCCAGGCCTTCGACGTCATCGCGACCCGCCTCCTGGGCGGCAACACGGTCATTCACGTCTTCGCGGACACCGCGCCGGGCGACGGCTTCTCGGCCACGGCCGGCAGTCTCGAGGACGTCTACTTCGCGACCCTCTCCTCCGAGCGCCGCGGCGGCTGAGGGGCCGAGATGCTGAATCAGGTCGCGTGGTTCGAGGTCCGCTACCAGCTTCGGACGCCCGTCTTCTGGGTCACGAGCGCCATCTTCTTCGCGATGACGTTCTCCCTGGCCGTGTCGGACACCGTCCCGATCGGCTGGGGCGGCTACGTGGTCCGGAACTCGCCCTTTGCCGTCGGGCTCCTGTGCCTGACGATGAGCCTGTTCGCGGTCTTCATCCTCACCGCGTTCGTCTCCAACGTCGTCCTCCGGGACGACGAGACCGGGTTCGGCCCGATCGTCTGGGCCACCCCGCTCTCGAAGTTCGACTACCTCTTCGGCCGGTTCCTGGGAGCGTTCGGCGCCGGCGCCCTGGCCTTCCTGAGCGTCCCGCTCGCCGCCCTGATCGCCGTGTCGATGCCGTGGCTCGACCCCGAGACGGTCGGGCCGTTCCGTCCCGGCGCCTATCTCTACGCCTATCTGGTTCTCTGCCTGCCGACGCTGTTCGTGCTGGGCGCCGCGTTCTTCGCGCTGGCCACGGCGACGCGCTCGATGATGACCACGTACGTCGTGGCGATCGTGGTGGTCCTCGCCTACATCCTGACGATCACGTCGCTGCGGAGACCGGAGCTGGCCCAGGTGGTGGCGCTCCTCGACCCGTTCGGCCTCTCGGCGTTCGGCGGCGTCACCCGGCACTGGACGCCGAGCGAGCGGAACACCCTGCTGACGCCGGTCACCGGGCCCCTGCTCCAGAACCGAGTCCTCTGGTTCTCGATCTCGTTCGCGCTCCTGGCGCTGGCGTGGCGCTCGTTCAACCGGCAGAGCCGCACCGAGCGCACCCGACCGGACCCGCGACCAGAGGCCAGTCCCCTGGCGTCGACGGCAGTCGCCCGGCCGGTGAGCCCGGTGGCCCTGCCGGCAGGCAACGCTCGGGCGCTCGGCTGGGGTCCGCTGGTTGCCCTGACCCGGTTCGACGTGCTGAGCGTCCTGCGCAGTCCCGCCTACGTGCTCCTCCTTGGAGTGGCCTTCCTGAACGCCGTGGTCGGGCTCTGGCTTGCGGGAGACGACCCGGTCAGCAACACGCTTCCGGTCACCCGGATCATGATCCAGACGCTGACCGAGCAGTTCACACTGATGCCGCTGCTCATCGCCGCGTACTATGCCGGCGAGCTGGTCTGGCGGGACCGGGAACGTCGGGTGCACGAGATCCTGGACGCGACCCCGTCCTCCGACTGGGCCTTTGTGGCGCCCAAGTTCATCGCCATCGCCATCGTCCTGCTCACGATGGCGCTCATCGTCGTCGGCGCTGCGGTGTCGGTGCAGGCCGTGAAAGGGTATGCCACCTTCGAGCTGGGCCGGTACTTCGGTTGGTACGTTGTGCCCTGGGTGCTCGACCTGCTGATCTACGCGGCGCTGGCCGTCTTCATCCAGATGCTGGTTCCGCACAAGTATGGCGGCCTGCTGGTGATGGTACTGGTGCTGGCGGCCCAGTTGACGCTTGCCCGGTTCGGGTTGGAGCACAACCTGTACCGGTACGCCGGCTCCTCGGCGGTCCCGCTCTCGGACATGAACGGCCAGGGCGATTTCGCGCGACACGCGGCGTGGTTCCGCGGCTACTGGATCGCCGCCGCCACCATCCTCGCGGTCCTCGCCTGCCTGCTCTGGCGCCGCGGCGCCAGCTCGCCGCTCCGGTGGCGCCTGCAGCGGCTGCCTGCCCGCCTCAGGGGCCCGGCCGGTTGGACCCTGGGCGGGGCGACCCTGGCGATGGCCGGGCTGGGCGGGTTCATCTACTACAACACCCACGTCCTGAACGAGTACCGGACCTTCGTCGCGGGCGGTCGATGGGCGGCCGAGTACGAGAAGACCCTGCTGGGGTTCGAGAAGGTCCGGCAGCCCCACATCACGGACGTGAACCTGGCCATCGATCTCTACCCCACGAAGCCGAGGGTCGTGACCCGCGGCTCCTACGTGGTCGAGAACCGCACCGGGGCTCCCCTCGAGGAACTCCACGTCTTCTGGGCCCGCCAGCTCGAGCAACGACTCTTCCTGGGTCCCTTCGTCATTGGTGAGCTTCAGATGCGCTCGCTGGAGGTGCAGGGCGCCCGACTGGCCCGCGAGTTTCCGGACTTCCACTACCGGATCTACCGATTCGACCAGCCGCTGGCCCCCGGGCAGCGAACCGAGATTCACTTCGAGACGGTTCGGGAGCAGCGTGGCTTTCGCAACACGAACAACGATGTCCGGGTGGTCGCCAACGGCACCTTCCTCGACAACTTCCAGATCGCGCCCTTCCTGGGCCCGTCGCGCTGGCCCACGCTCCAGGACCGGGCGCTCCGTCGCAAGTACGGTCTGCCGCCCGAGCTGCGGCCCCCACCCCTGGAGGATGACAGCGCCCGCGCCTTCCATTACTTCCGCCACGACAGCGACTGGGTCAACGCCGACCTCAGGATCTCCACGCTGGCAGACCAGGTCATTGTGGCTCCGGGCACGCTGGTGCATTCGGAGGTGGTGAACGGCCGGCGGGTGTCACACTTCCGGACCGATTCGCCGGTCCACAACTTCTTCTCGATCCAGTCCGCGCGGTACGCGGTCCGGGAGGACCGCTGGCGGGACGTCGCACTGGCGGTCTACTACCACCCGCTGCACGGGTTCAACGTGGATCGGATGGTTCAGGCGATGAAGGAGTCATTGGAATACTATTCCGAGCACTTCAGCCCGTACCAGTTCCGTCAGCTCCGCATCGTCGAGTTTCCCGCCTACCACAATTTCGCGCAGGCCTTTCCGGGTACGATTGCCTATTCGGAGGCGGCCGGCTTCATCTTCGATTGCGCTGATGCGGACCGGATCGACTGCGTCACCTACGTCACGGCGCACGAGACCGGGCATCAGTGGTGGGCGCATCAGGTGATCGGCGCCGACATGCAGGGTCAGACCGTGCTGTCCGAGACCCTGGCACAGTATTCGGCGCTCATGGTGATGGAGCGGAAGTACGGGCCCCAGGAGATCCGGCGGTTCCTCAAGCGCTCCCTCGATGGCTACCTCCGGGAGCGGGGGACCGACCGGATCGGCGAGGTGCCGCTCGAGCGGGTCGAGAACCAGGCCCACATCCGCTACCAGAAGGGCGGCATGGTGATGTATCTGCTCAAGGACGTGATGGGCGAAGCCGCCGTGAATCGCGCGCTCCGGTCGCTGCTGGCCGACTTCGCCTTCAGGGGCCCGCCCTATCCGACCTCGCGAGACCTAGTCCAGCGGCTCCGGGCCGAAGCGGGACCCGACCATCAGGAGCTGATCAGCGACCTCTTCGAGCGGATCACCCTGTACGACCTCAAGGTGGCGGGCAGCCGGGTGACGCAGACCCCTGATGGCCGATGGAACGTTGCGATCGACGTCGACGCGGCCAAGTTCCACGCCGACGCCAAGGGTCGCCAGTCCCCGGCCCCGCTGGATGAACTGCTGGACATCGGGGTGTTCGCGGCGGAGCCGGGGGCGAAGGGGTTCGCCGCAGAGCACGTGCTGTCCCTCGATCGGCGGCGGGTGCACAGCGGGCGGCAGACCGTGACGATCGTCGTGGATCGCGAACCCAGGTACGTCGGGATCGATCCCTACAACAAGTACGTCGATCGCAACTCCAACGACAATGTGATGCCGATCGGACGGCAATGACAGGGCGACGGCGGCGGCGGGCCCCGGATCGGAGAATGACGGTGGCACAGACCCTCGATGGGAAGACGACAGAGGATCGCAAGGCGACGAACGCATCGGCTGATCTGGATGCCTGGCGGAGCACCACCCTCGCGGCCAGCGTGGCGAGGATGCCGGCGCGGAAGGAGGCCTTTACCACCCTGTCGGGTCTCCCGATCAAGGACCTCTACACCGCGGCGGACCTCGAGGGCATCGATCCCGCCCGGGACATCGGGTTCCCGGGTGAGCTGCCCTACACCCGCGGCGTCCACCCCACCATGTACCGGGCCCGCCCTTGGACCATCCGCCAGGTGGCCGGCTTCGGGACCGCCGAGGACACCAACGGTCGATACAAGTACCTGCTGGCGCACGGGGAAACCGGGCTCTCGACAGACTTCGACCTGCCGACCCTGCTGGGCCTCGACTCCGACCACCCGATGGCGGTTCCCGAAATCGGCAAGATCGGGGTCGCGGTCGACACCCTGGAGGATGTCCGCATCCTGATGCAGGACATCCCCCTGGACCAGGTGTCGACCTCGTACACGATCAACGCGTCGGCCTTCGTGCTGATGGGGATGTACGAGGTCGTGGCCAAGTCGCAGGGAGTGCGCGCCGAGCAGATCACCGGCACGATTCAGAACGACATCCTGAAGGAGTATACGGCACAGAACGAGTACATCTATCCTCCTGCGCCTGCTGTCGGCCTCGTGGTCGACACCATGGAATACGCGGCCAGAATGATGCCGCGCTACAACCCCGTGAGTGTGTCCGGCTATCACATCCGCGACGCCGGGTCGACGGCCGTCCAGGAGCTGGCCTTTACGCTTGCCGCCGGCCACTGCTACGTGACCGAGGCGGTCAAGCGCGGCCTGGACGCCGACTTCGTGGCCCCGCGGATCTCGTACTTCTGGAACATCCAGAACGACTTCTTCGAGGAGATCTGCAAGCTTCGCGCGGCCCGCCGCCTCTGGGCGCGGATCATGCGCGACTGGGTCGGCGCCAGGGACCCCCGGTCCTGGATGATGCGGGCCCACTGTCAGACGTCGGGCGTGAGCCTGACGGCCCAGCAGCCGGACAACAACATCGCCCGGACGGCCATCCAGGCGCTGGCGGCCATCCTGGGCGGCACCCAGTCGCTCCATACCAACTCCAAGGACGAGGCGTTCCAGATCCCCTCCGAGGGCGCGATCAAGATCGCCGTCCGGACGCAGCAGATCCTCGCCCTGGAGAGCCGGGTTGCGGACGTGGTGGACCCCTTGGGCGGGTCCTACTACGTCGAGTCGCTCACCACCCGCCTGGAAGAAGAGGCGGAAGCGCTGATTCGCCAGGTGCTGGATCGGGGCGGCATGGTCCGGTCGATCGAGGACGGCTTCATTCAGCGGCAGATCGCCGACGCCTCCGCCGCGTACCAGCAGGCGGTGGAGTCGCACGCCGAGTACATCGTCGGAGTGAACATCCACGCCGAGCCCGAGGCGCCGTTGCCGTTCGAGACGTTCGTCCTCGATCCCGGGCTGGCCGAGCGCCAGATCGCGCGGACCCGGCGAATCCGGCAGTCGCGGTCCGAGGCCGAGGTTGGCGCCGCGCTCAGGGAGGTGGAGCAGGCGGCCCGCGGGGGACAGAACACGATGCCCGCGGTGGTTCGCGCGGTCCGGGCGCATGCGACCGTGGGCGAGATCTGCGACGTCCTGCGCGGGGTCTTCGGCGAGTATCGGGCGCCGCTGGTCTACTGATCGACACTGTCGGAGGCAAGGGCGATGAAGCGTCCATTACGAGTGGTCGTCGCGAAGCCGGGACTGGACGGTCACGATCGCGGCGCGAAGATCATCGCGCGGGCCTTCCGGGACGCGGGAATGGAGGTGATCTACACCGGGATCTTTCAGACGACCGAGATGATCACCCGGGCGGTGATCGAGGAGGATGCAGACGTCCTGGGCTTGAGCATTCTTTCGGGTACGCATCTCCACTTTGCCGACGAGATCGGCCGCGCCCTGCGGGAACAGGCCACGAGAGAAGTGCTCGTGATCATGGGCGGCACGGTGCCGCCCGCCGACATTCCGAAGGTGAAGGCGCTCGGGGTGGCCGAGGTGTTTGGCCCGGGCACGCCGACCGGAACCATCGTCGATTTCGTCCGCCGGTGGCACGCCGCCCGATGACGCAGGCCGAGTATGGCGGCGCACCCCGCCTGGACGCGCTCCTGGCGCGGGCGGCGGCGACCGCCCCGGACCGGGAGGCGGTCGTGTTCGGCGGGCTCCGCTGGACCTACGCCCAGGTTCAGGACCGTGCCCGGCGGCTGGCCGGCGGGCTCAGGCGATGGGGTGTGTTGCCGGGCGATCGGGTCGCGCTCTGGGCGCCGAACCGGCCCGAATTCATGGAACTGTTCTTTGGCGTGCCACGGGCCGGCGCGGTCTTCGCGCCGCTCGACTGCTGGTGGAACTGGACCGACGCCCACGCCGCGCTGGAGCAGATCCGGCCACGGGTGCTGGTTCTCGGCCCCGCGCAGGCCGCCGCAGCGGCGGGGTCGCCGACCGCCCTGCGCGAGGTCGGAGTGGAGCAGGTGGTGTCGCTCGACGGGCCATGCGGCGGGCCCGCGCCGGGCTCGTATCAGGACCTGGTGGCCCGCTCCGAACCGCTCGACGCTCCGGTGCCCGTCGAGCCGGCAAGTGCGGCGCTGATCCTGTTCACGTCCGGCTCGACCGGGCGATCGAAGGGGGCGGTCCATACCCACGACGGCCTGGTGACCACGGCCATGACGATGAGCGTGGAAGTGCCGTTCACCGACGGCGAACGGACTCTCCACTTTCTGCCGCTCTTCTCATCCTGCCTCGAGCACCTGCTGCCGCTCACGTTGCTCCGCGCGACCCACGTCATCCTCCCCCGGTTTGATTCGGAAGCGGTGTGGCAGACGGTGCGCGACGAACGGATCAGCCACTTCGATGCGGTCCCGACAACGCTCCGCCGCCTGCTGGACGCGCTGCCCGAGGAGATTCCCTCCTCGCTCAGATTGATCACCTACGCCTCCGAGCGCATGCCGAACGAGCTCATCAGAGCGCTGATCGAGCGCCTGCCAGGCGTCAGCTTCGTGCAGTTCTACGGGATGATCGAGCAGCTCTGCCTGACGGTCCTGGAGGCGCCGGACCAGCTCCGGAAGGTCGGAACCGTGGGACGGCCGATGCTCGGCGCCGAGCTCCGCCTGGTCGATGGAGCCGGCGAGCCCCCTGCCGCCGGCATTGCCGGCGAGATCCTGGCGCGCGGCCCGACCCTGTTCGCCGGCTACTGGAACGACCCGCAGGCGACCGCCAACGTGGTGGGAGGCGGGTGGCTCCGAACCGGCGATCTCGGGCGGTTCGACCAGGACGGGTTCCTGGTGCTGGAGGGGCGGATCAAGGAACTCATCAAGACCGGTGGGCTGACCGTGATCCCCGCGGAGATCGAAGCGATCCTGGCCGCGCATCCGGCGGTTCGCGAGGCGGCGGTGATCGGCGTGCCCGACCCGGAATGGGGAGAGTCGGTCCAGGCATTCGTCACGCTGAGACCGGACGGTTCCGTGAGCGACGGGGAGCTTGAGGCGTTCTGCCGGGAACGACTCACCGGCTACAAGCGTCCCAAGGTCATTCACGTCGTCACCGATCTGCCGAGGACCGGCATCGGGAAGATCGCGCGCCGGGCGGTGCGCGACCGGGTCATGGCATCCGGGCAAGGCGGAGAGTGAGGGTGCGATGGAGGGCACGATTCGAGTCCGGATGTCCACCGCCGACGGCCACTACGGCGGCGGCCTCGTGGCTGGCGCCAGGATCCTGGAGCTGTTCGGCGACGCTCTGACCGAGGCCCTGATCCGCCACGACGGCGACGAGGGACTGACCCGGACCCAGAACGCCGAGTTCCTCGCGCCGGTGCACTGCGGGGACTACCTCGAGGTCCGGGCGAGGCTGCTCTCGATCGGCAGGTCGTCGCGCCAGTTCGAGTGTACGGCGCACAAGCTGATCGCGCTCCGGAGCCCGGACGACTCGGCCGCCGAGGTCCTCGCCGAGCCACTGCTGGTCGCCAGGGCGACGGGGGTCGCGGTGGTCCCGGTGCCAAAGCAACGAGCATCGGAGCAATGACTGCGGTCGAGGAGCTGCTGGCCGGGGCCCGCGCCGGACGGATCGCCGCGACGGCCCGACTCCTCTCCATCGTCGAGAACCACGATCCGGAGGTGGCGGACGTCGTGCGCGCAACCATGTCCCACGCCCCCCGCGCGGCCCGGATCGGCATCACCGGCCCGCCTGGGGCCGGCAAGAGCACGCTGGTGTCCGCCCTGGTGGCAGCCTACCGGCGCACGGTCCCGCGGGTTGCCGTCGTCGCGGTCGATCCCTCCAGCCCGTACACCGGCGGCGCCATTCTTGGCGATCGGATCCGGATGCGCGACCGCGCGCTCGATCCCGGAGTCTACTTCCGCAGCATGTCGAACCGCGGCACCTCGGGCGGGCTCGCCAGGGCGACCCGGCGGATCGTCGACGTCCTGGACGCCGTCGGGTTCGACGTGATCCTGGTGGAGACGGTCGGCGCCGGGCAGCAGGAGGTCGACGTCGCGAGGGTCGCCGATACGGTATGCCTGCTCGCCATTCCCGGCGCGGGCGACGACGTCCAGGCCATCAAGGCCGGGATCCTGGAGGTCGCGGACATCGTGGTGGTCAACAAGGCCGATCGCCCCGGCGCCGAGGAGACCGCCAGGGACCTGATCCACACTCTGAACCTCGGCGCTCCCCGTACCGACTGGAAGACGCCGGTCATCAGGACCTCGGCGATCGAGGGAGCCGGGATCGAGGACCTGGTCGCGGCGGTCGCCCGGCATCGCGAGTGGGCTATCGGATCGGGAGCGGCGCAACGTCGGCGCGCCGAGGGCATCCGGATCGAGCTGGAGGGGCTGATCCGGGAGCGGGTCCTGAGCGACCTCGCCCGCCGCATCGGCTCGGAGGCCCTGGATCTCGCGGTCTCGCGGGTGGTCGAACGGCAGCTCGACCCCTACGACGCAGTTGACCTGCTTCTGACAGGGAATTCATCCGAATGAGGCGCCCGTGATCCCTGATGCCGCCCCCCTGCGAACCGTCGTTGCGAGACTGCTGCTCCTCGGCGTCGCTGCCGCTCCGGCCGCGGCCCAGACGCCACGGCCCCGGCCGTTCAACGACATCCCGGGGAACTTCGCGGTCCGCGTCCTCCCCGAGCAGGTCGTCAGGCGCGTGGTCATGATCCCGATGCGCGATGGCGTGAGGCTCCAGACGTTCATCATCGTCCCCAGGGGCGCGCAGGGCGCGGCCATGATTCTGGAGCGGACGCCCTACAATGCCGCGATCTTCGGGCGCAACCCGGCGGCGGACCCGCTGATCCAGGCCGGCTACATTCGCGTGTATCAGGACGTCCGCGGCAAGTACGGATCCGAGGGTGACTACGTCCTGACCCGTCCGGCCCGAGGCCCGCTGAATCCGACCGGCGTCGACCACTCGACCGATGCCTGGGACACCATCGACTGGCTGGTGAAGCACGTCGCGGAGTCGAACGGGCGGGTCGGCATGATCGGCAGCTCGTACGACGGCTTTACGGCCGCGATGGCGCTGCTCGAGCCGCATCCCGCCTTACGGGCTGTCGTCCCCCAGGGGCCGGTGCTCGACGGGTGGATGGGTGACGACTGGTTCCACTACGGCGCCTTTCGCAACATGATGCTGGGCTACATCCACTCCCAGACCGCGCAGCGCGGATCGGGCGTGATCACGCCCAGCAATACCTATGACAAGTACGAGGAGTTCCTGCGCGCCGGTTCGACCGGCGACTACATCCGGGCCAACGGCCTCGACCAGCTCCCGTGGGTCGCCCGGACCATGGCCCACCCGGCGTACGATGCCTACTGGCAGGGACAGGCGGTCGACAAGCTGCTGGCGACTCGCCCGTCAGGGGTTCCCACGCTCTGGACTCAGGGCCTCTGGGATCAGGAGGACATGTACGGTGCGAACCACGCCTGGCGCGCCCTCAAGGCGGCCGGCCTCGAGGCCACGAACTGGCTGGTGCTGGGCCCCTGGAACCACGTTCAGGTCGGCGGCACCGGAGCGTCGCTCGGGCCCCTGGTCTGGGGCGAGGAGACGGCCAGCATCTACCGCCGGGACATGTTGCTTCCCTTCTTCAACGAGCATCTCCGCGGCGGCCCACCCGCCGGCCTGGCTCGGGCGGCGGTCTACAACACCGGGGAGAAACGCTGGGAGCGCTTTGCCACCTGGCCCACGGCCTGCGATCGCGGCTGTGCCACGCCGCTCACGCCGCTCTATCTCGGCCCCGGGTTCAGCCTGTCGTTCGACGCTCCCACGCAGCCCGGCGGTGGCGACAGCTATACCAGCGATCCCGCCAGGCCAGTACCCTTCCTCCCCCGCCCCGTCGTCGATCCCTTCGCCGAGCTTGGCGCCGGATCGCTCGGCAGCCCCTACGAGCCGTGGAGCAGGTGGCTGGTGCATGACCAGCGATTCGTGGAGGGCCGGCCCGACGTGCTCGTCTATGAAACGCCGGTTCTGACGGCCCCGGTGCGGGTGCAGGGCATTCCCATCGCCGAGATCCGCGCCCAGACCACGGGCACCGACCTGGATCTCGTGGTCAAGCTCATCGACGTCTACCCGAAGTACGATCCGGTCAACCCGGCGCTCAGCGGCTATCAGCTGCCGATCGCGATGGACATCTTCCGCGGCCGCTACCGCGAGAGCTTCGAGCACCCGGCGGCGATCCCGCCGAATACCCCCCAACGGTTCCGGTTCGAACTGCCCAACGTCAACCACGTCTTCAAGCCGGGACACCGGATCATGATCCAGATCCAGTCGACCCTCTTCCCGCTGTACGACCGGAATCCCCAGACCTTCGTGCCGAACATCTTCGATGCGAAACCGGAAGACTACCGCAAGGCCGAGATCACGATTCTGCGTTCCCGGGCGCAGGCCTCGGCGGTGCTGCTGCCGGTCGTGAACTGACTGGGGGGAGCCTCAGCGGGGCTGCTCGGCCTTCTTGCGAAGGTGCCGGGCGATCCCGTACCAGCTGGCCTTGAAGTCGGAGAAGGCCGCCGACGCCGCGATGGCGTCCGGCGACGCCTTGTCGGCAAGCCAGCCGGAGACCCAATCATGAAACGCTGCCGCCCGTTCTGAATCCGGTCCCGCGGCGTCCAGGAAGCGCTCGGCGGCCTCGGTCCAGTCCCGAAGCCCCTGCCGCAGCTGGGCGAAATGGACGCCAAGCCTGTCGGAGAACCCGAAATGGGTGGAAAACACCCGGCGCGGCTTCCAGGCCTCCACCGCGTCGAGGCTGGCCAGCCACTTCTCCGGATCGAAATCGGGCGGCGGTGTGACCGGGATGGCATAGGGCAGCGCCGGTACCCGGATGCCGCCCACGTCGCCGACGTACGCCGTCTCGTCGGCGCGTTCGAAGTAGGCGACGTGATGGGACGCGTGCCCCGGGGTGTAGAGTACCTCGAACGACCGACCGCCAAGCGAGAGGTGCTCGCCCCCCGTGAGCGGGCGTACCTGGGCGGCCGGTACCGGGAGAAACGGGCCCCAGAGGTAGTCCATCTGGTCGCCGAAGACCTGGGTGGCGCTTGCCAGGAGCTTGGTCGGGTCGATCAGGTGCGGCGCGCCGCGTTCGTGAACGTAGACCGGAAGTCCGGGATGCTCGGCGCAGACGAGGCCGATCGCCCCCGCGTGATCGAAGTGGATGTGCGACAGCAGGACGGCGTGGAGGTCGGTGACCCGAAGGCCCAGAGACGCGAGGCCGGAGTGGAGATTGGCGAGAGTGGAGCCCGGACCGGTGTCGATCAGAACGGGCCCGGCGGCCGTGCGCAGGACCCGCGACGCGACGTAGCCTTCGCGACCCAGGTGTCGGAGATCGATGGTTGCATCGGTCATGGGCACAGAATACTCACGGCGGGAGGCCAGCGGAACCAGCCGCCGCTCATCTCCGGACCAACCGGGCGTCCATCAGGACCCAGTTGTTCGGATCGAGGACGATCCGTGCGGGGGCAAACCCCACGGGAATCCTGAACTCGTTCCGTCGGCGATCCACCTGTACCCGGTGCAGGACCGGCTTCCCCTCCGCAGGGTAGATCGCGACCTCGACCGGCATCGTAAACAGGCTCCCGTCCTCCTGCACCTGCTCGAGGCCGAGGACCACTTCCCGCCTCGCCGTATCGTAGCGCCAGGTCCCGCTGAGCTGCAGCGCACCCGGCCGGTACAGCCATTGCTCGAAGAACTCCTTCAAATCCAGGCCGGATGCCTCCTCCATCTCCTGCCGGAAGTCCGTCGTCGTGGCATTCCCGTTCAGGTACTTTCGATAGTACGACCGGATTCCCTTCCAGAAATGCTCCGTCCCGACCACGCCGCGCAGCATGTGCAGGACCCACGCGCCCTTCTGATAGGTGTGCGAACTCGTGACCTGGCTCATGTCCTTCAGGTTGTCGTGCACGATCCGATACTGCGGGTTCCGTTCGTGGAACGCCATGACGACCTTCCGGCTCTCGGCGAGTCCCGCCTGGAAGGCGTCCTGCCCGTAGGCGTGCTCGATGAACAGCAGCGTGAAGTAGGTCGCGAATCCCTCGCTGAGCCAGACATCGTCCCAGTCGTACTCGGTCACGGCGTTCCCGAACCATTGGTGAGCGATCTCGTGGATCACCACGTTCCGCCAGCGTTCGTTCCGGTCGCCCACCACCGCGTTCTCGCTGTAGAGGATCGCCGACGCCGCCTCCATCCCGCCGCTGACGCTGTTCGACTGGATGTTGGCCAGCTTCTCGTAGGCGAACGGTCCGACATGGCTGCTGTAGAACTCCAGCACCTGCCTGGTCGGCACCGCAAAATCGTGGAAGCCGGCGTCGCGGTCCTGGTAGTACACCCAGGTTTCGATCGACGTGTGGTCGAATCGGTCCACGTACTGCACCGCGAACCTGGCCACGCCAAGGACATACAGCCAGGAGGCGATCGGCACCGACTGCCTCCAGTGTGTCAGCCTCATCCCCCCAGGCAGATCGGTTTGCTCGATCCTCAACCCGTTCGAGACCACCTGGTAGTGAGCGGGCGCGGTGACGATGAACTCGCAGGTTGCCTTGTCGTACGGGTGATCGACGATCGGCAGCCAGTGCCGGCCCTTGTCCGGCCAGTTGTCGCTGAAGAAGGTCCGGTCGCCATGCTTGTTCGGGGCGATCTTGAGACCCGAAGCGGGCACCCCGGAGTAGGTGATCACGTAGCTCCCGCGCTGGCCGCGCCGGGACGGCGCCGGCAGCGTGATTCGGAGTTCCTCTCCTTCGTGGACAAAGGACAGGGCCTGGCCGTCGGACTCGACCCTGGCCACCGTCATTCCCCTTCCGCCGAGCGAGGGCGAGGCCTTCACGAGGTCGAGCCGCAGAACGGCCACGCCGTCCCCGCGGTAGCGGACCTCGACCGTCGCCTCGGCGTCGATGGCGTCGGCGCGATCGGAGAGCGTGATCCGAAAGACATAGTTCAGGACATCGATGTTTGGGTTCTTGGGGTACTCGTCTCCCCAGGCCGAGACCGGAAGCGACAGCGCCAGAACGAGCGCGGGCAGCGTTCGCATGAGACTAGCGGCGGGCGGCAAGGGGCAGCGAAACGGGCGGTCGGAGCGCGATCAGACCCGTCTCGCTGATCGTGGCTTCCACGTCGCGGACCCGGGACGGAACGAACCCACTGAGATTCTCCACGCCGTCCTCGGTTACCAGTGCCACGTCTTCGATCCGGATGTACAGGCGTTCCTCGTGGATCCAGATCATCGGGTCGATGGTGAAGACCATCCCGGGCTGAAGCGGCACGCCGCGCACCCGGCCGACGTCATGGACGGCCATGCCCACCGAATGCTGGAAGTGTCCCCGGAACCTGAGCCCCGCTTCGACCGCCTTCCGGTGCGCCGGGTTCGCGAAGGTCCTGCCTGCAAGGTACTGGCTCATGTCGGCCGCGGCCCGGTCCAGCACCTCGTCCGAGGTGACCCCGGGCTTGACGTATCGGAACAGCGCGTCGCGATAGGCGACGATGAACTCGTACAGTTCCCGCTGCTCGGCGGTGAACCTGCCGTTCACCGGCCAGATGCGGGTGACGTCGCTGGTGTAATAGCGATAGTCCGGCGCATAGTCCATCAGCACCAGGTCGCCATCCCGCAGCGGGTCGGCCTTGTGGAAGTAGTGCCCGATGTACGCGTTGGGTCCCCCGGCGACGATCGAGGCGTAGCCGTCGCCCCGCGCTCCCTGGACGTGGAAGACGTACTTGGCGACCGCATCGAGCTGGTACTCGTAGACCCCGGGCGTCGTGGAACGCATGGCCTCCATCAGGCCGAGGCCGGCAATCTGGGTCGCCTTCCGGATGAGGTCGATCTCCGCCGGACTCTTGATCAGCCGCAGGGCATCGAGGATGGGCGAGAGATCGCGAATCTCGGATTGCGGGAAGCGCTCCCGCAGCCTCTGCACGAACAGCGCCTCCCGGGCGGGGCGCCCGTCCCAGGGATCGGCGGCAGCCCGGGCCTGGGCATAGAGGAGCTCGTCCCGGCTGTCGTTGCCGGTCTCTGCCGGGCTGAGTTCGGTGTACAGCGGCGGCGCGGGGGGGTGAAGCAGGCCCGCGCCCACCAGGTCGGCCGAGAGGAACTCAATGCCCTTGACGTGATCCACTCCCACGAGACTCCTGACCAGTTCGCCGTCCTCGGCCGACAGCACCTTGCCCTCGCTGGCTTCGGCGCCTGGATCCCGGTGGGGCAGATAGAGCGTGGCCTGCCGGGATCTGCCGTTCAGCAGCAGGTAGGCATGACGTGTCTCCAGACCGGTCAGATAGTAGAAGGTGTTGCTCTGGCGGAAGACGCTGAACCCCGGGATCCCGCTGGCGCCCTGAATCAGCGCGAGGGCATCGCTCCCGATGGCGTCAAGGACCCGCGACCGTCGCTGCGCGAGTTCCTCCCGGGCGAAGTCGGTCTGGTAGCGGTGGCTCTCCTGGGCAACGGACGAACCAACGGCCAGGAGCAGGCACGGGATGGCGAGAAGACGCTTCATGATGGCACCGGAACGCGCGACGGGTCTCGGCAACGAGACCGACACAGGATGGAAGATGGCTCCTTGCCGGCCCAGCATCCGGGCATCAGAAGTGGGGATCGGCACCTCGATCGGCCGGCGCAAGGGACGAGGGGCAAGGTACGGGCAGCCGGCGGGGCCGTCCAGACCGCCCCGGGGGAGCCAGCCCGAGGGCGGATCGGACGCACCAATGCGCCGACCAGGCCGTCGCTCCGCGGTAGCGAGCGGGGTGGCGGCACTACAGCAGTCGCCGTACCTTGGCTCGACCGGGAGTTCGAGCCCTCGCGGCTCGCGGCCACGGACGTGTCCTTCCAGGAGCCTCGCCAATGCATCGCACGCTCGTCGCCGTCGCGTTGGCAGTCGCCGCCTCCGCCTGCCGCCCGGCCGGGCCGCCGCCGGCCAAGCCGCCGGCCGAGGCCCAGGTCCCGGTCATCGGCAAGACCGAGGTCCGGAGCCTCCGATCGAACATCGTGGCCCAGGAGTATCGACTGTTCATTGCCCACCCCTCGCCAGCCGGGCCGCCGGGCACGAAGTATCCGGTCGTCGCGCCGATCGCGCGGTCGGGTGGGGCCCCGGCCTTCCTTCGCTTCATTCGCGAGGAGCTGAAGCCCTTCGTCGACTCGACCCTCCCCGTCGATCCGGGCAACGCCACGCTCATCGGGCACTCGTTCGGAGGCCTCTTCGCGACCTACGTGCTGCTGCACCATCCGGACACCTTCCAGCGGTACGTCATCGGCAGCCCCTCGATCTGGTGGCATGGGCGGGTGTCGTTCGAGTTCGAGAAGGCGTACGCGGCGGCGAACCGCGATCTCCCCGCGCGGGTGTTTGTCGCGGCGGGCGGGCTCGAGACGGC
This sequence comes from uncultured Gemmatimonas sp., assembly GCA_964521535.1. Classification (GTDB taxonomy): domain Bacteria; phylum Gemmatimonadota; class Gemmatimonadetes; order Gemmatimonadales; family GWC2-71-9; genus SHZU01. The sequence goes on from CAZFSA010000001.1 coordinate 28,723, forward strand.
GGAGGAATTCAAACGGACCGCGTCCCAGTTCCCCGAATCGATGCAGGCAGCGATCGCCGAGTGGGAACGAACGACGGGCCCGCCCCAGATGGTCGAACTGATCGGCCCGTTCGAGCGGGCGCTCAGGGGGCGTCGCTACCCGGGCCTCTCGCTGACGACCCACATCTACCCGGGCGAGACCCACACGTCGGTGTTGCCCGGATTGATCGCCCGCGGGCTCAGGGTGGTGTTCGGGACGTACAGCGGGGGCTGACGGCTTCCCGCCCTCCGCGGCGCCATGTCGTCGAACGAGATCGAAGTCACCTCGAGCGGAAGCGCCGAGGTTCGCCGCTTCACCGACACGGTGCGGATCGGCCGGGCCGCCACCAACCAGGTCGTGGTCGACCACGACCTGGTGAGCGCCGAGCACCTCGAGCTCCGCCGCGAGGGCAGGACCTGGGAGATCGTGGACCTGGGGAGCGAGCACGGGACGTTCGTGGGCGACGAGCGGATCACCCGCGTGCCCGTGCGGGGCCTGTTGACGATTCGACTGGGTCCGGGAGGCCCCGAGCTTCGACTCGCGATCCCGCGCCACTCGACCAGGGGGTGGACGCCCCTGGCGTTCGCCACCGACCTGGCCGGCCGCTACTTCTCGGACGAAGAGCCGGAGAACATGTCCGGCCGGACGGCGATGATCCGGGCGGCGTTTCGTGCCCACCGCGACCGTACGACCCGCACCTGGCAGCAGCGGATTCGTTCCCTGCGCCTCGCGGTCGCCCTGGCGGTGGCGGCGGCGGCGGCAGCCGGGGTCGCGGCGGTGTGGCAGGCGCAGCGGGTCCGGGCTCTCCGGGCGACGGCGGGCGCCATCTTCACCAGCATGAAGGCCCTCGAGCTCGACATCCGCCGCCTCGAGGCCACCGCGGGTCCGGATCAGACGATCCAGGAGCGCCGGGCCCGGCTCGAATCCCAGTACGACGACCTGATCAGGACACTCGGCATCTACAGCGATCGGACCCCGGCCGACATCCGGATCATCTACCGGACGATCCACCGGCTCGGCGAGTCGGAGGCCACGGTGCCGAGCGGCTTCATCAGGGAGATCCAGCAAAGCATCAGGCGATGGCGGAGCGCGGGGATCGAGACGGCGTTCGCCCGGGCCGTCGCCACCGGGCTCGGGCCGCTGGTGACGGACATTCTCCGCCGGCACCACCTTCCCCGCGAGCTCTTCTACATCGCCCTCCAGGAGAGCAACCTCGACCCGCGGGCCATCGGCCCCTCAGGCAACTTCGGGGTCCCCAAGGGTCTCTGGCAGCTGATCCCGTCGACGGCCGAGGCCTATGGGCTCCGCCTCGGGCCGCTCCAGGGCGACCGGACGTTCGATCCTCTGGACGAGCGGCACGACCCGGCCAAGGCGACCACTGCCGCCGCGCGCTACCTGGAGGACATCTACGCGACGGATGCCCAGGCGTCCGGCCTCCTGGTGCTGGCGTCCTACAACATGGGCGACACGCGGCTGCGGAGGCTGCTTCGCTCGCTGCCGGAGTCGCCGGCCGAGCGGAACTACTGGGCGCTGCTGGACCGGCACCGGGCCAGGATCCCTCCGGAGACGCAGGACTACGTGCTCCGGGTGCTCGCCGCGGCGGCGATCGGGGAGGATCCGAGCCTCTTTGGATTCGAGGTGCCACCCCCCTTGGCGAGGTATCCATGATTCGAGCCCTTGTCGTGCTCCTGGTGATCGCTTCCGCCACGGCCGCTCCAGCCCAGCCGCCCGGTCCCTACGATCGGGTCATCCTCGGCGGGCGCGTCATGGACCCGGCCTCCCGCCTTGACGCCGTCCGCAACCTTGGCATCCGGAACGGCCGGATCGCCACGATCACCACCGGCCCGATCCGGGGCCGGGACACCGTCGCCGCCCGGGGGTTGGTGGTCGCCCCCGGATTCATCGACCTCCACGCCCATGGCCAGAACGACGAGAGCTACGGCTATTACGCCATGAACGGCGTGACCACCGCGCTGGAGCTGGAGACCGGCATTGGTCCGGTCGAGCGGTTCTACGCCGAGCGCGCCGGCAAGGCCCGGGTGAACTACGGCGGGGCCGCCTCGCACTTCCAGGCCCGCCGGATCGCGTTCGGCGACACCCTGGTGCCCTACGAACTCCGCGCCGCCGATACCTCGACCCGGTGGTCCCACACGCCCAGCACCCCGGCCGCGATCGCCACCGTTCGGGCCGAACTGGAGAAGGACCTCGACCTGGGTGCGCTCGGCATCGGGATGGGCATCGCGTACACGCCCGGCGCTTCGGCGATCGAGATCCTCCGCAACTTCGAGCTCTGTGCCGTGCGGCGGGTGATCTGCTTCACCCACATCCGGGGAGCGGGCGGCGGGGTGGGCGGCTTCGGAGGGCTTCAGGAAGTGCTGGCCAATGCCATGGTGACCGGGGCGGCGCTCCACGTGGTCCACATCAACAGCTCGAGCGGCGCCAATGCCGGCTCTCCCGACGCGGGAGAGTTCCTCCGAGCGATTCATCGGGCCCGCGCTCACGGCGTGGACGTGACCACGGAGGCATATCCCTACACCGCCAGCTCGACGCTGCTCCAGTCGTCGCTCTACGATCGGGCCCTCGACACCCCGGGCTACGACTTCGACCGGCTGGTCTGGGCGGCCACCGGCGAGCATCTCACGCGCGAGTCATTCATCCGGTATCGGCAGCAGGGCGGGATCATCATTCAGATCGGCGGGCCCGACGCGAACCTCCATCCGATCTTCCGGGACTCGATCGTCATGGTGGCGAGCGACGCGGTGCCGTATGTCCAGCACCGCGGCAATCCGCGGCTCGCGGGAACCTTTGCTCGGGTGCTGGGGCGCTACGTTCGCGAGGAGCGCCTCTTCCCGCTCATGGAAGGGCTCCGCCGGATGACGATCATGCCGGCCCAGCGGCTCCAGGCCTCGGTTCCCCAGATGGCGCGCAAAGGTCGGATCGCGGTGGGCGCGGACGCTGATCTCACCATCTTCGACCCGGCGACCGTCATCGACCGCGCCACGGTCGAGGAGCCGGCGCAGTACTCGGCCGGGATCGTGCACGTCCTGGTCGGCGGCATCCCGGTGGTGCGGGACGCCAGGCTGGTGGATGGTGTCCTCCCCGGTCAGCCGATCCGCAGGTCGATCCGCCGGTCGGAGTGAGGTGCCTTGCGGCTGACCACCCGGCGGTGGTCGTGACCGAGATGGCCGGGCGGGCTGCGGACAGGCGGGTGGGGTGGATGCGCGATTTCGCCACGCTTCGCACGACGTTGGTTAGGCCGGTCGGCGGGTCCACCCGCAACCTGGCACGATGCCAGGTTGCCCCGACTCCCGCCGAGGCGTCAGATTATGGCCATGGCCGTCACGCTCCGGCGCTTCACCGTCGATCAGCTCAACGCCTTCCCCGACGACGGGAACCGCTACGAGCTGCTCGACGGGGTCCTGTTCGTGACCCCGGCGCCGGGCCTTGCGCATCAGATCGTCGCCACGCGGCTCGCGGCCATTCTCCACGCGTTTCTCGAGGAGCTACCGGGCGTCTTCGTGGCGGCCCCCGGCGTCGTCGAGCTCAGGCCCGGCGTCCGGATGGAGCCGGACGTCCTGGTCGGCCGTCTCCCCCGCTCCGGCTCCCGGTGGGCCAACGTCCCCGATCACTGGCTGGCGGTCGAGGTCTCCGGCGCCGACTCCCGCGTCCACGATCGGGAGTACAAGCGGGATGCCTACCTCGAGATCGGAGTCCGCGAAGTCTGGCTGGTGGATCTCGAGGCACGGCGGATCGACGTGTCCGGGCCCGGCGGGGAACGAGACACTCCTCACCCGCAGCTGCTGACGTGGCGCTCTCCCGGAAGCGACCGCGAGCTTCGAATCGATGTCGGCGCCGTCTTCCGCGGGGTGCCGCGCGAGTGAGCCGGTACCGTCTCTGATTCCGTGACCCGACCGCGCGCTCGGGGTCGGCCCGGCCTCCACCCCCTGGCGGAACAGCCCGCGGTCACGCCATCCGTCCCCGCGACAGCTCCTGTCGCAGTTCCCGCTTCAGGGTCTTGCCCGCCACGTTGCGCGGGAAATCGGAGCGGAGCACGACCTCGCGCACCCGCTGGTACTTGGCGCCGACCCGGGCGTTGATCCACTCCTTGAGCGCCTCCGCGTCGACGGCGCCCGGCGCGATCGGAACCACCGCAGCGACCACCGCCTCCCCCCAGCGTTCGTCCGGCACCCCAATGACCGCCACTTCCCGGACCGCCGGGTGCGCGGCGGCCACGGCTTCGATGTCCTTGGGATATACGTTGACGCCGCCCGAGATGATCATGTCCTTCTTGCGGTCCACCAGGTACAGGTACCCCTCGTCGTCGACGTATCCCAGATCGCCGGTGTAGAGCCAGCCGTCACGAATCGCCTCGCGGGTGAGATCCGGCCGCTTGTAGTACCCGGGCGTGAGCAGCGGCCCCCGTCCGATGATCTCCCCCACGGTACCCGCCGGCAGCGGCCGTCCCTCGTCATCGACCACCTTGAGCTCCGACAGGGGGAGCGGAGCGCCGACGGACCCCGGTTTCCGGAGGAAGTCGATCGGGTCGAGCACCGTGGCACACCCGCCCTCTGTGAGGCCGTAGAGTTCGTAGAAGATGCCGGAACGCAGCTCCGCCAACCGCTGCTTGTACTCCAGGTGCAACGGGGCTCCCACGGTGAGCAGCATCTGGAGCGAGGCCAGCGCCTCGCGGGTGAACCCCGGCTCGGCCAGCAGCGCCACGATCTGCGAGGGGACCAGCATCACGTGCGTGGCCCGCTCCGCCACGAGGGCCTCGACGTATGAGCGCGGCTCGAACTTCGGCTGGAGCACGAGGGTCGCACCGAGATACATCCAGGGGATGAAGGTGAGCATGGCGCCGTTGAACACCAGCGAGCCCGACTGGAGCATCACGCTGTCCCGGCCCATGCGGAAGGCGGTCCCGAACACCATGCCGTAGTGGGCCCGGATGTTGTGGTCGTGCACGATGCCCTTGGGCGTTCCGGTGGTGCCGCTGGAGTACATGATGTTGTAGGGATCGGTGCCGACGACCCCGCTCGGCGGCGGCTCGGTCTCCGGGGCCCCCGCCACCAGTGCGGCATAGCTCGCGAACCCTGGCCGGCCGGCGCCGTCGACCAGCAGAAACCGATCGCACGGGATCGCGGCGAGCTGGTCGCGCACGGCGTCCACCTCGTCGGCCAGCGCGGCGCAGGTCACCAGCGCGGCGGCGTCGCTGTCGTTGAGGAGGGACACGAGTCCGGGGCCCCGCAGGAGGGGGCTCAGCGGCACGGCCACCAGGCCGGTCTTGGCGATGGCCCAGTAGAGCTCCACCAGTTCGATCCCGTTGGGGAGCAGCAGGGCGACCTTGTCGCCCTTCACGAGGTCGAGCGCGAGCAGGGCGTTGGCGGCGCGATTGATGCGCGCGTTGAGGGCGCGCCAGGTGAGACGGGTGCCCTCGAAGACCAGCGCCTCGCGGTCGCCGTAGTGCCGGGCGTTGCGGGTGGGGAGGGTTCCGATGTCCATGTGAGGGACGTGACGAAAGCGCAGAGGGCCACGAAACGGAACGGCGCCAGGCAGAGCCACCTGGCGGGCTCCCCTTTCTACCGTCCGGGAGGCGGGTTGTCAACACAGCAGTCGGCAGGGAGCATGGCCGGCGGACGGGACGGCGTCTTGTCGGTCGCCCCGGAAGCTTGTACTTTGTCTCGCAAAGTGCCGCGTCACCTCGACCGCGGTCCTGCCTGGAGCTGCCGATGACCGCTCGCGACCCCATTCGCCGCCTCCGGGGCGCGCTGGGCAACGCCCTGATCTGGGGCGCTGGCTGGTCGGTCCTTGCCTTCGTGGTGTTCGGTACCCTCCGGCTCGCCGGCATCTTCTCGCCGGAGGCCCCCTGGACTTATATCGCCGGCCTGGCCCTGAGAGCGGGGATGGTGGGGTTCTTCGCCGGGGCCGCCTTTTCCACGCTGGTCCGGCTCCTCTACCACGGCCGGCGCCTGTCGGAGATCAGCTGGGTGTGGTTCGGCATCGGCGGCGGGATAGCGACGGGCGTGTTCGTGCCCCTCTTCCTCCAGGCGATGAACCTGCTGTCGGGCGACGGGCTGGTGCCCTGGAACCTGGTGCTGGACGATGCGGTCTGGACGGCCGGGTTTGGCGCCGTGGTGTCCGCCGGTTCGCTCAAGCTGGCCCAGCGCGCTCAGGCCGCGCTGCCCGGCCGCCCGGACGATGGCGGCGACGGGATCGGGACCCTCGAACGCCAGAACTAGCGGCGTCTGGCCCGGCCAGGGATCCCGCCATACCTTCCCCGAGGCCAGTTCGATTCGCCCGCGGACCAACAGGAAGGTATGCGATGGAAGAAGCCGCGCGACTCGAGGAGGTGACGCGCTACATCCGCGGCAAGCACGGCAAGTTCCCGGGCATCCGGAGCACGATCATGCTGCCGGGGTGCGTGCAGGCGCATCACCTCGATACCCACTTCTACGACACGCATTACCAGCAGGGCGCGTATCTCCAGACCCCCGCCGAGCCCCTGAAGCGCTGGCACGGCCGCGAGTGAGAACGCGGCTCCGGAGGCCCCCATGACCCGTACCGGGTTCGTCGTCGTCCTGCTGCTCGCCCTGCCGGCCGCGGGCTGCGGCCACTATCGGCAGAGCGCGCTCGGCATCACCCCCGCCGCCACCGCCGAGTGCCCCGATATGTCGCGGGGATGCAGCCGGACCGTGGTCGGGCTCCTCTGGAACGCGGTCCGGGTGAAGGACCCGCCGCTCGCCGCCTGCGGGCCGACTGGCCTGGCCGAGGTGACGGTGAGGAACACGTTCCTGGGGACGCTGGTCGGCGTCGTGACCCTGGGACTGGTGGCACCGCACCAGGTCGAATGGAAGTGCGCGCCGCCGCATCCGGCCTCAGGCGGGGGGATCGTCACGGACTCGACCCCGCCCAGGAGGTAGACGATGCCGGCCACGGCGGCCATCTGGCGGAACTGGCACGAGACCGTGACCCGGCCGGTTCGCCGGTTCGAGGTCCTGAGCAACCCGGACGAGACCCGGTCGACCATCCCCGGCTACAAGGCCACAGCCCGCCGGATCCAGGAACTGATCCTGGAAGCGGATGAGGGCGACGTCCGGCTCCGGGCGGTGGGGGGCGGCTGGTCGTTCACCAACGTGGCCGCGACCGACGGCATCGGACTCGGCACCCAGCGGCTCAACTATCGGTTCGGCCTCGGACCCGCGGATCTGGTCAAGTCGTACCCACCCGATCAGCTGCCGGTGCTGCTCCAGGGCGGGATCTCGGTCGCGTCGGTGAACCGGTTCCTGGCCGGACGGAACCAGGCGCTGCCCACCAGCGGGGCGAGCAACGGGCAAACCATCGCGGGGGCGATCGCCACGGGGACGCACGGCGCGGCGATCGACGTGGGGGCGATGCAGGACTGCGTGGTGGCGATCCACCTGGCGACCCGGCCCGACGGCAAGACGCTCTGGCTGGAGCGGCAGAGCGACCCGATCCTGAGCCCGGCCGCCCGGGCGGCGCTCGACGTCGAGCTGGTGGACGACGACGCAGTGTTCGAGGCGGCGCTGGTCAGCATGGGTTGCTTCGGCGTCGTCCTTGGCGTGGTGATCGAGCCGGTGCCGATCTTCTGGCTTCACGGGTGGCGCCAGCCGATCGCCCTCACCCAGGCGCACTGGGACGCGATCCACGCGATGGACTTCACCAGCGTCTCGCTGCCGGGCGACGACCGGGGGCCGTCGGGAGCGAAGCGGCGCCCTCACCACGTCGAGCTGCTCTGCAACGTGCTCGACGGGGAGAAGACCTTCACCCAGCTGCTGTACCGGGAGCCCGCGCGCCCGCCGGGCTCGAAGCCGGTGTCGCTCGACGGCGGCGTGGGCAAGGGCGACAGCGCGCTCGACGTGATCGGGGTGGTGACCGACGCGCTGAGCCCGGCGGCGAAGCTCGCGGCCAAGCTGCTGAGCGCGGCCTACCAGACCTACGAGAACGTGGCCGGGACGCCAGGCGAGGTGTTCAAGGACACCTCGACCCGGGGCCGGGGCGCTTCCTCGGCGATGGGCATCCCCGTGACGGAGGCCCGGCGCGGCTTCGATCTCGCGGTCGCGGCGGTCAAGGCCGAGGAGGCGCCGGCCCTGGTGTCGATGCGGTTCGTGAAGCAGTCACGGGCCACGCTGGCGTTCACGAGTCACGACCCCGTGACCTGCATCCTGGAGGTGGACGGGGCGCACTCCGCTCGGACCCTCGCCGCGCAGCAACGGACCTGGCTCGGCGTGGCCCAGGCCAAGATTCCCCACACCTTCCACTGGGGGAAGCGGAACGAGCTGGACGCGGCCTCGGTCCGGGCCTGCTACGGCGCCCGGGTCGATGCCTGGCTCACGGCCCGGCGCCGGCTCCTCGACGCCGAGGGCCGCCGGATCTTCTCCAACGAGTTCTCGGACCATCTCAATCTCTCGCTCTGACCGAACGGAGGAGCCGCCGATGACGCTCAACTCCCTGCCCGCCATCGTCACGCTGCTGATTGCCTTGAGCGTGGCGACGGAGCGGTTCGTGGAGATCGTGAAGGGGTTCGTGCCGTGGCTCGACGAGGCGAGCCTGAATCGGCGGCGGGAGGCCCACCGCCGCGCCTGGCTCCAGATCCTGGCCGCAACCGGCGGCGTGGGGATCACGGTCGTGACCTGGCCGGTGGTGTCCGAGGTGATCGGCGAGGCCGGGACGGGCCCGGCCACGCCGTCGATCAACTGGCCCACGGTGCTGGCGCTGGGGTTCCTGGCGAGCGGCGGCTCCGGGTTCTGGAACTCGATCCTCACGTACGTGACCAGCATGAAGGAGCTGAAGCGCGTGGATGTGCGGGACCGGGAGGCGGCGTCGGCCGCACGGCCCCTGCCCGACCCGGCGGCGGGTACCCTGTCGTCGTGAGGCTGGCAGCAGGCGCGGCGCTGGGGCTGGTCCTGGCTTCGCCGCTCGGGGCGCAGGAGCCCCGCCGGATCAACCTGCTGGCGTATCAGCTGGGCGTCGACGTCCCCGAGGCGCCGGCGCTGGTGGCGCTGGGGGTGGCGCCGCCGCTCCGAGCCGGGAGCGCACCGCGACCCACCGGCGTGACGGCGCTCGCCGCGGTTCGAGGCGCGGAGACCGTGTACGCCGGGGCGATCGACCTCACGCCGTACTTCGAGCTCGGCGGCGGGATCCGGGACCTTGCGTCCTACCGGAGCCGGTCGCTCGGCGGACGGCTGCTCCGGGTACTGACCAAGACGATCGTGTCGGTGGGGGCTGCGCGGTCGAGCGCCGATCCGGGCGCTACCGAACTCGGCCTCGGGCTCCGCGCCACCTGGCACGATCCGCACGACGCCGTGCTCAACCTGCCGTTTGCCGAGGAGGTGGCCGCCGCGTTCGCCCAGGCCGGGGTGCCGCACCCGTCGCCCGACGACGAGAACGTGGTGGACCATGGGGTGGAGCTGGGCCCGGTGTTCGCCCGGGCCCGCCGCACCGCGCGCGCCCGGGCGGGCGATCCGATGGTCTCGGCCGGCTGGGGTCTGGCAACGCGGCTCGGTGGCGGGCTCCTGGCGGGAGACAGCGTGGGCGCCTGGCGTCACAGTCTGTGGGCCAGCGTGCAGTACCCGTTCGGACCGCGGTACGATCTGGTCGGCTCGGGCGAACTGCGCGGCGCGTTCCGCACCGGAAGCCGGTTCACCGGGGGTCTGGCGCTCCGGCGGAAGGGGCCCACGGCCGACGTGCAGGTCGGGCTCCGGCTCCACACCGGCCCCGCCAAGCTGGCGCCGAGCCTGCTGGTGGAGCATCGGCTGGGGCCGCAAGTCGGGGCGGTGGCGTGGGTGGAGGTGCTGGAAGGGCGCCCGACCCAGGTGGGCCGACGGCTCGGAGTGGGCGTGGCGGGACGGTGGTTCGTGGCCTCCGATCGGCTGGCGGGCCGGTAACCGGTACCCCAGCCACCCGCGAAGCCACTCGGGGCCGATGGTCCCGGGTGGTGCGTCGCGGACGCGGCGCGGCGCCGGTACCCGCCTACCCGACCTATCCGCCCAAGTCTACTGAGGCGGTGTTCCCGTACACCGCCACCCCCGGCCCGCCACCCATCGGCCCGTAGCCGGCAAAGGGCGGCAGCTTGTACTTCCGCCAGGTCTCGTACCACGCCAGGTCAGCCTGGATCAGGAAGTCCAGCGGAATCGGGGGGTGGCCCGCCAGCGCCGTCCCCGGTTCGACGCACCAGGTGTCGAGGTGGGGCACCACGCCGTGCGACATCAGGTACTCGAACCCCTCCCGGACCGAGCGGATCGCCTCGGCCACGGTCTCGAATCCCCAGGGACGGGCCATCTCGACGCCCGAGACCATGTTGGGGCTCACCCCGCCCTCCCCCATGATGTCCACCGCGTCCAGCAGCCGCCGGACCCAGAGGTCGTAGCCGATGTACTTCTCCTTGCCGGGCGCGATGATCTGGAAGAGCCGCTTGTCCCAGACCTCCAGGTTGGCGTTGTGCGAGGTGACGCCGGCGTCGCGGAACCGCCGTACGTTCTCCAAGGGCTGCGACTCCGTGATCATCACGATCGGAATCCGGCGGCCGAGTTGCTCCCGGATCGCTTCGACGTAAGGGAGGTTGAAGTCGGTGGCATTGTCGGGGCCGCCCCGGACCGGACGGACGATCGACCCCCCGGTCATGATCACCGTGATCATCCGGCGGGCCGGGTCCGGCTCCTCGGCCATGGCCGCCAGCACCTCGACCACCTTCCCCACGTCCTTGATCGCGTCGGCCGTCACGTGGTCGCCGGTGAGCTTCCGCAGCTCCCGGAGGTTGTAGTTGATGTCGCAGAACCGGCACTCTTCCTTGTCGCCCCAGTAGTGACAGGCCCGGAAGGTGGTGATGAAGGCGTACGAGTCGTAGAGCAGGGGAATCACCTGCTCGTACCGCAGCCCGTCCGGGAACGTCCGGCCGTAATAGGCCGGCTTCGCGGGATACAGGGCCTCGGCCACCGGTACTCCGTTCTCGCAGATCATGGTCTTGCCGTCGACCACGTCGACGACATAGGGGGAGCCGCCATTCAGCACCACCCGGACCCGGGTGCGCTTGAGATCGTAGGGCCCGTCCCGGAAGACGATGTCCTCCGGTGCCGCCGTGCTCATCCCTTCCTTGAGGTCGTGGTGCCCGGAGATGTTGTAGGAGAAGAGGTAATAGGCCTGGCTCCGGGATCCGCGGGCGGCCTCCATGGCCGCATCGGTGAAGGACAGGCCCAGACGAAGGAAGTCCTCCTTGAGGATCACCTCCATTGGCACCCCGGGGTAACGGCGTGCGTATTGTTCGACCGTGGGGTCGGCGGTGTGCTGGGTCAGGTTGTCCCCGCTGCTGGCGGTGGCGGACCGGGCGGGCGAGCTTTCCGCAGAGAACGATAGCTTGCGGGTTGGGGGGCTCGGGGTCTTGTCCGGAGCGAACCTGCTGGCCGCGGCAAACCTGGCCGAGTTGCCGCCATCCAAGGAGGCGTCCAGATGTCGGCGCACGTTATCCCGGTGGCCCCCGGCGCCCGCCGGGCTGGGCTGGACGCGGGCGGCTTTTCGCTCACCGAGGCCTGGTATGGCGCGGGCCGGACCCTCCCGCCCCACGCTCACCAGAAGCCCGTCCTGACCTTCATCCTGGATGGGCTGGTCCACGAGCAGTCGGGGTCGGAGCGGGAGACCTGCGGGCCGCTGGATCTGCTGGCCATTCCCGCCGGGGAGCCCCACAGCGAGACCTTCCCGGGCCCGGGCAGCCGCTGCCTCATCATCGAGGTGTCGCCGGAGCGGACGGCCCAGATTCGCTCCGTTTCCCCGCTTCTGGACCGGCGGTCGCGCCTCTCAGGCCCGTCGGTGGCGGGCATGGCGCTCCAGGCCTACCGGGAATTGTGCCACCCGGACGACGTGGCGCCGCTCGCCATCGAAGGCCTGGTGCTCCAGCTTTCCGCGCTCGCCGCTCGCCACCCTCGACGTGCGGTCCGAGCGGTGGAGCCGCCATGGCTGGAGCGGGTTCGGGATGCGATCCACGGCGGGTTTCGCCGGCCGCTCTCGATCGGGGAGCTGGCGCTCGAGGCCGGGGTGCACCCGGTCTACCTAGCCCGGGCGTTTCGGAAGCGGTACGGGTGCTCCCCGGCCGAGTACGTCCGACGGCTCCGGGTGGACGCGGCGAGCGAGGCGCTGGCGCGATCGGATCGCCCGCTGGCCCAGGTGGCCCTGGAGGCGGGCTTTGCGGACCAGAGCCACTTCTCGCGCCAGTTCCGGCGGCTCACAGGGATGAGTCCGGGACGCTTCCGGGCCTGCCAACGGCTACAGTGATGACCGCCGAGCGGACCCGGGGCTCCCACCCCGCGATCGCATGTACCCTCACCCCGGAGCAGCTCGCGGCCGCGCGAGGCGCGCTCCTGCCGGGACTGCTGGTCAGGGCGCGGGCACGGGAGCCGATCCCCGGTGGCTTTCGGTGGCGGTTCGAGCCGGACGCCGGTCTCCTCCATGACGCCGCGGCGATGATCGAGGCGGAGCGGCGCTGCTGTCGATTCCTGAGCTTCGCCTTGCGGATCGAGGCGGATGGAGGCCCGATCTGGCTCGACGTCACCGGGCCCCCGGGGACCCAAGACTTTCTGACCACCTTGCTCCGGACCGCCGCGCCGCCACCGCATGGCTGAAGCGTTCCTCAGGACGACGGGCTTCTATGTCCTCGCCGCATTCTTCGAGATCGCAGGGTGCTTCGCGTTCTGGATGTGGCTTCGCCTGAACCGATCGCCCTGGTGGAGCCTCGCGGGGACCGCGAGCCTGATTCTCTTCGCCCTGTGTCTGACCCGGATCGACTCGGCCCATGCAGGAAGGGCCTTCGCGGCGTACGGCGGCATCTACATCGCCGCATCGCTCCTCTGGCTCCGGATCGTCGAGGACGCGCGGCCGGACCGCTGGGACGCGATCGGCGCCGGGCTTTGTGTGCTCGGCGCGGCGGTGATCATCTGGGGGCCGCGGTCCTGACGGCACTCCGCCGGCCCGACATGCGCCGGGGGGGGGGCCAGGTCAGGAGGGACTCAACACCAGTCCACGCCAGACGCTCCGCCCCACGGGCCGCCCTGCTGCATCGGTAGCCACCACTCGCCACCGAAGATCCCCCGTCAACCGCTCGCGGAGCCAGGGCGGCGCGCGGTACCCCGCAGTGCCCGCCGAGGCCAGGGCGCTGAACACCTGCTCGCCCCGCGTCGTTTCGATCTCCACCCGGTAGAGCGCGGCATGGGGCGTCTCCTGCCAGGTGAACACCAGCGGCGCGTCGGCGGCCACCGGGCCGTCGGCGGCGGGTGTGAGCAGCGTGATCGCCTCACGACCGTTCTCGGGAGCGGCGATCCCGCCGCCACTTCCCACCACATAACGCAGCACCGGCATCGGGAACCCTGCCACCGCGCCTGACGGGACCACGCCCGATCCCGCGCCCACCGCCCCGAGGTTCGAGTCGCCCTCCTTCTCGGTCACCGCCTCGATCCGGAGCAGCACGTGGTAGACGCCGTCCGTGGCCGTGGGCAGGCGGTCAGGATCCGGACCGGCCAGCACCACGCTGCCGGTGGGCGGCAGGAAGAGGTTGAAACGCGAGAGCTGGGTATACCGCCGCTGGGTTCCGCGGCGCTCCTGCGGCAGCGTGCCCTCGGTGAGCAGATCCTCCGGTGTCGGCAGCTCCTCGCCGGGGAGCACCACTTCCCATCGACCCACCAGCCGGCCGGTGCCGGTGTAGGCGATCCGGGCCTCGAGCCCGGGCGCGGGCTCGCCCTGCGCCACCTGGAGCACGGGGAGGTCGGGCACGAAAGCCAGACGGACGTCGGTGAGCGCCAGCGGGCTTCGCGCCCCGCCGCCGGTGAGCCGGCAGGTGACGGCCACGTACTGATCGACCCCACCGGTAAGGCTCCGGAATCGCCGCACGTAGAAGAAGGCCGACGCCGCGCCCGAGGCCGCCGCCTGGTACGCCCGCCGAGCCACCGAGGGCGGAATCGTCATGATGTCGGTGAGGCCGCCCAGCCCGCTCGCGGCGGAGCGGTCGTAGCGGATCGGCAGCGAGCCGAAGATGGTGCCGGGGTCGCACCGGAGCCCGATCGCCGGACTCGCCGGGATCAGCTCGCCGCACCAGAACGCCTCGGCCGCTTCGTACCCGGCGAGCCCGCCGAAGGTGAGGAACACGGTGGTGGCGCCCTGGGCGTTCACGTTGACGCCGGTGGGGTTCACCCGGATCTGCGCCGCGGCACCCGTCACCGACCCGGCGACCGCCGCGAGCACGAGGACCAGCAGTCGGAGTTTGGGCATAGGTCAGTAGAGCCGGATCGAGGCGCCGGCGTTGAGGGTCCAGACCAGACGGGGCAGCGACGGCGTGGCGCCTGCCGCCAGCGGGTAGAACGCCGCCCGGGTCCGGGCATAGCGGAGGAACACCCGGGCCTGGGTTCCGCCGTCGGTCCGCCGGTAGAGGTCGAGCCCCTGAGACAGCTCGGCCTGAAGCTCGGTGTTGCGGCTCCGCTGGTCGCCGAAGGGCTCGTAGCCCCAGGCCTGGGAGAGCGCGCCCGAGAGGGTGGTGGTCCGGGTGAGTGACACCTGCGCGTTGGCGCCCACCCGTTCGGTCCGCTGGGTGGTGCCGAACTCGAAGTTCTTCTGCCGCTCGACGCTCGCATCCAGGCCGCCGTTGATCCCCCGCCACGGCGGCAGGCCGAGCGACAGGCCGTGGACGATGGCCCGGAAGTCAGCCCGCTCCCGGCCCGGCTGGCGGTTGTCCTGGAACGACTGGTTCCAGCGGTAGGCCAGGTTCCAGGCCCCCGAGGTCCAGGTGGCCGAGCCTGTCTGGTTGGTGCTCCACTGGTCGGGCACGTGCGAGGCCGCGAATTCTCCGTTCACCGGCACCCCTTCACCGTACTGGCGGGTGCGCTGCCAGGCGTAGGACAGCGCGGGCCAGAACCAGGCCGTGGGTGCGGCGCCGAGAAGCTGACCCAGGGGAACGGCCACGCTCGCACCGCGGGCGCGGGTGTGGGAGGTGAGGATCGACGGAATCCCGGCCAGGTTGTCGCGGCCGTTGGAGAGCGAGGCCTGGAGCGCCAGCGGACCCAGGCTGCCGGTCAGGTCCAGGGCGTTGGTCTCCCGGTCGGCCTGCACCCAGGCGCCAATGCTCCGGTAGAGCGGATCGACTCGCTCGTGCCGTGCTGCCGCGCCCAGCGAGGCAAGGGTCCCGGACCAGAGCCTCACTCCCTGGAGCAGTTGAAGGGCCAGCTCGCCGTAGCGGGCGCTTCGAGTCTCGGCCCGCACCGCCACCACCGCGGTATCGCCGAACAGCAGAGCGTCGGCCGGGTTCACGAATCGCGATCGGGTAAACCCGCCGGCCACCCGGATCCGCTGGCGGGCGTCGCTCAACGCCACCTGCACGCCGAGGCCGCGGCTCTCCTCGGCGTCGGTGACCGAGCCCTGGGTGAACCCGCTCCGCGGCAGCAGCGAGCCGTCGAGTCCGGAGATGTCGAGATGAATCGCCCCGGGGCGGCTCGGCAGCAGCTCCAGGCTGAGCGTCGCGGCCGCCAGGCGGTGGTCGGGCTGCGCCAGGCCGAACGGGTTGCTCCAGCCCACCACGTTGCTCCCGTTCAGCACCGCCGCCTCCAGCTCCGCCCCGCGCCAGAGCTGGGCGCCGGCCATGAGGCCGCGGCTCGAGAACCCGCTCACCAGGTGCCGGTTGGCGCCTGTCGCCAGGTGGCCCAGGCCCAGCCGCGCGCCGCCGCGCGCGAGCCGGACCTGGTAGTCGGCCAGATCCAACGCCGGGGCGTCGAGCTGTCGTTCGCCCCAGCGGAGCCGCTGGGTCTCTTCGGTGACGCCCAGCGCGTTGCCCCGGAACGCCAGTTCCCAGCCGCTTCGGGAGAGCGCGCTCTCCAGACCCAGCCGGAAGGTCAGATCCTGGTAGGTGCGCCGGGGCGGGGCCGGATCGCCGTGCGGCACCCGCTGGTCGAGCTGGCCGGTGCTGGTGAGATCGAGGCTTGGTACCGTCCGCGACCGCTCCAGCCCGCCGCGGGTGAGCACCCGGAGCGGTGCGCGACCCACTTCCTGCCAGGCACCGTCGGCGGTCACCAGGTAGGCCACCACCTCCGACTCGCCGGTCGGCAGCCGCCAGGCGGTGGGCCGGTAGCGGGCCCGCCGGCCGCGCACTTCCAGTTCCGCGGACACGTCGGTGTTGGCCACGATGACGGCCAGGCGTTCGTCCTGGCGCAGGTCCCGGCTCAGGGTGAGATCGACGGGTGCTCGGCCCGAGCGATAGCGGTCGGGCGTCCAGGCCGGGGTGACGGCCAGGTCCTGTGCCGTGGCGGCGGGAGCCAGGGCGCCCACCAGGGCGGTCAGGATCAGCAGGGTGCGAGGGGTCATGGCACCGGCTCCCGTCATCCAGGCGATGGGAATGGAGCGCGCCCGCGACCGTGCCGGCTCCCGTGCCGGACCGGGTCAGAGGCTCCGTCCCGAAGCTCGGAAACCCGACGGGTGTCGGATTACGGGGGGGAACGGGCGACGCCTCGAACCGGGCGGGCGACACTTCAAGAGCGACGGTTCGGGGCGGAACTGGACATCGTGGCGTCGCGGCGGGTGCCGGGGGGTCAGGTGACCCGGTACGACGCCTGAGGGGGTGGGCGTGGTGCTCGCGGTGACCGGACGGACGGAGCGGATCCGAGGCGTGGGGCACGCCGGGCCCCCGCTGGGCGTTTCCGCGCGCGGCCCGCAGCCTAAGTCCCACAGGCTGCGAGCCGCGGTCAGGGCGCAACTCGAGGGGTAGCAGCGGGTTGTGAGGACAGGAGGCCGGCCGAGGGGGCGGGTTATTCCTGCGAGCCCTTGCAGCATAAGGTGGAGCCACATTCGCTGCAGGACCACGTAACCTCCTGTGGGGCCGACAATTCCGGGCCGCAGTGAGCTGGCGGCCCATAGTGACTTGGGCAGCGGGCTCTGAAGGGTGTGCGACTTATGCGGCAGGCCATGCAACCACGCGCGGTGGCTCCGTCCAGCCGGTGGTTCGGGAAGTGCTATCTTGGCAGGTACTTAGGCGCGCCGTCGAGTCATCCGACGGGAGCTTGGTGCAGGCGGAACTGGCGCGTTCCGCTCACCCAGGTGATAGGATTCCGCAGTCTAATCACAGTTAGCTCTCAGGGGTGAATGATGCTTTCATTCGCGACCGACTTTCCGATAAAGCACACCCACGGGTCGGCTGAGTTTCTGCGGGCGATCCACACCTGGGTTCTCGGATCGCCACACACCCGGCTCAGCCAAGCTGACCTCGGGGAACTCCTGGGCTCGACGGAATCGCACATTCAGAAAGGCAACGAATCAATCGACTGTCTGCAGTTCTCGGCGGCCAGCGAGGATGCTGTGGCCATCAGATACACCAGACACGACGACGGCCTTGAGTGGACCACAGCTGTCGTGTTCTCACGGACCACTTCGGACTCCTGGGTCGGCATCCGAGTATCCTGTGAATCGGGCCGCCCCGCGGCCCGCCTACCAGCAGCGAAGAAGCCGGTTCTGGTCCGGACCCTTCTGGACAATCTGGGAGGAGCGGCTGATGGAGCACTTCTTGTCAGTAGTGTGCCTCTCCGCCTGAACAACACAGATATCGACGTTGCCGCTCGCTTGATCACGGGAACGGCCGGCTGTCGTCTTCCGATCGTCTATGTAAGCGCAAGGTTCCAGGGAAGCTACATAGTCGATAGCGACCGCCTGCCGCGTGAGCTCGCGGGAATGGCTCATGTTGTCGTCGAGCCGAACCGGCCGTTCTCGCTCCGTCTAAAGCTTGAAGTCGATTCCGAGAACGTCTACGGCGGAACCGTCGGCGTTTACTGGCCTGATGGTGGAGGCCGACGTTCTTTTTTCGTCGGACGAGAGTTCGAGTCGCAAGATGACATCGCTCGTGCGATCTTCGACGAGATCCGCACGGCACTGACCAACCGGCGACCGTTAGATAGATGTACTTGGGCACATGTTCAAGAGAGTGCGTCACGCCAAGCCATCGAGGCGCTTCAGGCTTCGGGCTCGCTCGAGGTTCAGAAGTACATCGAAACGTTCGACAAAGAGCTCGTAGCAAAGTCCCAGCGCCTCGAGGATGCGAACCGGGAAATCACGCGTCTGCAAGCGGAGCTTCGGATCCATGAGGCACGCCTCGCGGCCCGCACCGGTTCGCTCTTGCGAACAGGCGCCGAGCAGGACCTCTACCCAAACGAAGTGTTGGGCATCCTGCGAGACGCAATTGAGGATGCAGCGACCCGCGTACCACAAGATAGCAGGCGCCAGCATGTGCTTAGTGCCGTTCTCCAGGCGAACCCGATGAACGAGGACATCGCTGGCACCAAACGAGAACGGCTGAAACAGCTCCTCAAAGGTTCCAAGGGGATCGATGCGAAGGTACGGCGTGGGCTTGAGGAGTTGGGCTTCACGATCAGTGACGAGGGTAAGCACTACAAGATCGTGTTTCAGGACGATGACCGTTACACGTTTACGCTCCCGAGGAGCGGTAGCGATCATCGTGGAGGCTTGAATGCCGCGGCTGATATAGCGAGGCTACTGTTCTGAGAGCTAACAACCGGTTGCAGCGGACGGTCCACTGCGCGGCCCGCCGCTGAACCGGAGCGTTATGTCACAAGGAACACTGCGTGCCGTACTTAGTCACGGAAGTGAAAGCCCATTGTTGGCCGAGCGTCGAAGCTGTAGAGGAGGCGCTTCGGGCCTTTGGCCTATCAGTGAGCGCAATGGAGGAGGTTCTTCGCTCGTGCTCCCATCCCGCGGCGCCTCGAGATGGCGTCGGCTTTCAGCTTGATCTAGGCCCCACGATGGAACGGCACCTGTCCACCGTGCTGTCGCAAGATGGGCTGCGGCCGGCGAGCACACGCTACTCCCAGAACCTGAATGAGAACGCTGATCTTGCGTTTGAATGCGACCGCTCTGGCAGGCGTGTATTCGTCGAAATCGAGTTCCGTCCTAACGTGGAGAAGGACCTCGTGAAGTTTCAGATCGGTACGAATACCGGCTCTCTGGCCGTCGCCGTGCTCATCGTTACCACAGACCGTACCTCCGTCAACGCTGGCTACACCACCATGCCGGAGTTCGGTAAGTTTGAGCGCGTCATCGAAGAACTCAGGCCGGCTTACCCCTTGCTGATGCTCGGCTTTCGCGGCCAGCACCGGCTGGGGTCGTGAGCTGAGCAGCCGGGGACCCGGCTGACACAGGACCGGGGAGATGGGTAACACGCTTCTCCCTAGGGAAGTGGGCCCCGGTGATGCGGCGGTGCGTTCGTCAAAGCGGCCGAACAGGGTGTCATAATAGACGGTGTTCCACAGATTGTTGGCAAGCTCCTGGAAGCCGACGTACTCGTGGTTGAGGGCCTGACTCAGGACGTGCTGGCCGGAATGCAGGAGGAAGGTGCCGGCCCCGCTGAGCTTGCGGACCTCGAAGTGGCAGGGGGAGGGCCGGGGGGAAGGGCTCCAGCGCGAGGCGCGCCTTTCGTCGTCGAGCGCTTCATGCGGCCGCAGTTCGTTGTAGGTGACACGGAATCGGTTGAAGACCCGCCGTTGCAGGTTCAGGTTGGCGGCGGGGGGCCGGGTAGCGCGGCCCTTGAGCGTCTTGAGGAGCCGTTCGTGGGCCCCGTTCACCTTGGGTCTGCGCCGGGTGATCCGCTGGTGGACAATCCCGAGCTGGAGCCACCAGACGTTGAGGCGGTTGAGGCCGTGGATCCCGGTGGAGGCGAACGGCGTGCCCTTGTCGCCACGGTCCCTCCGGGAGGCCATAGGTGCGATACAGGAGCCGGAGGTGGGGCTTCACGCACGCCCCGCTGACATCGAGCAGTCACCCATGTGCCCGGACACCTGTCACCTATGTACCCCGGTTATACCCACGCGATGCACAACCAGGGGAATCGAGCCGCCGGCGGCTGCGTTGCCCCAGCTCTTTTGCAGTGCGTAGGCAGCCTCGCCAAGGTGATCGCCAGTGCTCACGCGGGCTCCGTTGCTGCGTGGCTCCGATGCGGGCCGAGAACAGGCTTCCTTCCCGATGGACTAGGAATGCAACGCCATGATGGATATCGAGAAGATTCCGAGACCGATCGTTCCGGGGGCAGAAATGGAGGCATTAGAGCGCTTCTATCCTGACGTGACATGGACCGGGACCATCGAAGCGGGCGGCATGGGCCCAGGCACCCCCGCACAGACGGCGACGGGCTGGGGTAGGCACGAGCGCATCCAGGATGGGCGCTGGATCGTCGGCACCTACGAGCAGGATCAACGGCTGCTCGACGGCACGTTTGTGCTTCGCGGGCAACTGCACTGGGTCGTTGGCTGGGACCCGACGAACGGCGAGTATCGTGCCACACTCGCCGACAACTACGGCCACGCCGACGTCATGCGCGGGCACATCAGTGGTGACCAGCTGGTCTTCGAGAGCATCGGCGATCCTCCCGTTCGCCTCCGTCTGACCTGGGACACTTCAGACCCGAACGACATCACCTGGCGAAACGAGGTGTCCATGAACGGTGGTCCGTGGTCGCTGGTCGAGGCCCATCACATGACCCCCGTCTGACAACAGCTGAGGGAGGCATGGATGAGAGTACTAGCATTCGTTGGCTGCATTGCTGGAATCCTGCTCGGCGGTGTCTGGCTGCTGCAAGGACTGGCCCTGATTACGGTGAAGCCGATCCTCTGCTTTGCAGATTGCCAGCCACTGGAGGGTCCGTCGGCGACGTGGGCCTTGATCGGTGCTGGGCTCCTAGTGGCAAGCGCGCTGGGAGTCGCCCGCCTGCGCCGATCGCGGCGCCGGGCTGGGACGTAGTCACGGGTGCTGGTGACCGTCTCTCCCCCGTGCCGGGCGCCGCCCGGCCACCCCACCCATCCGCTCCACTCCTCCCATGTGCTCGCCCATCATCCACCAGTGCTCCAGGTCCATCACGTTGCGGGAGCCATCCTGGAACTCGTCCAGCGCGGCCTCGATCGCGCGGGCCTTCTCGGCGCGCGGCACCAGGGGAGAGGCCAGGATGTCCGAGATGATATCGTGCAGCATGTGAAGGTTGTCGAAGACGATCGCCGCCCGCGGGTGCCGCTCGCTGAACCGGGGGGCGACCGCGCTGGTCATCGGCATCACCTCGGGAAATCGGAGCGAGTCCACCATCACCCAGAACCGGGCCACCGTCTCGCTTACCCCGTCCCGGACCTCGGCCGCATCCTCCGGAGCCGCGCCCTCCGCGGCTTCGACCAGCGGCTCGTAGAGCCCCACCTGGAGCCAGTGATAGGCCCAGATCAGTCCGTTGAACCGGGGATTCCGCTTCCGGAAGGTCTGGCTGAAATACTGCTCGTCCATCAGCTCCATCACCTTGGGCCGGGTGGTGAAGGCCAGCTTGCGGTTGGAGAGGTAGTAATCGGTCACCCGCTCCACCATCGCGCGCCGCTCCTCAGGACTCAATCGGCGATCGGCGTAGAGGTCGTAGATCTGCCGGTGGAGGACGTGGGCCCAGTCGAACATCTGCTTGGCGCGCCAGGCCATCCGGGCGTAGTTCGGCATGATCGCCTCTTCCGCCACGGCGAACCGCGGGGGGCGGCGGAGGAGATCGCGGGTAAGAAAGCCGAACTCCCGTTCCTCCAGCCGTTCCGGCGGCGCTTCCGGCCTGGCATACAGGACCTCGTACAGCACCGCATGCCCGTAGTCAAACGCGTTGAAGAGCCGGGCGGCATCGGGGAACTCGCGGCGAAACGACCAGTTGAACCGGCCCGGGTAGTGGAACTGCTCGTCCCGACCCTGGGCAGCCAGCTCGGCGGCAAGGCCGGCCAGGAGCGAGAGCAGGGCGCCGACGATCACGCCGCGAGATGGGCGCGTCATGGCAGCCTCCTCGCCGGCATCAGGCCGGCGATGGCAAAGGCATGACTGAGACCGAGCGATACCGACGTGGCACCGGCCCCTCGATGGAGGCCCTGCGTGAGCCCGACGTAGCCCACCACGGTGGGCGTGAGCTGCCGGCGAAGGGCCGCGCCCAGCGCCCAGCGCACCGCACCGTCCGGCCCGTCCTCCGCGAGCAGCTCGGCCACCACCAGGGTGCTGGTGCGGTACAGGGTGTAGTCCCACCCGACTCCGGCCCACCAGCGCGGCTCCGCGACGTGATCCGGCCCCACCAGTTCGGCCTCGAGGTTGGCGTGCCAGCGCGACCGGCCCACCGCGCGGGTGGCGATTCCGGTCACCGAAACCGCGAGGTCGTCGAAGAGCGGCGCGGCGGTGGGCTGCCCGGCCTCCAGCGCCAGCGATACCGCCGGTGCGCCCGGGGTCTCGCGACGAAGCTGATAGAAGAGCGAAAGCCCGGCGTGGCTCGCGGCGGGCGTGGCCGACCCGTCCCGGCCGGCCACGAGGTCAAGGTCGGCACCGACCACCAGGTTCCGCGCGATGCCGTACTCCAGCGCGGGGGCGAGCGTGTGCCAGCTCGCGCCCCGACCACTATTGAACCGCCACGGGAGCGAGAGCTCGAACGCGTATCGCTCCACCGCCACGGCGTCGGCCACCCGGGCGGGGCGGCCGCGATCCAGGTTGCGATAGTCGATCTGGCCCGGCAGGGCCGGCGGAAGCGCGATCGCTCCCCCGGCCAGCGCCAGGAAAGGCAAGCGACAAACGGGCATTCGATTCCTCGCCAGGAGTGGAGCCAGGCCTCGATGCCGGGAGGGGTCCCGGCGACGAGCCCGGCTCGAACAGCGACTCTAGGCGCGGAGCTGCGGGGGAGGCGGAATGGGCTGGGGAACGAACGACCGCCAGGCCGCGGCCAGGCGGGTCTCGGGACCGGCCACCGCGGAAGGGTGGGTAGCCCCTGGCGGCCGAACGAGCACCACGTCCAGTGCCGGCGCGCAGTGCGTCTGGGCGGCGCACTGGGTGGGCGGGCAGTGGGGGCACTCGGTCGCAGGACCGGGTGACTCGGCCGGTGTCCCGTGGCCGTGATGCGTTTGGGCGGCCCCCTCGCCCGCGCCGCAATGGGCCCGGGCCGGGGGCACCGCTCCCGCCACCACCGCGATCGCGAGGAGGCCTGAGATGAATCGGCGAACTACCCGGAGCGAGTCAGCCACGCTTCAACGCTAACAGAAGCCTCACCCGGCTCGCAAATCCGGACCGGCGTTCATGGTGGGGCTCCGGGGTGGGCGCCATGCCACGGGCACCGGTGTAGTTTTCCAGCATGAAACCAAGCCGCAACGCGGTGTTCTGGGTCGTCGCCGCCGCCTTCGTCGCCTACCTCCTCTACTTCACCCTCCGGACCCAGCAGGTCACCTGCGAGGTCTGCATGACCTTCAACGGCGTCACCCGCTGCGCCACCGCCTCCGGACCGACCCGCGAAGCCGCGAGCGAGACCGCCCAGACCACCGCCTGCGGCCCGCTCACCAACGGGATGGACGAGACCATCGCCTGCGGCCGCCTGGCGCCCACCCGGATCACCTGCTCGGGCGAGTAGGACGTGAGCGTCCTCGAGGCGATCGACCTGGTGGTGCGGGCGGTCGCGATCGCGGTGGTGGGTGCGGCCGCCGCCGTCGCCGCCACCCACTGGGCCGTGCGTCGCGGCGCACTCCCGCCGTTCGGGGCCTGGCCCCGCACCGTCCGGAACCTGAGCGACCCGGTCCTCCGCCCCATCGAGCGGCGGCTGGTGCGACGGGGCGCCAACCCGCAGGACGCTCCGCTTTGGATGCTGGGGATCGCGGTAGTGGGCGGATTGCTGCTGATCAGCGGGACCCGGTGGCTGGTCGGGCTGGTCCTGATCCTGGCCGGGTTGCGCAGCGCGCCGCCCATCGTCTGGCTCCGGGTCGCGCTGGACTGGACCATCGGCATCCTGATGCTGGCGCTGATCGTGCGAGTGGTGTCGAGCTGGCTGGGAGGCTCGCCCTACTCCCGGCTCCTCCGGCCGGTCTACCTGGCCACCGACTGGCTGGTGAACCCGATCCGGCGGGTCCTTCCCACCATCGGGATGATCGATCTGAGCCCGCTCGTGGCCTACCTCGCACTGGTGCTGGTGAGAAGTCTGTTGTTCGTGGCGTTGCGGTGACTCCCATCCGGGCCACGGAGACCGGCTGCCGGATCCGGGTCCGGGTACAGCCCCGGGCGTCCCGCACCGAGAGCGCCGGGATCCACGGCGACGCTCTCCGGATCCGGGTTGCCGCCCCTCCCGTTGACGGGGCCGCCAACCTGGCCCTGGTCCGATTCCTGGCCGACCGGCTCGGGGTTCCGCAGCGCGCGGTGGTAGTGGTCCGCGGCGCCGCCGCCAGGGAGAAGGAGGTGGACGTGGCCGGCGTGAAACCGGAGACCGCGGCCCGCGCGTTGGGCGTCTGACCCTTCGCCGGACGGCCGTGCCGGCGGGCTGCAACGGTTCGGCCGCGGGCAGCGTCTAAGGGGGCGTTCGTCCAGAACGGAGCCCCGATCATGCAGTGCCTCGCCCGCACGGCCGGCGTCATCCTGTTGGCAGCGTTGCCGACCCGGGCCGACCTCCTGGCGCAGCGGAATTCGGCGCCGCCACTGCCGACCACGCCTGCGCTCGCCCGCGCAGTGCGGGCGGCGCCGACTGCACCGAAGCTGGACGGCGTACTCGACGACCCGATCTGGGCCACGGCTCCCCGATTCGGCGACTTCGTCCAGCGCGACCCGGACGAAGGACGCCCGGCCACCGAGCCCACCGAGTTCCAGGTGGCGTACACCGACGACGCGCTCTACGTGGCGGTTCGCGCCCGCGACAGCCGGCCCTCCGAGATCGCAGCCCTGCTCACCCGGCGCGACGACTGGTCGCCCTCGGACGAGATCACGGTCATGATCGACTCGCATCACGATCGGCGGACCGGCTTCTCGTTCACGGTGAACGCCGCCGGGGTGAAGCGCGACGCCTACCTCTTCAACGACTACGAGACCGACACCCGCTGGGACGCGGTCTGGGACGCGCGGGTGACGGTCGACGCCGAGGGATGGGCCGCCGAGTTCCGGATCCCGTTCAGCCAGCTCCGCTTCGGCCGGTCCGACAACCATACCTTTGGATTCAATGTCTCCCGGCGGCTCAATCGCCTCAACGAGACCCAGTTCTGGCGGCTGGTGCCCAAGCAGGCGTCGGGCTATGTGTCGCTCTTCGGGGAACTCACCGACCTGGCGGGCATCCGGCCCCCGCGCCGGCTGGAGCTGCTGCCCTACTCGGCGGCGAGCAGCTACGGGCGGCCCGCCGTGCCTGGCGACCCGTTCCGCACCGGCACGGAGCGTCGCGCCACCCTGGGGGGAGACTTCAAGGTCGGGCTTTCGTCAGCGCTCACCCTGACCGGCA
The DNA here is from genome assembly GCA_964521535.1 of uncultured Gemmatimonas sp. GTDB lineage: Bacteria > Gemmatimonadota > Gemmatimonadetes > Gemmatimonadales > GWC2-71-9 > SHZU01. Next base: position 54,000 of record CAZFSA010000001.1, read on the forward strand.
CGATCAATCCCGATTTCGGCCAGGTCGAGGCCGATCCGGCGGTGGTGAACCTCTCGGCGTTCGAGAGCTTCTTCGCCGAGCGGCGGCCCTTCTTCACCGAAGGGCTCGACATCTTCCGGTTCCGGATCGCGGACGGCGACGGCGACGGATCGGAGGAGGAACTGTTCTACACCCGGCGGATCGGCCGAGCGCCCCAGGGCTGGGCCGACCCGCGCGGCGGGTTCGCCGAGCGGATCGATCGGACCACGATCCTGGGCGCCGCCAAGCTGAGCGGCAAGACCCGGAACGGGTGGACCATCGGCGTGCTGGGCGCGGTCACCGACCGGGAGGACGCCCGGGTTCTCACCGGCCTCGGCCAGCGGCTGGTCGACGCGGTGGAGCCGGCGACCACCTATGGCGTGGCCCGGGTGGCCCGCGAGTTCCGGGGCGGGCTCACCCAGATCGGCTTCTTCGGCACCACGGTGCAGCGCAGCCTGCCGGAGGAGCTTCGATGGCTGCATTCGGGCGCCTACACCGCCGGCCTCAGCTGGTCGCACCGGTTCGCGGGCAACACCTACGAATTCAGCGGCCGGGTGGTGGGAAGCCGGGTCGAGGGCTCGCCCGAGGCGATCGCCCTCACCCAGCGATCCTCGGCGCGGTATTACCAGCGGCCCGACGCCGACTACGTCGAGCTGGATTCGACCCGGACCTCGCTCTCCGGCTACACCTTCGCGATGAACGGCGGGCGCACCGCGGGCAACTGGCGCTGGAATCTCAACCTCCACGCCCGCTCGCCTGGCTTCGAGGTCAACGATGCGGGCTACATGCGGGAGGCCGACCGGATCTCGGGCGGCATCTGGGTCAACCGCCGCTGGCTCACCCCCGGCCCGGTGTTCCGCCGGTTCAACCTCAACTTCAACCAGTGGACCGCCCTCAGCTGGGGGGGCGAGCGCCGCAACATCGGCGGCAACGTCAACGCCAACTACACCCTGCGGAACTACTGGGGCGGCTGGATGGGCGTGAACCGGAACCTGGGCGGCTTGAGCACCACGGCCCTCCGCGGCGGGCCCGGCTTCCGGACGCCACCGACCTGGAGCGGGTGGTTCGGCATCGAGTCCGACAGTCGGAAGACCGTTCGGGGCGGCGGCACCATGTGGATGGGAGCGGAGGACCAGGGCGACAACTGGCACATCGGGGGCAACCTCAACCTCTCGTGGCGGCCGGCCAGCAACCTCGACCTCACGGTAGGCCCCGGCCTCGACTACAGCCGGAACGACTGGCAGTACCTGGCCACCGCCACGGTGGCCGGGCGGCCCGAGTACCTCTTCGGCGAGATCCGCCAGAGTTCCGCGAGGATGACCCTCCGGTCCAACGCGACCTTCAGCCCCACCCTTTCGCTCCAGGTCTACGCCCAGCCCTTCGTGGCCTCGGGCCGTTACCTCGGTTTCCGCCGGGTGGCCACGCCCCGGGCCGACCGGTTCCAGGACCAGTTCGACCGGCTCACCGGCCCGCGGGCCATTCGGGACCCCGACGGCGCCGTGCGGCTCGACCTCGAGGCCGACGGGGTGACGGACGTGACCCTCGCCAATCCGGACTTCACGGTGCTCTCGTTCCGGTCCAACGTGGTGCTCCGGTGGGAGTACCGCCCCGGATCGACCCTCTTCCTGGTCTGGCAGCATGGCCGGAACGGCTACGATCCCGACGGCCGGTTCCGCTTCGGCGACCGCCTGGGCGACATCTTCCGTACCCCGGGCGAGAACGTGCTGCTGGTGAAGCTGAACTACTGGCTGAGCCTGTAACCCGGGTCGGACGGGCGGCACCCCCGCCCGTCCGACTCCCGCCGGGCCCGTATTCTGCTTAACTTCTCCCCTGACAACCGAGCCTCGTGGCGATTTGCGCTGATTGCGGCCACGTTAAACAACCCGCTAAAACGCTTGCCCGGACGCGTTTTGCGCGCCGGGCTTCGTGTTCCGGAGGCCTCCCGTGACCCTGTCCCCCGACCCTGGCGAACGATCCCGGCGGATCGCCCTGCTCCCGGGGTTGTTGCACGAGCGCATTCTGGTGCTGGACGGCGGCTACGGGACCGCGATCCAGCGGCACCGGCTGTCCGAGGCTGACTTCCGGGGCGAGCGCTTCGCCGACTGGCCGGCCGACCTGAAGGGCAACAACGACCTCCTCAACCTCACCCGCCCCGACGTGATCCGGGGCATCCATCAGGCGTACCTGGAGGCCGGCGCCGACATCGTCGAGACCAACACCTTCAGCGCCACGGCGATCGCCCTGGCCGACTACGGGATGGGATCGCTCGCCCGGGAGATCAACCTGGCGGGCGCGGTGCTGGCGCGGGAAGCGGCCGAGGCCGCTTCCCGCGCCACCGGGACCCCGCGCTTCGTGGCCGGCTCGATCGGCCCCACCAACCGGACCGCGTCGCTCTCGCCCGACGTGAACAACCCCGGCGCCCGGAACGTGACCTTCGACGAGCTGGTGGCGGCCTACGCCGAGCAGATCGACGGCCTGCTGGAGGGCGGGGTCGACCTCCTCCTGATCGAAACCGTGTTCGATACCCTGAACGCCAAGGCCGCGATCTTCGCCGCGCTCGACCGATTCGACGTCCGGGGCGAACGGGTACCGCTCTGGATCTCGGGCACCATCACCGACCAGAGCGGCCGGACCCTCTCGGGGCAGACCACGGAGGCCTTCTGGAACTCGGTGGCCCACGCCGAGCCGCTCATCGTCGGCCTCAATTGCGCCCTGGGCGCGCCAGCCCTCCGGCAGTACGTCCAGGAGCTGGCCCGGGTGGCACCGGCGTTCGTGAGCGCCTACCCCAACGCGGGACTCCCCAACGCGTTCGGCGAGTACGACGACACCCCGGCGTTCATGGCCCAGGTCCTGGGCGAGTTCGCCCGGAGCGGGCTGCTCAACGTGGTCGGTGGCTGTTGCGGCACCACGCCGGACCACATCCGGGCCATCGCCCAGGCGGTTCGCGGCGTGCCCCCCCGGACGCCGCCCACCGTCGAGCGCCGCTGCCGGCTGGCCGGGCTCGAGCCGCTCACCGTGGGACCGCCGATCGTGTTCGTGAACGTGGGCGAGCGGACCAACGTCACCGGCTCCCGCCGCTTCGCCCGGCTGATCGTCGACGGGCGCTACGAGGAGGCCCTGGAGGTGGCGCGCCAGCAGGTGGAGAACGGCGCCCAGATCATCGACGTCAACATGGATGAGGCGATGCTCGACTCCGCCCGCGCCATGGAAACCTTCCTCCGCCTGGTGGCCTCGGAACCCGACATCGCCCGGGTGCCGGTGATGGTCGACTCGTCGAAGTGGAGCGTGATCGAGGCGGGGCTCAAATGTCTCCAGGGCAAGGGGATCGTCAACTCGATCAGCCTCAAGGAGGGCGAGGAGGAATTCCTCCGTCAGGCCCGGCTGGTGCGCCGGTATGGCGCCGCCGTGGTCGTGATGGCGTTCGACGAGCGGGGCCAGGCCGACACCGTCGAGCGAAAGGTGGAGATCTGCACCCGGGCGTACCGGCTGCTCACCGAGCAGGCCGGCCTGCCGCCCGAGGACCTGATCTTCGATCCCAACATCTTCGCGATCGCCACCGGCATCGAGGAACACGCCAACTACGCGGTCGACTACATCGAGGCCACGCGCCGGATCAAGCAGACCCTGCCCCACGCGCTGGTGAGCGGCGGGGTGAGCAACGTGTCGTTCTCGTTCCGCGGCAACGATCCGATTCGCGAGGCGATCCACGCGGTGTTCCTCTACCACGCCATTCAGGCCGGCATGGACATGGGGATCGTCAACGCCGGCCAGCTCGCGGTCTACGACGACATCCCGAAGGACCTGCTGGAGCGGGTGGAAGACGTGGTGCTGAACCGCCGCCCCGACGCCACCGAACGCCTGCTGGCCGTGGCCGACTCGGTGAAGGGGCAGGGCGCCACCCGCACCGCCGACCTGAGCTGGCGCGAGCGACCCGTTGAGGAGCGGCTGGCCCATGCCCTGGTCGAGGGCATCGCCGACTGGATCGAGGAGGACACCGAGGAGGCCCGCCGCAAGGCCGCGCGGCCGATCGAGGTGATCGAGGGCCCGCTGATGGACGGGATGAACGTGGTGGGCGACCTCTTCGGGAGCGGCCGGATGTTCCTGCCGCAGGTGGTGAAAAGCGCCCGGGTGATGAAGAAGGCCGTGGCCTACCTGGTGCCGTTCATCGAGGCGGAGAAGCAGGCCGGCGCCGGCAGCTCCAAGGGCCGGATCGTGCTCGCCACCGTGAAGGGCGACGTCCACGACATCGGGAAGAACATCGTGGGCGTGGTCCTCCAGTGCAACAACTTCGAGGTGATCGACCTGGGCGTGATGGTGCCCTGGAGCCGGATCCTGGAGACCGCCCGCCGCGAACGGGCCGACATCATCGGGCTCTCGGGCCTCATCACGCCGTCCCTCGAAGAGATGTGCGTGGTGGCGGGCGAACTGGAGCGGGAGGGGTTCCGGGTCCCGCTCCTGATCGGCGGGGCCACCACCTCCCGGATCCACACCGCGGTGAAGATCGCCCCGTGCTACTCGGCGCCGGTGATCCACGTGCTCGACGCCTCCCGCGCGGTGGGCGTGGCGGGCGCCCTCCAGAGCGACGCCCTGCGCCCGGAGCTGGTCGAAGCCACGCGGGCGGAGTACGCCGCCATCCGCGAAGCCCGGGCGGGCGCCGAGGCCGAGCGCGAGCTGCTGCCTCTCGCGGCGGCACGGGCCAACCGCCTGGTGCCCGCGTTCAATGGCCCCGCGCCGGAACCCACCTTCCTCGGCGTCCGGGCCTTCGATAACTACCCGCTGGCCGAGCTGGTGGACCGGATCGACTGGTCGCCGTTCTTCGAGACCTGGGAACTCAAGGGCCGATACCCCGCGATCCTCGACGACCCGGTGGTGGGCCGCGCCGCCACCGACCTCTTCCGCGACGCCCGCGCCCTGCTCGACCGGATCGTGCGGGAGCGTCTCCTCACGGCCCGCGCGGTGCTGGGCTTCTTTCCCGCGGCGGCCCAGGGTGACGACATCGTCCTGTTTCGGGATCCGGAGCGGACCGAACCGCTGGGCCGGATCCACACCCTGCGACAGCAGGCCGCGAAACGCGGCGACCGCCCCAACCTCGCCCTCGCGGACTACGTGGCCCCCGCCGGCGGCCCCGTGGACTACCTTGGCCTCTTTGCCGTGACCGCCGGCATCGGCCTCGAGGAGCTGGTGGCCGAGTTCGAGCGGGTGCACGACGACTACCACGCGATCATGGCCAAAGCCCTCGCCGATCGCCTGGCCGAGGCCTTCGCCGAGCGGCTGCACCAGCGGGTGCGCACCGAGCTGTGGGGCTACGCCCCCGGCGAGCGGCTGGAGAATGAGGCGCTGATCCGGGAGGAGTACCAGGGGATCCGCCCGGCCCCCGGGTACCCGGCCTGCCCCGATCACACCGAGAAGGCGCTGCTCTTCGAGCTGCTCGGCGCCACCGAGCGCGCGGGCATCCGGCTCACCGAGAGCTTCGCGATGCTGCCTGCCGCGTCGGTGAGCGGCTACTACTTCTGGCGGCCGGAAGCCCGCTATTTCGGCGTGGGCCGGCTGGGACGCGACCAGGTCGAGGACTATGCCCGCCGGAAGGGACTCGCCCTCAACGAGGCTGAACGCTGGCTGGCGCCGAACCTGGGGTACGAGCCCCGACTGGACTGATCGCTGGACCGATTCCGAACGCCGGCCCCTCTCGATACCTTGCGCTGGTCCGTCCGGGGGCATCCGCACCCGGTCTGTCTGGCCCGCGCCCTCCGGCGCCCTGCACCGAGACTGTTGATGGCCTTCCGATCCCTCCAGACCCGTTCCCCGCTCCGCCTCGCGAGCGTCACTCTTGCCCTCCTGGCCGCGCCCCTGGCAGCCAGAGCCCAGACCGCGGCCGGCGCCCCGCCCCAACCCGATCCGCGCGTGACCCTCAAGCCCGGCTGGAAGGATGCCGGCCAGGCGCTGTGGAACCTCCAGCTGGTCGCCAATCAGCCCCGCCCACCGGGTTTCGTGAATCCCGAGGCTCCGGGAGACTTCGCTTTCGCCAACGCCGACCTGGCCTTTCAGGGCAACTACGTCTTCCAGGGCGGCTACCACGGCATTCAGATCTGGGAACTGGGGAAGAACGGCAAGCCCCGACTCCGGGCGACGCTCGTCTGCCCCGGCGGGCAGGGCGACGTGTCGGTCTACGGCAACCTGCTCTTCATGTCGGTCGAGGAGCCCCGGGCCCGGATCGACTGCGGCACCCAGGGCGTGGCCGACACCGTGAGCGCCGAGCGCTTCCTCGGCGTCCGGATCTTCGACATCAGCGACCTCAGTCGCCCGCGCCAGGTGGCCGCGGTCCAGACCTGCCGCGGTTCGCATACCCACACGCTGGTCACCCACCCTGGCGACCCGGCCAACGTGTACGTCTATGTGGCCGGAACCAGCGGCGTGCGCCCCGCCGCCGAGCTGGCAGGCTGCTCCGGCCGCCCGCCCGAGGAGGATCCCAACACCTCGCTCTTCCGGATCGAGGTGATCCGGGTGCCGCTCGCCGCCCCCGAGCAGGCCCGGGTGGTGAACGAGCCCCGGCTCTTCGCGGATCAGCGCGGCAACATCGCCGGCCTCTGGAAGGGCGGCCCGCACGGCCCCGGTACCCAGGAAACGGCGCCCACCGATCAGTGCCACGACATCACCGCCTATCCGGCCATCGGACTCGCGGGCGGCGCTTGCTCCGGGAACGGGATCCTGATCGACATCCGGGATCCGGCCAATCCCCGGCGGCTCACCGAGGTAAGCGACCCCAACTTCGCCTACTGGCATTCGGCCACGTTCAACAACGAAGGCACCACCGTCCTGTTCACTGACGAGTGGGGCGGCGGCGTGGGCCCGCGCTGCCGGGCCACCGACCGGCCCGAATGGGGAGCCAACGCGATCTTCACCCGCTCCAACCACACGCTGACGTTCGCGAGCTACTACAAGCTGCCCGCCGCCCAGTCGGCGCTGGAGAACTGCGTGGCCCACAACGGCTCGCTGATCCCGGTCCCCGGCCGCGACCTGATGGTCCAGGCCTGGTATCAGGGCGGGATCTCGGTCCTCGACTTCACCGATCCGGCCAAACCGTTCGAGATCGCCTACTTCGATCGGGGTCCGGTGAGCGCCGAGCGGCTGGTGCTGGCCGGCCACTGGTCCGCGTACTGGTACAATGGCTTCATCGTGGGCTCGGAGATCGCCCGGGGGCTCGATGTGCTGCGCCTGGTACCCAGCGCCCACCTCTCGAAGAACGAGATCGCGGCCGCGAACCTGGTCCGCCTGGACCGGTTCAACCCCCAGCTCCAGCCGCGGCTCGAATGGCCGGCCGCCTTCGTGGTCGCCCGGGCCTACCTGGACCAGTTGACCCGCAACGGTGGCCTCCCGGCCGAGGCCCTGGCGCAGGTGGGTCGCGACCTGGACCGGGCCGAGAAGGCACGGGGAGCGCGCCGGCAGAGCGCGCTCGAGGAGCTGGCCAGCCGGTTGGACCGGGATGCCGCCGGGGCCGGCGATCCCGCCCGTGTCCGGAAACTGGCCGGTGTGGTCCGGGACTTGGCGCGGGGAGGCTGAAGCAGCCCCCGCCCCCCCGGGACGGCAGGCCGCGAAACTTTCGGGGCTGGCGCCCCGTCTCTGGGCGCCATGCTCCGAGACTCCCTGAGTCCCCATCTCCTTGCGATCGCTGCGGTGACCGGCCTGGCGCCGGCCACCGCCGCGCAATCCCCAGAGACCGCCATCACCCACGTGACCGTGGTGGACGTCGAGCGCGGCGTCCTCCGTCCCGATCAGACGGTGGTCCTCTCGGGTCGGCGGATTGCCGCGGTCGGCCCGGCGGCCGCGGTCGCGGTCCCGGCCGGTGCGGCCGAGGTCGACGGCCGGGGCCGATTCCTGATCCCCGGCCTCTGGGACATGCACGTGCACCTCAGCGTTCCGGGCGGCGAGCCGCTGCTCGGACTCTACCCGGCCATGGGGGTAACCGGGGTGCGCGACATGAACGACTCGTTCCCCGAGGTGGCGGCGTGGAGAGGCCGGATCGCGGTGGGGACGCTGCCCGGGCCGCGGATCGTGGCCGCGGGTCCCTATCTCGTGGGCGTCGCCCCGTCCCTTCCCCACTTCCGGGTGACCACCGCCACGGAAGGCCGGGCCGGCGTCGACACGCTCCGGCGCATGGGGGTGGATTTCGTCAAGGTCCACAACGAGATCCCGCGCGAGGCCTACTTCGCCATCGCCGACCGGGTGCGGGAGCTGGGGTGGGTGTATGCGGGACACGTGCCCCGCAGCGTCACCGTGGCCGAAGCTGCCGACGCCGGCCAGCGAAGCCTGGAACACCTCACCGGGTTCCCCAACCAGTGTTCCCCCTCCGAGGCAGCCGGGATCCGGCCCACCGGACTGGTGACCTTCCTGCTGGGCGGCTGCGACACCACCGACCTGGCGCCCATCGTCGGGCGGCTTCGCGCCAACGGGACCTGGATCACCCCGACCCTCACCGTGTTCGGCACCCTGAGCGGCGACTCGGTCTCGCCGGTGGACTCGATGCACCGCTATCGGTCCGAGGCACTCCGACAGCTCCAGACCGTGGTGATGCGGCTCCCCCCGATGACCCCGGAGGCATTGGCCGCCGCCCGGTTCCTGATCGGCAAACGGCTGGAGTTGGTGGGCCGGCTTTACCAGGCCGGCGTGCCGATCCTGGCCGGAAGTGACGCCCCGACGCCCGGCACCTTCCCGGGAGTCAGCCTCCACGAAGAGCTGGACCGGCTGGTGGCGGCCGGCCTGCCGCCCGCGGCCGCGCTCAGGAGCGCCACCTGGGAACCGGCTCGCTACCTCGGGACGCTGGACTCGCTCGGCACGGTGGCCCCGGGAAAGCTGGCTGACTTGGTGCTGCTCGAGGCCGATCCGCTCACCGACATCCGCCATACCCGGCGGGTGGCCGAGGTGTGGCTGGACGGGCGGAGGATCGACCAGAAGGAACGCCGGCGGATCCTGGATCTGGCCGAGGCGGCCGCACGGCAGTAAATACCGTTAGGGGAGAGCGACCGGACGGACGCCAGGCCTTGCGTGTGCAAGGCCTGGCCCGCTGGGCCGTCCACCCCCGGCATCCCCCTGCCAATCGACCCTTCGACAGGACGCGCGAGCCATGGCCATCTGGAAGGACAACACCCCCGCGAAGAAGGACGCCGCCCCCCTGGCGCCCGAGCCCCTCGCCCGCGCCCCGGAGCCGCGAGTGGACCTCC
>CAZFSA010000002.1:0-63193 GCA_964521535.1 uncultured Gemmatimonas sp.
CGGACCGCGCGGCCCAACGCGCCGCCCTTGCCGAGCTCCGCCGGCGCACCCGGTCGGCGCTGGATGGCGCCCCCGCCGCGGATCCGGTGTTCGCCGGGCTCCAGCGCGTGGTGACGGGGTTCGGCGTGCCGCCGGAGCATCCCTTCGCGCTCCTCGACGGGATGGAAATGGACGTGGAGGGGCGGCAGTACGCCACGTTCGACGAGCTGGTGGACTACTGCTGGCACGTGGCCGGGGTGGTCGGGGTGATGATGGCCTACCTGATGGAGGCCAGCGACCCCGCCACGCTCGACCTCGCCGGCGATCTCGGGATCGCCTTCCAGCTCACCAACATCGCCCGGGACGTGATGGACGACGCGGCGGCCGGTCGGGTCTACCTTCCCCACGACTGGCTGGCCGAGGCCGGGACTCCGGTTGTGTCGGTGGCGGAGCCAGCCTACCGGACAGCCGTGGCCCGCGTGGTCGCCCGGCTCCTCGACCACGCCGACGATTATTACCGCCGGGCCGACCGGGGCCTCGCTCATCTGCCGTTTCGCTCGGCCTGGGCAATCGCCGCCGCCCGGGGCATCTACGCCGACATCGGCACGCTGGTCCGCCGCCGTGGCGCCAGGGCCTGGGATCGCAGGGCGGTGGTGCCCGCTGCGAGGAAGGTCTACTGGATGGGGTGGGGATTGGCCCAGGCGGTGGCGCGCTGACTCAGCGGCCACCGCGCTTCCGCTTGCCGTAGTCCGCCGCGTAGAGAAAGCCGAACGACTCGGCGCCGTCGCGGGTCCGGGTGGCGTGGTGCACGTGATGGGCCTGCACCAGCCGCCGAAGGTACCCCTTCTTCGGGAGCCAGGAATGCGGCACCCGCCGGTGCACCAGGATATCGTGAAAGGCCACGTACGCCGCGCCGTACGCCGTCATCCCGAGCCCCACCGGCAGGAGCCAGGGGACGCCGTGGGTCCCGAACCAGATGCAGAGGATCGACGGCACGGCGAAGAACACGGCGAAGAAGTCGTTGAGCTCGAACCGGCCGTGGCCGGGTTCGTGGTGGGAGCGGTGGAGGACCCAGAGGGGGCCGTGCATCAGGTACTTGTGGGTGAGGTGGGCGACCAGTTCCATTCCCACGAAGCTTGCGGTAAAGAGAAGCAGACCGAGCAGCATGGGGGGAAAGGTATGCGCGCTGCCACGAGGGAACCAGCGGGGTCCCGGGCCGGAGGCGGCTGGGAGACTAGTCTGCCCCTGGGGCGAGCGGGCCGTCGCCGGGCGGCTACAAGTCGGATGGGAGGGGAACGGTACAAGCCCTTGCGGAACCAGAACTTCGAGCCTCAGAACGTCGGCTGGCGATGCGATTGACGAGGACGGCGCTCCCCAGTCGATACTGCGGCTTCTGGCGTTGGAGCACCTCTTCCGGAGCAGGCGCCCTCGCCGGAGTGGCATGAGGAGCTATTTTCGCAACCGGGATATGGCCTGAGAGCGGCCCTGGTGTCATCTATCGCAGGCTTCGGAAGCAGGGTTCGCCAATTACCTCGCAACCAGGCCCGGCCTCTGAGCATTCCAATCGACGATAGGCCGGCCGCCACCATCCTCTGCGACGACCTCCACCGACACGACCGATGCGCCGGATACCATACTCCTCCCCAGCCCGTGACCGCGAACCCGCACCGGGTTGGCCGCAACAGGATGCCGTCTCCGCCCGCGCCACTACCACGGTTGGCCGACGGTCCGATTGCTAGATGACATGGCGACTACCCTGAACCCCGGGGACCGCGTCCTCCTCCGCGACCGCCCGTGGCGCGTCCGCAGCATCGTGACCGGGGCTAACGACCACCGCATCCTCGAGGTCGAGGCCCTCGACGGCGACGTGCCGCGGATGCTGTCCGTCGTAACACCACCCGAGGTGCCGAGACCCCTGCCCACCCTGGACGTCGAGTTCGATCGCTCGGGCCTCGAGTCCCTCAACGCCTGGTCGAACGCCCACCGGATCCTCGGCGCGACGCTGATCCGCGAAACCGGACTCCTGACCGGCGCGCGCTTCGGGCGCGTGGCGCTCGAAGCATACCAGCTGGCTCCCGCGCTTCGGCTCCTGGCCAAGCCGCGACCGAGCCTCCTGGTCGCCGACGACGTGGGGCTCGGCAAGACAGTAGAAGCAGGGCTCGCTCTGCTCGAGCTGCTGGCGCGCGGCCGCGCGGACCGCACTTTGGTCGTCACTCCCCCGGGTCTCATGGACCAGTGGCACGACGAACTTCTCGAGAAGTTTGGCTTGGACTTCACCATACTCGACAACGCCGCGGGCGTGGCCCGCGTGCAGACCAGCCTACCGGCCGGCGTCAATCCCTGGGATGCACTGCCCCGGGTTATCACTTCCCTGGACTTCATCAAGAAAGAGACCGTGCGGCATCGGGCGCTGCGCAAGCGCTGGGACCTGGTGATCGTGGACGAGGCCCACGCCCTGGCGGAGTCCGGCACGCCCGACAACCCCTATCGCACCCAGCGCACCCGGCTGGGCCTCGAGCTACGGAAAGCGAGTCGCGGCCTGATCCTGTTGACGGCAACCCCGCACAACGGCTACTCGCACTCGTTCCGCTCCCTGCTCGAACTCGTCGAACCCGTAGGGGCGACCTTCAACGGCTCGCGCGAGGACGTTCAGCGCCGGATCGACGGCGCGCGCATTCGCCGGATGAAGGCGCAGATCAAGCGGCGACTGCCGGCTGGCAACCAGGAATCGGTGTTCCCGGTCCGGGAAGTCAGGGGCATCCCAGTCGCCGGGCTCAGCGCCGCGGAAGGCGAGCTCATGCGCAAGGTTGCTTCCTACTGTTCGCGCACGGCGCGCCAAGCGGAGGATACTGAAGCAGCCGAGCTGGTGGGCTTCGCCATGCAAATCGTCAAGAAGCGCGCGCTGTCGAGCCGGGCCGCGTTGGAGAAGACGATCGAGCACCGGCTCTCGGCGCTCAAGAAGGAGGAGGAACAGGAAGAGCCACCGGACCGCGCGGAGCTGCGCGACTTTCAGGCCGACCTGCCGCTCGGCGAGGCTGCGGCCGAGCGGACCGCCCGGCGCATCCTCAAGTCGGCAATCCCACCGGACGAGCGGCGCCGGAACCCGGAGTGCCGGCGCCTGATTCCGCAGGGGGGCGCTGAGTGCCTGGCGTGCGGCTCCGCCGCACGACCCGCAGCCCTGTGCCGGACCTGCGGGCAGGACTTCGTCAAGGTCCGGTTCGAGGCGGCGGATGGGCTGGGCAGCGTTCCCGTCGGGACCGGCGACTTCTACAGCGACGAGCGTACGGCGTTTCTCACGCCTCGGCTCCACGAACTCGCCGCGGCGGGAGAGGAATTAGACGAGGACCAGGAGCCGGAAACCAGCAGAGGTGCCGCCAAGGCGAGGCGTGCAGCGAGCGACGTCGAGGCGAAGCTCGAGCCCGTGTCGGTATGCCTCTCCTGCGGGCGAGTCATGGAGCCGGAAGGGACCTGTCCGAGCTGCAACCGCGCCGGCACGCCCTACTTCGCTTATCGCTGGCGAAAGAAGCAGCCCCCCAAGGCCGGAATCCTCCACGTCTGCCCGGCATGCGGTGACACCTACACCAAGGGCGACATCGTCACTCCACTCCGCACCGGCACGGCCTCCACCGTAGCGACCATCGCGGCCCGCCACCTCGACCTGCTGCAGGGAGACGATCGCAAGCTCCTCATGTTCGCGGACAACCGCCAGGACGTGGCGCACCAGGCGGGGTACACCTCCGACCGGCACCGCAACTTCGCGCTGCGTCACGTGGTGGCGCACGAAGTGGGCGCAGCGGCAGAGAGGGGCGTCTACCTTGTCGAGCTGCCGCAGCGGCTCTTCGACGAGTACAAGCGGCTCGGCATCATTCCGGCCAGAGTAACCCGACCCGAACGCGAGCGGTGGCTCGATGCCCTGACCTACGAGGTAGCAAATGAGTTCACGCGGCACGCCCGCCAGCGGGCGTCGCTGGAGAACCTTGGATTGGTCGGCGTTGAGTACGAGTTCCTGGACGAGGTGGGACAGGACCCGGAGTTCGTGGCGGCCGCCGCAGAAGCGGGGATGGATGGCCCCATGGCTGCGGCGGTGATTCGGGCCGTGTTGGACGTCATGCGCAAGAACCGCGCGGTGGGGTTCGATTTCTTTCGGGAGTACGTGGATCCCAACCGCAAACGGCGCTACCGCGAACTCGAAGCCGAGCCGTACGCGGTGCGTTTCCCTGATCGGGACAGGAACCCGAAGGGATTCGCCTTGGAGCGGCCGGATCACATCCGGAAGTCAAAGGCCGGCACGATTCTCGGCTTCTACCAGGAGAACCCCAAGGCCGGGCAGCTCACGGCCGCACAGAAGATCGTGGCTCGAATTCTGGGTGGTAGTCGCGCCCGCGCCGAAGTGTTCCTGCGTGCCGTGGTACCGGTGCTGCTGCGGCTCGAGCTGCTTCAGGCTGTACCGAACTTCCCGCTTCCCAAGGCCGATCGCACGGCTTCCCTACGTGTGCTCCAGGTGAATCCCAAAGTGGTTCGGCTGGTGCGTCCCGCTGCCGGGTACCGGTGCGTCGCGTGCCAGACGTGGGTGGCCTACGAGCTGCCGACGTGCCCGACGCCCAAGTGCGCTCAAGGATGCCTGGAGCCGCGGGAGGTGGACCAAGACAACTACTACGTCAGGCTGTACGCGGATCGGCAGCCGTTGAGAGTCGTCGTGGCCGAGCACAGCGCGGCGATCAGCGGGGACGAGCGAGCCAAGCGGGAGACCGGGTTCAAGGAGGGCCGGGTGGATGCGCTGGTGTGTACGCCCACCTTGGAGCTCGGCGTGGATATCGGACCGCTGCTTACGGTGGTCCTGCGGAATGCCCCTCCCACTCCGGCCAACTACGTTCAGCGCGTGGGGCGCGCGGGGCGCCGGCTGAGGATCGGGTTCGTCTCCACGTTCTGCGCCGGGGGGGCCCACGACCGGCACGCGTTCGAGAACCCCGAATGGCTCTTGGGGGGAAGCTTCACGCCGCCACGGCTCAGGCTCGACAACCCGAAGGTCGTGCACCGCCATCTTCGCTCCTACCTGCTCGCCTGCGTCCCCATCCAACTCCCACGTCTTATGGGAGAGCTGCTTGACGACGTGCGTGCGCCCACGCGATGCAAGCTCGAGCAACTGGAGGCGCTGTTCGCGGCAGTCGGGCAGGATGCTTCGAAGCTTGCCACGAGACTGGCGGGGGTGTTCGCGGAAGATCGTGAGGCTGGCCGGACGACCGGCTTCGGTCCCGACGAGGCGCGCTCGCTCGTAGATCGGTTCGAGAGGGAGTTCCGCGACATCGTTGATCTCTGGTGGCGCCGCGTCCGCCAGCTCGACAGCGAGTTTCGGCAGTACTCGACCGTGGGCTCACCCCTCCATGACATGAAGAAAGCCGCGGCCCGGCAGCGCGCCTACCGTGAGATCACGCAGGACCCCGAGCGGGCGTACGCGCTGAACTACCTGGCCACCCAGGGCTTCCTTCCGGCCTATCAGTTTCCGCTCGACACGTTCAGCCTCGACCCCGGGGTGGCGGACACTCCGACGCTGTTCCGCCCGGCCGCGATCGCCATCGAGGAGTTTGCGCCGGGGAACTACGTGTACGCCAACGGGCACAAGCTCCGGTCCATTCGGGCGCTCTTCGCGGGTGGACCGGGGCGCTCCGGAGACCGCCCCACGCGGTCCGACGCGGAGGCCTCGGGCCGCCTCCGGTCGTTCCGCTTCTGTGATCGGTGTGATGAGATCACCGAGCAACCCCGCAACACCTGCGCTCGGTGCGAGGCGCCGTTACCGCCGGCGGTTGACTGCGTTTTCGTGGATGCGTTCGAAGCCGAGGAGTCGTTGCGGATCGGGTCCGACGAGGAGTCGCGGCAACGGCAATACCATGTTCGCCGCGAGAGCCTGCTGGCGACTGACCAGAGCAACGTCACGCTCTTCGCGTATCCCTTCACGCCAGTCGAACTCCATCGCCTGGCGCCTGTGGTCGTCACCAACTGGGGACGACCGGACTCCAAGACCGGGGACGCCAGGCGCTTCTGGCTCTGCCCCGATTGCGGGCGGCATCTGCCTCAGGATCCGCACGATGTGGAGCATGCGAAGGCCGTCCAGACGTGGCGCGAAAACCATGCTCGACTCTGCGCGGGGGAGCCTGCTTCGCTGGTACTGGGCTATGAGTTCCGGAGTGACTGTCTGGTATTGAGCTTCCCGACCCGCGAGGATGCAAGGACTGAGGGCCGCACGACCTTGTCGCCGACGGCGGTGACCCTGGCGGAGGCACTGCTGGCCGGCGCGGGCGACCTGCTGGAACTCGAGCCCTACGAACTGGCTGCCTTTCCCCGAAGCGCCAGGCCGGGCGACGTGGCCGACGAGGTGGTCTTTTACGAAACGGTACCAGGCGGCGCCGGTTATGTGGAGGAGATGGCGCGCCGGTTGCCCGAGGTGGCCCGTGCGGCGCAGCAGCGGCTCTATGGGCACCAGTGCCTCCGCGGTTGCTATCTGTGTCTCAAGCACTACCGCAACCAGCGCTGGCACGCCTTCTTCGACAAGGACAGCATTCGCGATCTTCTGGCGGCCATCGCCGCGATGGACCCGGTTGGGGAGGCGCCCACCGTGGCCGGCGCCGGGGCGCGGACGCTTCGAGCCGCACTGGAGGCAAGACAGGAGGAGCTTGCGCCGTCGGCCCCGGGAAGCAGGCGCACCGGACCGCAGTCGGCCATCGAGGCGCAGCTGCTGGAAGCACTGAGGTTGATCCCGGGGCTGCCGATCCCGACCATGCAATACGAAGTGCGGGACGGCGAGCGTATCATCACTGTACCGGACTTCGCATATCCGGATGCCAAGATCGCGGTGTTCTGCGACGGGTTCGCCTTTCACGGAAACCAAGACACGCTGGAACTTGACGCACGGAAGCGTAACTGGCTCCAACGGAATGGCTGGCTTGTGCTCACCTACTGGGGTAGGAGCATCCAGCAAGCCCCCGCGGTGTGTGCGCGGGAAATCGAGGCGGTATATTGGCAGCGCACGGCTGGCGGCGGCCCCGTTGCGTGGTGAATGGGCGAGGCTCAGAGCCGCTCGAACCGCCTGGCCAGGACCCGCGCCACGGCGAGCGCGCCAAGCCCAGCCGCCAGCAGCAGCCCCACCGGCAGCTGCACTGCGGCCAGGGGCTCATCGCGCCAGAAGAGTGCGCTGTACGCCTCGACCCCCCAGGTGGTGGGCGTCAGCCATCCCACCTGCTGGAGCACCGGGGGCATCAGGAACCGGGGCACCATGGCCCCGCCAACCGCCGAGATCACCAGGATCGCGATGTTGGACAGCGTCTGTGCCTGCCGCCGGGTCCGGCACGCCAGGGTGAGCGCCATCGCCAGCCCGGCCGCGGCGAGCGAGGCGGCGAGCGTCACCACCGCGAACGCCGGCAGCCGGGCGAAGAGCGGCACCTCGTAAAGCGCCCACGCCACCAGGAAGATCACCGTCACCTGAAGCGCGCCCTGCACCACCAGAAACAGGAACTTGCCGCCCACCACGGCCCCCATCCCCCCGGGCCCGGCCAGCAGCCGGTCGAGCAGCCCCGAGTCCCGCTCTTCCAGGACGGAGAGCGCGCCGTGCACGGCCGAGAAGAGCAGGAAGAGCAGCGCCACGGCACCGGCGTAGTAGGCTACGTGGCTCCGCGCCAGCCCCGGTCCACCGACCGGCTCGCGGACCGTGAGTCCGTCGAAAGGACTCTCGGCGCCCGCCTCGGCCGAGTCGGCGGTGATCTCGTCCCTGAGCTCGCCGAAGCGTTCGTCCAGTTGCTGGAGCTGGTCGTCGGTGTACTCGATGAACCCCCGGCCGAGCAGCTCCGCCACGCTCTGGAGCGCCACGTCGGGCAGGGCCGAGAAGTAGGCGTTCTGCACCTGGCCGGTGAGCACCCGGGCCGCCACGGCCCGCACCGGGTCGACCACGATGGCGATCGGGGCGGGGCCGTCGCCGGTGAGGTCCGCGACCGGCCGCGCCTCTGCCCGGATCACGAGCCCGGCGTCGGCCGCGCCGCGGCGCACCCGCTGGTAAACCTCGGCGGACGGGATCGGTCCAGTCACATCGAGCGCGGCGTCCCGGGCCAGCGCCCGGAGCAGCCGGATCGACTCCGGCGACCGCTGCTCATCGGCCACGGCCACCGCGATCCGGAGCTGCTCGCCGGAGGCGCCGGCGAAGATCGCGGCGAACACCAGGAACACCGCCACCGGGAGCACTACGCTCATCGCCAGCGCCGCGCGGTCGCGCAGGAACGCAAGGGCCATTGCCCGGAACACGACGCCGATCACTGGTCCAGCTCCCGGCCCGCCAGGCGGAAGAAGACGCCCCGAAGCCCGGGCTCTCGCACCCGGGTCTCCACCACCGCCGCCCCGGCCGCCTCGAGCCGGTGAAGCAGGGCGGGCACCGCGTCGACCCCGCCCGGGACGCCACCCGACCAGATGCGTGCGTCCACGCCCGCCGCCAGGCCCGCCTCGGTCAGAACCTCACGGGCCCGGGCCTCGGGCTCGGCGCGAAGGGTGAGCACCAGTTCACCCGCCGCCCCGAACGCTCCCCGCACCAGCTCTGGCACCGTCCCCTCGGCTCGCAGGGCGCCGTCCACGAGGATCCCGACCCGGTCACAGAGTTCAGTCGCCTGATCGAGGTCGTGGGTGGCAAGCAGGAGCGCCGCGCCCCGGGCGCGGAGATCGCGCAGGAGGCCGTGCAGCCGCTCGCGGGCCGGCAGGTCCACTCCCACCGTAGGCTCGTCGAGCAGGAGCAACGCGGGGTCGTGCAGCGTGCTGGCGGCCAGGTTCACCCGCCGCTTCTGCCCGCCCGAGAGCTCGCTCACCGCGCTGTTGGCGCGATCGGCCAGCTCGATCCACTCGAGCGCGGGGCCGGTCCGCTGGCGGGCTTCACGCCCGCCGAGGCCGGCCAGCCGCCCCAACAGCTCCAGGTTCTGGCGGACCGTCAGCTCGGGATAGAGAGCGAGCTCCTGGGGCACGAGGCCCAGCGCCCGCCGCACTCGCCGATCGTTGCGGGGATCGCCCCCGGCAAGGCGGACCGACCCGCCGTCGAGCCGGAGCCGGCCCGAGATGGCCCGGATCAGACTGGTCTTGCCCGCGCCATTCGGCCCCAGGAGGCCGTAGATCTCTCCCCGGCGGACGGAGAGATCCACCCCATGAAGCCCGCGGCCCTCGCCGTAGTGGCGCCGGGCGCCCCGCACTTCGAGTACGGCGGTCAAGCGGGGAGCTCTAGTCGCGCCGGCCCCGGTGCCAGCCGAGACCGTAGTAGAACGCCAGACCCAGGGCCAGGAGGCCGCCGCCCACCAGCGATTCGAGCGGCGTCTCCACGATGGTGTTCCCCACCAGGAAGAGCGCGAAGGCGATGAACACGACCGGCGTGACCGGATAGCCCCACGCCCGGTAGGGCCTTGCCAGCCCCGGCTCCCGCCGCCGGAGCACCATCACCGCCGCGCAGGACATGGCGTAGAACAGGAACGCCACGAACACCACGTAGGTGGCCAGCTGCTCGTAGGTGCCCGCCAGCACCAGCGTGGCCGCCCAGGCGCCCTGGACCGCGAGCGAGGTGACCGGCACCTGGTAGCGCCGGTTCAGCCTCCCGGCCCAGCGGAAGAAGCGGCCCTCGCGGGCCATCGCGTAGGGGATCCGGGCGGCGGTGAAGATGATCCCGTTGTTGGCGCCCAGCGTGGACACCAGAATCGCCCCGGCGATCACCGAGGCGCCGGCCACGCCGAGGACCACGGTCATCGCATCCGCCGCCACGCGCTCGGAATGGGCCACGGCGGAGTGGCCCAGCACGTAGGTGAACGAGATGACCACAGCGATGTACAGTACCGCCACGGCCGCCACCGAGAAGACGATCGACAGCGGCAGGTCCCGGCCCGGCCGGCGGAGCTCGCTGCCCACGTACGTGATCTCGATCCACCCGTCATAGGCCCAGAGGACGGCCACCATCGCCACGCCCAGGGGTCCGATCAGCGACCAGAAGGACTCCCTGGGCCAGAACGGCGTCAGGTTGGCCGCCGACCCGCCAGGGAGCGTCACCGCCGCCAACACGATGCCGACCACCGCGGCCAGCTTGAAGAACGTGAGGACGTTCTGGACCACCGCGCCCAGTTTGACGCCGAAGCAGTTGACCACCGTGAGCACGAGAATCGAGCCGATGGCGGCCGCCTTGATTCCCCAGGGCCCCATCGGCAAGAACTGCCCCAGGTAGGTGGCGAAGGCTACCGCGATCGCCGCCACGGACGCTGGGTTGATGACCACGGAGCTGCCCCAGCCGTAGAGGTAGCCCCACACCGGCCCGAAGGCCCGGGTGAGGTAGACGAATTGTCCGCCCGCTCGCGGCATGGCCGCACCCAGCTCGGCCACGCAGAGGGCGCCGCAGAGCGACACCAGCGCGCCCGCTACCCAGACCAGGATCGCAGGCCCCGGCGCGGAGAACTTGGCCGCGATGATCGCCGGCATCAGGAAGATCGCCGAGGCGACGATCGTCCCCACGTTGATCATGGTGGCGTCGAGCAGGCCGAGGACGGGTTTCAGGCCATCGTCGTTCGAGTCGCTTGGAGGGTCGGTGTGCACTGGACCTCGCCAGGTGGGAGGTGCCTGCCGGACGTCAGGAACGGGGAGCGCGGGTGATGCGAACCGTCTCCGGCGTCCAGTCGGAGAACCGGACCGCGCGCAGGCAGGCCGAGTAGGTCCGCTTGAGCAGCGTCTGGAAGTGGTGGACGCCGGATTCCATGTCCGGCGAGAAGCGGCCGCGATCGTAGGCCCGCGAAGCGAGCCCCTGCTGCACCCGCTCGCAGATCTCCCGGTCCTCGCGCTGCACCGACTCGCTGTAGGCCACGTCCTCGTCGATCTGGCGGGCCCGGCCGGGCGCGTCCGGATCGTCGTAGTAGTACCAGAAGATCACCCGGCAACGGTGCGGTCCGTCGGGCAGCACCAGGTTCACCTGCACCCGGTGCGGCAGAATGTTGAGCATCAGGTTGGGCCAGACCCAGTAGTAGAACGCTTCGCCCCCACCCGAGCCGGTGTAGACGTTGTCGGCCTGGAGCGGACTGTGCTGGAGCGAGTACCAGGGATGGAGCTCGGTCCGGTAGGCGGTGTAGTCAAGCGCCCGGTTCAATTCCGGATGGACGTGGGGGATGTGATATCCCTCAAGATAGTTGTCGACATACACCTTCCAGTTGGCGTGCACCTCGTAGTCCACCCGTCGGACCAGGCGTTTGGTGGACAGCCGGTTCGGATGGATCCGCTCGCGAATGCCCTCGAGCAGGGTCCCAAGCCGGGGCTCGGGATGCTCCGCCAGGCTCACGAAGACGAAGTCCTCCCAGGTACCGGTTCGGAGCGGGATCAGGCCATAGTCCTTCCGGTCGAAGAGTTCGGTCCGGTCGAACTGGGGTACGCCGCGAAGCGAGCCGTCGAGCAGGTAGGTCCAGCCGTGGTACTTGCAGGTGAGCGCCTTGACGCAGCCCGTGGGTTCGATGGCCAGCGGGCCGCCGCGATGGCGGCAGACGTTGTAGAAGCCCCGGAGGCGGCCGTTCCGGTCCCGCAGCACGATCACGGGATCGTCGGCCACGGTGGCGGTGAAGTAGCAGCCAGGCTCGGGCAGCATCCCGAGGTGCCCCACCCCTTGCCAGCTCCGGGCGAACACGGCGTCCCGGTCAAGGGCGTGGAATGCGGGGTCGGTGTACCAGCTGGACGGGATGGTCTCGGCGCGCTCGACCGGCGCTTCCGCCAGTTCCGCCTCGGTCAGGTCGGGGTACCGCGGGGAGCCGGATCCGGCCGGGAGGGACATGGCCGGGAATAATGCCTGCCAGCCCGCTGGCTGGTAAGGGGACGGGCCGCTCCCCCCCCAGTCAGCGCCGCACCAGAAGAAGGCGGCTGACGACCTCCGCCTCCGGCTTGTGCTCCGCGCCCAAGCTAGCGGCCTGCAGGCGCCCCGCCACGGGGCGCCTCGGCATCAAGAAGTCGCTCGATCCGGGAGGCCACCAGCTGCGCCGAAATCGGTGCGATCCCGCTGGCCCCGGCGTTCGACCCGGATGGCGAAATTGCGTCCAACTGCAGGCGAAGGAGCGGCCCGGCCATGCCGTGCAGCACGAAGAAGCGACCCTGCAACTCGACGGCCGGCCCACCGGGCGGAGCAGGGATGGGCTCGACCCTCACCTCCGCGCCCCGTAGCGCGCTGGGCGCGGCGGCGTAGCTCGCCTCCAGCCAGGCTCGTCCGGCCACTCCGTCCACGTGGTAGACGGACCACCAGAGCCGGCCTGCGGCGATGCGAAATACCGCGACCCGATAGGCCTCGAATCGGACCACCCCGTCGCCCCCCACCCGGCCGGGCCACCGGCTTGCCGGCCGAGCACCCCCAGTTCTGGCCGCCGGGCCGAACACAACGGGGAGCGGGGAGCCGTCCGGGTCGGAATCGCTTCCGCCGGCGGATCGGAACCACAGCTCTTCCCCTACGGCAGCCCTCCACGCCTCGAACTCGCTGTCTGTCGGGCGCTTGCTGCGCCGCCACAGCAGGTCGCTCATAACGAGACAGGCCCCGGCGCCCACGCCCAGCGCGGAGCCCCCCGTGATGAAAGCCGTGACCGCGAGACCGAATCCGGTCGCTGCCAGCGCCGGCGCCAGCCAGTATCGGCGGAAGTAGGCGCCAACCGAGGGGATCGCCAGCGATGTCCCGCCCGGCAGGTCCGTCCTCTCCAGGCCCTCCCCCAACGGCACGCCTGCCATGACGGCCTCCCTGACTTCCCGCCATGTCTACTCCGACAGCGTCAGGGAGACGTCAGGGGCGCCCACACAGGTCGGGACCTCCGGCCTTCGAGTTGGTGACCGGCGCGCTGAACCCGTGCGCCGGCATCGGCCGTCAGGGAGCTGGCCTCGGGTTCCCTCCGTCGGTAAGGAACCGGAGCGAGCCGTCCCCCTGCCGGCGCCACACGGTGAGGTATTTGCTGTACACCGGATCGCCGCCCCCCGACGGTCGGATCACCGCCTGCCCCATCGTGACGCCAAGATCGCCCGCCGCCGAGGCGAAGGCCGCCACCGGATACCAGCTCCAGTCCGCCTGGCGACGCGCGACCGCCTCGCCGATCGCCTCGGGCCCGTCGATCGGCGGACCACCGCCTCGCGGGAGGAAGGCATCGGGAGCGGCGTAGTCGCGGAACGCCCGTCCCGCCCCCACTACACCCGCTCGGGCGGCGAAATCGCGGTCGGCCTGGATCATCGGGGCCGCGGGGCCGGAGGGTTCCAGCGGCGGCAGTTCGCGGGGCCCCCATGCGGGGTCGAAGAGCACCCGGGTGCCAGCCGTGACTCCTCCCTGCATCAACCCCACCACGTGCCAACGACCGCCCTGGCGACGCCAGGCGGCGATGTAGCTCCCGGTCCCCGGTGCGCCGGCGCCAGCCCGGCGGACCGCGAGCGTGCCGGTCGTCACTCCGAACCCACCGTCGGAGGACACGAACGCGTGAGTCGCCTCCCAGGTCACCGAAACGGAATCCAGCTCCGGGTCTTGCGCCAATGCGGCGCGGATCGGCGCGACCCCTACCAGCACCGGCGCGCCAGCGTGGACCAGCACCGCATCGTCCGCCAGGACACCGGCAAGCGCGACGCGAAGCCCCAGCTCCCCGGACGCGGCAGCGAGCCGTCGGTCTGCCTCGACGAGTTCGGCCCGGGCGTCCGGCGCCTGCGCCAGTGCCAGCACCACGATCAGTGGGAACACCATGGACTCATTTCGGCAACGGGATCGGGTCGGTTTCAAACCCGGAGGTAGTCCGGTCGCCACACCGTGATGGCGCGCTTGATCGTGTCCTGGTCACGGATGTTCTCCAGCAGCACCCGCCGGACCAGGGCTGGAACCTCGGCGTCGGAGGCGAAGCGGAGTGCCACCAGCTGGCCGGTGCCGAGCTCGTCGATCCGGCCCCTGAGGTCGTCGGGCAGGAGCTGCGCCAGCCTGAGTCGCTCCTCCAGGCGGATCACGCGATTCTGGACCGTGAGGGCGAACGCCCTGGCATACCAGGCCAGCAGGATCAGCCCCACCGCGACGAGAACATCCATCAGCGAGTCGACGCCGGGGTCGCGAGCGGCTTCGCGGATGGACCACGCGAGGTTGAGGGTCAGGATGAGGAACAGGATACCGTGATAGCCAAACACATACCGCTTGTGATTGGCGTAGCTCTGCGACGCGGGCATGGACGGGGCTCTCCGAAGGAGGAATCGGGATCGGTCCGTCCATGATACCGCGTCCGCCCGCCCCTCGTGAAGCCGAGCCGGACCAGACTAGAGCTTGACGACGAGCCCCAGGGAGAGGCCGGCCAGCGCCTCGTTGGCCACGCCCCACCAGTACCGGACCCGCCCCCGCGCCTGGAGGCCGACGGAATTGGTGACCCAGGCCGTGGCCCCGACCGCGCCATGCACGCCACCGCCCGTATACGGCGTCCCGTCCGAGTCGCCGCCCAGGATGCCGCTCGGCCCAGCCGAGAGCGACAACTCGAACGGATCCATGGGGAAACGCACCCCCAGATCAAGATCCCCGGCCAGGGCGTTCAGGCTGTAGAACCCCTGGTTGAAGATCCCGGTGATCTCGAGCCCCACGAACCCATTCCGTCCCAGCGTCCTGGTGAGCGAGGCGGCCGGCACCAGGGGTGTGCCGACCAGGTCATCCACCTGGTAGAACCCACCGCCGAGCGCCAGCCGCCAGGCCCGCTCCCGGGCGGGCGCTTGAGCAACGGCTGGCAGGGCGGCCAGGGCCAGGACGGCGGCGAGAGCGAGCGAAACAACAGGCAACCGGGGCAAGATCCAGCTCCCATCGAAAGCGATACCGGCAGCCCGCCGGCGGGGTACGGCACCGAACCCGGCGGCAAGATGAGCCGCCCCTGTGACCCGGGCGTGACCCGGACGGGGACACGATCCCGGCCGCAGGCGGGATGGGCCTCACGCCAGTAGATTGGCGAACCCGTTCCCGACCCCCCATGACCGCCCTCGACGCCGACGCCACCGACCCCGTCCGACTCGGCTGGATGGTGGGCTCGCCGCCCCCCGCCGACAAGGTGATCCGATTCTCGGATTCGAGCTTCTTCCGCTTTCCCGCCACCCGGTGGGCGTTCTCGAACTTCCGCCAGCTCCAGCCCACGGCGGTGGTGCCCCGCCGGAATCACCCTGTGGTTCCGTTCCCCCGGGCCGAACGGGACGACCTCGACCCGGTCCGGTTCCAGCCTCTTGGGCGGTCCGACTCGATGACCTGGGCCGAGTCGCTCGGGGCAAACTATACCGACGGGATCCTGATCCTGCATCGGGGCCGGATCGTGTACGAGCGCTATTTCGGCGCGCTCGACCCTGACCGGCAGCACATCGCCTACTCGGTCTCCAAGTCCTTCGTCGGGACCCTCGCCGCCACGCTGATCGCCGAAGGCCGACTGGATGACCAGGCCCTGGTCTCCACGTACCTGCCGGAACTGGCGGCGAGCGGCTTCGGCGACGCCACCGTGAGGCAGCTCCTCGACATGACCACGGGCCTCGATTACACCGAGGACTACACCGACCCCAACTCGCCCGTCTGGGAGTTCAGTCGGGCCGGGGGCTTCCTGCCCAGGCCGCCGGGCTATCAGGGACCGGATTCCTTCTACGAATTCCTCGCCACGCTCCGCAAAGGGAGCGCTCATGGCGAGCGGGTCGCCTACAAGACCGTCAACACCGATGCACTGGGCTGGATTCTCCGGCGGATCACCGGCGGCACACTGTGTCAGCTGTTCCACGACCGACTCTGGTCCCGGCTTGGCGTGGAGCAGGACGGCTATTTCATCGTGGATCCCACCGGGGCCGAGTTCGCCGGCGGGGGATACAACCTGACGCTCCGCGACCTGGCCCGCTTCGGCGAGATGATGCGGCTCGGGGGCCTCTGGAACGGGATCCAGATCGTGCCCAGGCCGGTGGTCGACGATATCCGCCGCGGCGGCAATCGGGACCACTTCGCGCTGGCGGGCTACACCCTGCTCCAGGGCTGGAGCTACCGGAACCAGTGGTGGGTGTCGCACAACGAGCACGGGGCCTACACCGCGCGCGGGATCCACGGGCAGGCGCTCTATATCGATCCCCGGGCGGAGATGGTAATCGCGCGGTTCGCGTCGCATCCGCTCGCGGCCAACGTCAACCTCGACCCGACGTCTCTGCCGGCGTATCACGCCGTGGCCCGCCATCTCCTGGCCCACGGCTAAGTTGCCCGGAGCCAGCGCCGCGGATCCGCGGTCTCGAGCGCGGGGAGCGGGTAGCCGCGTCGCGACTAGCGCACCGCCCGGTACCCCGGCCCCCGCACCACCCGCCCCGGCTTGGCGCCGGTGTGGACCCCGTCCCGCACCACCGCCACCCCGTTCACGAACACGTGCCGCACCCCGACCGACAGCTGGTGCGGCTCTTCGAACGTCGAGCGGTCGGCAATGGTGGCCGGGTCGAACACCACCACGTCGGCGTACATCCCCGCCTTGAGCAGCCCCCGGTCCTCGATCGAGAGCCGGGTGGCCACCGCCGAGGACATCTTGCGGATCGCGTCCTCCAGCGTGAGCACGCCTTCGTCGCGCACGTACTTGCCGAGAATCCGGGGATAGGTGCCGTAGGTCCGGGGATGCGCCAGGCCCGTGGCCGAGTCGGGGTCCATCCCGCCGGCGTCCGTGCCGATCTTCATCCAGGGCTGCCGGAGGCCGAGCTTGACGTTGTCCTCGCTCATCATGAAGTAGATGGTGCCGATCCGCTGTTCCTCCGAGGCGAGCAGATCCATCACGGTGGTCACCCAGTCCTTGTTCATGGCTCGGGCGATCTCCGACAGCCGCTTGCCGGCCCACTGCTTGTTCTCGTCCTTCCGGAGGCCCAGCACCAGCACCCCGTCCGGCGTGGCCAGATCGCAGAGGTTTTCCCAGTCCTTGACGCCAGGCGCCAGGATCTCGGCCCGGATCCGGGCCCGCTCGGCCTCGTCGCGGAGTCGCTCGTAGAGCTTGCCACCCTCGGACACGGCCGGCGGCAGGCAGGCGGAGAGGCCGGTGCCGCCGGCGATGTAGGGGTACATGTCCGCCTGGACGTCGAGCCCGGCCGCCCGGGCCGAGTCGATCTTGGCGATCATGAGCGGCATCTTGTAGTGGTTGCGCCGGCCGCCCGCCTTGAGGTGGTAGATCTCCACCGGCACCCCGGCCTCGCGCCCGATCCGGATGGCCTCGTCCATCGCCTCCAGGACCTGATCGGCCTCGGACCGCATGTGGGTGATGTAGACGCCGCCGTAGGGCGCCATCGCCTTGTTGATCTCGATCAGCTCCTCGGTCGAGGCGAAGTTGCCGGGCGGGTAGATCAGCGCCGAGGCGATCCCGAAGGCCCCGTCCTCCATGGCCCAGCGGACTGCCCTCCGCATCGAATCGAGCGCCGCCGGGTCGGCGGGGCCCATCGCCTGCCCCATGCCGTAGACCCGGATCGTGGTGGCGCCCACGAAGGAACCGACGTTGGCGGAGGCCCCGTTGGCCTCCATGGCCTCGAGCCAGCGGCCGAAGCCGCCATAGCCCATGAACGAGCGCGAGAGCTCCTGGAGTTCGGGATCGACGACGTCGCCCCCTGCCAGGGTGCGCTCGTTGGCGGGGGCGTTGGTCCACCCTTCGCCCATGATCTCCGTGGTGATGCCCTGGGTGATCTTGCTCACCACCCGGCCGTCGCCGCGGAGGAAGGCCGCCCGGGAGTGGCTCTGGATGTCGATGAAGCCCGGCGCCACGACCATCCCGCGGGCGTCGAGGCGGGCCGTCGCGGGCACCTGCGACAGCGCGCCGCGGTGCGCCACCCGGGCGATCCGGTCGCCGCGGATGGCCACGTCGCCGTAGAACCAGGCCGCGCCCGTGCCGTCCACCACCCGGCCGCCCTCGATGACCAGGTCGTAAGGCCCACCACCTTCCGACTCGACGGGCCGGCAGCCCGCCAAACCAGCCATGAGGACAAGCGAGACCAGCAGGACGGCGGACCGGGACATTGGCAGGCTCCAGGGGCGTGGTTGGGACGAGGCTCCATACTGGCCTGACAGGTGGAGGAGCGCAACGGTCGGCCCTCGAAGGGCAAGGGCGGTAAATTGCTGTCGGGCTTCGACCAATCCCAATCTCGCCGGAGGGTACATGGCTCGATGGTGCGTGGTGCTCGGCCTCGCGGCAGGGTTGGCGGTTCCGACGCTGGTTGTCGCGCAGCCGCTGCCCGCGGCCACGCCGGGCGAGGCCGGTTTCAGCGCCGCGGGACTCGCCCGGCTCGATTCCGCGATGAACGCCTACGTGGCCGACGGCCGCCTGCCCGGGATCGTGGTGACGGTGGCCCGCGGCGGGCGGCTGGTGCACTGGAAGGCCTTCGGCCTCCGGCAAGTCGAGACCGGCACCCCGATGCGGGGCGACGATCTCTTCCGGATCTACTCCATGACCAAGCCGGTCACCAGCGTCGCGGCCATGATCCTGGTCGAGGAAGGACGGATCGGCCTGGAGGATCCGATCTCCCGGTACCTGCCCGCCTTCGCCGAAGCCAGGGTCTGGACACCGGCGGGGCTGGTGGCCCCGCGCCGCCCGATCACAGTCCGCGATCTCCTGCGCCACACCTCGGGCCTCACGTACGGCTATTTCGGCCAGACCCCGGTCGACTCGCTCTACCGGGCGGCGGCGCCCGCAGAGCAGGCCACCAGCCTGGCGGATCTGGTGAGCCGGCTCGCCGCCCTGCCGCTCGTGGCCCACCCTGGCGAGCGGTGGAACTACAGCTTCAGCACCGACCTGGTGGGCCGGATTGTCGAAGTGGTATCGGGGCAGTCGCTGGACCGGTTTTTCGAGGATCGGATCTTCAAGCCGCTCGGGATGAAGGACACCTTCTTCGAGGTCCCGGCAGGGAAGCGCGCTCGCTTCACCGGGTACTACGCCAGGCAGGACGGCCGGTTCGTCCTCAGCGATTCGCCCGACAGTGGGCGCTATACCCGGTCTCCCACGGTGCTCTCGGGCGGGGGCGGTCTGGTGTCCACCCCCGTCGACTACCTGCGCTTCACCCAGATGCTGCTCAACGGGGGCGAGCTGGACGGCATCCGGCTGCTCCAGCGCGGCACGGTCGCCGCGATGCTCCGCAACCAGCTTCCGGGCGAGCTGGTTCCAATCAGCCCGATCGGCGGCATCGGTGGTTCCGGCTTCGGGCTGGGCTTCAGCGTGGTGGTCGACGCGGAGCCGGGCCCGGCGAACGACGTGGGCCGGGCCGGATGGGGCGGGTACGGCAACACCTTCTTCTTCCTCGATCCGGCGCGCCAACTGAGTGCGGCGGTGTATACCCAGTTCTTCCCGTTCGCGGCCTATCCACTGGAAGCGGACTTCCGCCGCCTGGTATACCAGGCACTCCGATGACCGCCCGGGCGCCGAGCCTGTCGCTCAATCCGGCTTACCTGGAACGACTCTACCAGGCCGTGAACACGAGCCCGTTCCCGCGCCACCTGCCGATGAACATCGCGGCGATTGGCGAGGGCACGGCCCGGGTGGAGCTCACCGTCGCCGAGTGCCACCTCCAGCCCTTCGGGATTGTGCACGGCGGGGTGTTTGCGACGCTGATCGACACGGCCACGTTCTGGGCCGCGTTCTCCCTGCTCCCGGAGGACGCCGGGCTCGTCAACGTCGACCTCAAGCTCAACTATCTCGCGCCCGCGGCGGGCGGGATGTTGATCGCCGAAGGCCGGTGCCTCCGGTCGGGCCGTTCGTTGAGCTATGCGGAGGCCCGAATCACCGATGGCGACGGGACCCTGCTCACCCACGGGACCTCCACGTTGATCACTCTGCCCGGCAAGGGAATCTCCCTCGGGCTCCCCAAGTTCCTCCCCTGAACTCGAGGCCCGCGGGACCATGGCCGACCCCATCATCCGTCTGCTGGTCGAGAACATCCAGCCCCGTCCGGGCCGCGGAGGGTGGCACGGCGGGCCGTCGCCGCTGGGCGCGCTCAAGGGCGTGTCGGCCCGGCAGGCCAGCTGGCGCCCGGCGCCCGGCCGTCACACCATCTGGGAGCTGATGCTCCACCTCGCCTACTGGAAGTATGCGGTGCGCCGGCGGCTCGGGGGCGGCGGTCCGGACTTCGAGCGGAGTCCCGCGAACTTTCCGAGTCAGCCCGACCGGCCCACCGAGGCGGCCTGGGCGGCCGACAAGGCGCTGCTGGAGCGGGAGCATCGCTTGTTGCTCCGGACCGTGGCGAAGGTGCCGCGCGGCCGGCTGGGCCGCCGGCCTGAGGGCGGCCGGAGGTGGACCTATGGCGAGACCATACTCGGTATCGCGATGCATGACGCTTATCACGTGGGCCAGATCCAGCTGATGAAGCGGCTCTGGCAGGAACGCCGGCGGCTCGGCGCGGGCGGCCGGTAGCCAACGGGAGAGCGCGATCCGGTTTCCCTTTCGCCACCTCGCCCAGGCCTTCGCCGAGCTGGAGGGCACCACCTCCCGCCTGGCCTCGATCGAGATTGTCGCCAGGTTGCTCAAACGGGCCCCGCGCGCCGACCTGCCCCGGGTAGCCTATCTCCTGCAAGGCCAGCTCCGTCCGCCATTCGAAGGAGTGGAGGTCGGCGCCGGCGAGCGGTTGCTGGCCCGGGCCATCGCCCAGGCGGGCGGCGTCCCGGACGCAACCGTGGCCGCGACCTACCGGCGAACGGGAGATCTGGGATCCACGGCCCAGGCGCTCATCCGGACCCAGCCCCGGCGACGGCTCGCGGTGAAGGAGGCCTACGACGCCTTGCTCGCTGTGGCCCGTAGCGCAGGGGTCGGCGCCGTCGAGCGCAAGGTTGGCCTGCTGGCCCGGCTCCTCCGCCATGCCGACCCCGCCGAGGCCCGGTATCTGGTTCGGATCGCGCAGGGCCGCCTCCGCCTGGGCGTCGGCGATTCCACCGTGATCGAGGCCACGGCCGCCGCCGCGTTCGGCGATCGCCGCCGAAAGGCCATGGTGGAGCACGCCTACAACGTCCGGTCCGATCTCGGCGAGGTGGTCCGCCTGGCGTTTGCCCGCGGATCGCGGGGCCTGGAACGGATTGCGCCCCGGGTTGGGGTGCCAGTGCGCCCGGCCCTGGCCCAGCGGCTTCGGTCGGCGCGGGCCATCGTGGAGCGGCTCGGCACGGTCCAGGCCGAGCCCAAGTACGACGGCCTCCGGGTCCAGGTGCACCGCAAGGGCGATCGGGTCTGGATCTTCACGCGCCGGCTGGAGAACGTCACTGCCATGTTCCCGGAGCTGGAGGCTGCGGCCCGCCGGCAGCTGCGGGCCCGCGAGGCGATTCTGGAGGGCGAAGCCATCGCGTACGACCCCCGGACCGGGCGGTTCCTTCCCTTCCAGGTCACCATCACCCGCAAGCGGCGTCACGGTGTCTCCGAGGCCGCTCGGCGATACCCGCTCAAGCTTTTCGCGTTCGATCTGCTCGCGCTTGGCGGCCGGGACTGCCTGGCTCTTCCCCTCAGGGAACGGCGCCGCCGGCTCGTGGCTGCGCTCCGGACCGCTCCGGACGCCCCCGTGCAGGTGGCCGAGGCGCTGGTGACCAACGAGGTACAGGAGCTGGAGGCCTGGTATCGGACCATGCTCCGGCGCGGGCTCGAGGGCATCGTCGCCAAGCGGCCCGACGCGCCGTATCGCGCCGGGGCGCGCGGCTTCGACTGGATCAAGCTCAAGCGGGTGGATCGTTCGCGGCTCAGCGACACGGTCGACCTGGCGCTGGTAGGCTACCTGAGGGGCCGGGGCAAGCGCGCCGCCCTTGGCATCGGCTCGCTGCTCGCCGCGGTCTACGATCCCGAGGGGGATCGCTTCCGGACCGTGGCGAAGATCGGCTCCGGACCTTCGGACGCCGAATGGCGTTCGCTCCGTGCAGCGCTCGACCGCCGCGCCACGCCCGGGCCGCCGCGCCGGGTGGACTCCCGGATCGTGGCGGACGTCTGGAGCGAGCCCCGGATGGTGGTGGAAGTCCTGGCCGACGAGATCACCCGGTCGCCCCGGCATACCTGCGGCGCGACCGGCGGAGGTACGGGCTACGCGCTCCGCTTCCCCCGGATGCTGGGCGTCCGGCGGGACCGGGCGCCGGAGGACGCGACGACCGAGCGCGAGATCCTGGAGCTCTTCCGGCTGCAACGCTCCGCGAGCCCGGCGGAAACCGGGCGAGCCTGACATGCCGAGCCGCCGCTCGCGGCGATCATCGAATCAGCGGGCTCCCTTCGGCGCCTCGATCGCAGCCACCACCCGCTGGAGGAAGCCGTCCACCGCCTCGTTCCGGATCCAGCGCGCCACCACCACGAGCTCGTGCTCCGGAATGCCGCAGATCAGGTTGGTCCCGTTGCCCAGATGGCAGAACGTGGATGCCGGCGCACTCGGCCACCGCCGCCGGTCGGTGTTGAGGAACCAGTTCATGAAGCCGTAGTCGGTCTGCACCGGCGTGGGGGTCAACGCCAGCGTCACCCAGCGGTCGGACAGGATCTGCCGGTCCTTCCACTTCCCCCGGCGGAGCGTGAGCAGGCCGAACCGGGCCTGGTCGAAGGCGCTGATGAACATCCCCCCGCCCCAGTGCCCGCCGCCGGAGACCGACTGGACCATCTGGCCGTCGACGTTCACCCAGGAGTTCTCGTAGCCCAGCCAGCGCCAGGTGTTCGACGCGCCGATCGGGTCCATCACCAGCTCCCGCAGCACCTGCGGCAGGGGTCGCCGCCAGACCATGAGGCCCGCGTAGGCCAGCACGTTCACCCGGACATCGTTGTACTTGTAGGTCGTGCCCGGCTCCGCCCGGGGCCGGTTGATGTAGTCGACCAGCGGCTGGTTGGCCGGCGGCCGGTCGGCCCAGTCGGGCTTGTCCCAGAGCGTGCCCTCCCAGTCGCTGGTCTGCCGGAGGAGATGGTCCCAGCGGATCTTGCGATTGTGTTCCGAGTCGAACTCGCCGGTGGTGACGTACCGACGGACGGGATCATCCAGACTGGCGATGAGCCCGCGGTCCAGCGCCAGCCCGATGGTAGTCGAGAGAAAGCTCTTGGTGACGCTGAAGGTCATGTCCACCCGGTCGGGCTCGCCCCATTCGGCCACGATGTAGCCCTGCCGCACGACCAGACCGGTCTGGTCGCCTCGGGGGGCGAACTTGCCGATCGGCGCGCTGTGCGGCTCGCGGCCCAGGGAGACCCAGTGGGCCTGCTCCAGGTCCCGCGGGGTGGTGGCCTCGTTGGCCCGCGCGAAGGCGATGGCCGAGTCGAGGCGGGCGGCGTTCATCCCGAGTTGGGCCGGCGCCCGGCGCTCCCAGGCGGGGTGCCGGTCGGGGAAGTAGGCTCCCGCGGCGCCCTGGGCTCCGAGCGGCTGGGCCGCCAGCGCCGCGCCGACGACAAACAGGGCGCCGATGGGACGGCACCGGAGCAAACCGGTCATGTGTAGCCCTCGCTGGCAGAGCGGCGAGGCCGGAAACATGCTCGATCCGACGGCCTCTTACGAGATCCGGATCGTCCGCATCATCCCGTGAGCGGCGTGCGGCTTCCCGTCCCGCGCGTCGGGCACAAAGCAGATGACGGCGTAGTCGCCTGGCGTGAGTTCAGCCTGGAAGATGTTCACTTCCCCGGCGCCGAGGGCCGTGGTGCCCCCCACGATGCCTTCGGCCGGCGGCGGACCGTCCATCTTCTCCACCCAGGCCAGGAGATCCTCGGCCGTCTTCCCGGCGGCCAGCCGGGCAATCACCACTTCATGGGGCTGCCCCGGCGCGCTCTCCACTCGAAACGTATAGCGGCCGGCCGTGAGTTCCCGCGAGAAGGTGAAGGCGTAGTCGGTCAGCCGCACCGTGATGTCGGCCGCCGGAGGCTCGGCCGGATGGGCCGGTGCCACCACGGTGAGCGGCCGGAGCATTCCCTTCATGAAGTGGAGCTTCCCATCCGGCGAGGGGACCTCGCAGATGAGGAGGTAGTTGCCGGGGGCAAGATTGACCGTTGCCTCCAGCATCCCGCCGGGATTCGGGGCGCTGGGGCCCCCGACCGCCACCATCCAGGCAGGCATCTCCCCGGGTCCGAGCGCCATCACGTCGGCGATGGTCTTCCCCTCCGTGAGGCGATACAGGGCGCCGTGATGCAGTTCCTGCCCTTCGTTGTGGATCCGAAGCGTCACCCAGCCGCCAGGGATCGTGTCCGGCGCCTGATAGGCGAAATCGGCGGCCTGGATGTCCACCACGGGCGGGGGGCCGGCCGGGTGGTCGGCGCGATCCGCGGCGGCGCCCCCCTGGCCGCCGCATCCGGACAGGGCAACGATGGCGGACAGTGACAGCGGGGGGACGATCCGACGCATGGGCTTGCTCGACGATGCTGGGGGGACGTGGAACCTAGTCCCCCATCCCTCGCTTGCAAACCATGACGCCTCGACGGGCGCGGGCCAGCATGGAGCGGCCGGCGTGCAGAGTGGCTAGAATTCGGTCATGATGGCGCAGATCGGGCACCGCCGCCGCGGATGGTGGCGGGTGGCGGGGGACGCAACCCGGGCCGCGTTCCTCACCGGCACGCTGGCGACATCCGGCCAGCCGGTCGTGGCCCAGTCCGCAGCAGCCGTCCAGTATCGGGCGGTCCTGGCACCAGGCGATTCCGTCCTCCAGGTCACGATCACCCTGTCCGAAGCCGTCCAAAGCCCGGCGCACCTGGTCATGCCGGCGGCGATTCCGATGGGCTATGGCAGTCAGCCGTACCGACGCTTCGTCTCCGGGCTCACGGCCCGCGACGCGGCCGGGGCGCCGTTGCCACTGGCCGCACTGGAGGGTACCCGCTGGCTCGTCGAGGCCAGCGGGCAGCGATCGCTTCAGCGAATCGAGTATGTCGTCAACCTGGCGGCGATGGAGCGACAGGTGCGCTCGGCCGGTGACGCGTCTCGGGTTCGCCCGGGGTTCGTGGGGCTGCTGGGCTACAGCGTCTTCGCATTCGTCGATGGCCTGGAGTCGCTGCCCATCCAGCTCTCGATCACGGTGCCGCCCGGCTGGCCGTTGATCTCGACGCTCGACCCCGGACGGACCGGCACCGGGTCATTGACGGTGAGCGCCCGCGACTTCTACCACCTCGCCGACAGCCAGATCATGGGTGGGCCCGATCTGACCGTGAGACGACTTTCGTCGGCCGTGCCGCTCACGGTGGCGGTCTACGCCGAGGGTCCCTTCGAGGTCGACACCCTGGCGATGCTGTCCGACCGGGCCCTCCGGGCGGCCGTGGAGTACTTCGGGTCGGCGCCGTTCCCCCACTTCACCGTGTCGCTGGAAGCGCTCTGGCCGGTGTCGCCCGACCACGAGTACCGGTTCTCGATGGAGCACCTGGAGAGCGCCACCTTCCGCTTCGAGGCCGGCCGCGTGAGCATGAACGGCCCCGACCGGACCCGGTTCTTCTACAACCTGCTCCATCATCTGGCGCACGCCTGGATTCCGAAGCGGTGTGCACCCGCCGGATATTACCCGTTCATGTGGGATTATCCCGAGCCGATCGACGGGATCTGGTTCTCCGAGGGGTGGGGGCAGTACGCGGCCGCGGACATGCTGGGCCGGAGCGACCCCCGCAGGGACGAGGCCCGGCGCGCCCTGCTGGCCTTCCGCTTCGAGGCGGCCGCGCGGGATTCCGGGCCGCCGCTTGGCGGTCGCAGCGTGCCGGAGCTGTCCCGGATCGCGTCGCAGCGTTATTCGGAGGAGTTTCGCATCGCCCAGGCAGTGTTTTCCCGCGGCGCCATGATGGCGGCGGCGATCGACGACCGGATCCGGCGGGAAACCGGCGGCCGCCAGACCTTTCGCGAGGTGGCCCGCGCGCTTCTGGCCCGGTGCGCGGCCGATCCCGCGCCGGTGACGGCCGAAGGAGTCGGGCGGCTCATCCAGGAGGCCACCGGGGTCCGGGTCGACGACCTCATCGCCGAGGGGCTCGCGCCTCGCGGGCGACGTGGTCCGTCGCCCCGATCCCGCCCCTGAGGCGAAGCCGGACCCGGCGAGTCACCCCCAGGCTGGTGAGGGATTCATGGCATTTGTCACTCGAGTCGGAATCGTACTCGCGGCCCTCGTGGCGGCCACCGCGGTCAGGTCCCCTGCGCACAACCCGGCCACAGTACCCGGCGATGGTGCATCGGCCGCCGGGGCCCTGGCCCGCGACGTGAAAGTGACCGTGCTGTCCACGATGCTCGCCGGCGACCCTGGCGCCGGGATCGGTGAATGGGGCTTCGCCGCGCTGGTGGAAGTGGACGGCCGGCGGTTCCTGTTCGACACCGGCGCCCGCCCCGACGTGGTCCTGGCCAACGCCCGCGAGCTGGGCATCGACCTGAGCGACGTGACCGACGTGATCCTGAGCCACAACCACGCCGACCACGTGGGGGGCCTGGTAACGCTTCGGCGGGAACTCCGTACCGCGAACCCGGCCGCGCTCTCCCGCGCACACGTGGCGCGGGGCATTTTCTGGAGCCGCCGCGGCCCCAACGGCCGAGAGGACAACGGCCTCCTCCCACTCCGGACGGAGTTTGAGCGACTGGGTGGAACGTTCGTGGAGCACGGCGGCCCGACCTCGCTCGCCCCGGGCGTGTGGTTCACCGGCCCCGTGGACCGGGTCCATCCCGAGCGGAACTGGAGCGTCACCGGCACCGTGACCACACCCGATCGGGGCGAGGTCGAGGACAATGTCCCGGAAGACGCCTCGTTGGTGATCGACACCGCGGAGGGGCTGGTGCTGGTCGCGGGGTGCGGTCACGCCGGCGTGATCAACACCGTCGAGTTTGCGCGGCGCGCAATCCGCCAGGCGCCGATCCACGCCGCGATTGGCGGGTTTCACCTCTTCCGCGCCACGGACGAGCAACTCGCCTGGACCGCCGCCCACCTCCGGGCGGCCGGCCTCCAGCACCTGCTCGGCGCCCACTGCACCGGGATCGAAGCGGTCTATCGGCTCCGGGAGCTGGCGGGGCTGGACCGGCGCCGCGCGGTGGTGAGCGCGGTGGGGTCGAGCTTCACGCTGGGCGCGGGGATCGAGCCGCGGGCGCTGGCCCGATAGCTCTACTTCACGCGAACGATCTTGAGCCCGCCGAGGCCCCCCGCCACCAGGAGATGCTTGGCCCGGTAGGCCACATGGTTGGCGGACTGGAGCCGGGCGAACCGAAGCCGGCCGAGCACCGCGATCGTCTGGGGCGCTTCGCTGCCGGTCGACGAGAAGGCGGTGGCGCCCTGGGCCAGGTAGACGCCCGCCTCGCCGTTCGAGATGAACAGCAGGTCGTCCTCCGCCGACACCGCATTGGTCACGACCACCGAGGGCGACAGGCCCAGCTCCGCCGGATCCGGGCGGGGTACCGAGCCCAGCAGCGCGCCGGTTACCGTGCTCAGCACCTGCACCCCTGCCGGGCCCGCGGCGAGGAACGCCTTCCCGCCGGCCACCTCGACCGTGGACTTCGACTCGGCCACGTCGGCGCCCTGAAAGGGGAAGGTGCCCAGGCTGGACAGCGTCGCCTCGTCAAGGACGGCCAGCCGGCCCGGGGTACCCTGCGCCACAAGAACCCGACCGCCCGCGACAGCCACCCATCGGGCGTCGTCCATCGGAAGGAACCGGACCAGCGTCAGCGAACTGCGGTCCAGCACGAAGAGACCCCCACCATCGCCCGCGGTGGCATAGACCCGGTTGCCCGAGGCGGTAACACCCGTCCCGGCATAGCTGGAAAGCCCGGCACGGCGACTGGCCGCGCCGGCCAACACGCTGCCCCGCAGCTCGAGCAGGTCCAGCGCCGCCGGGGCCTCCAGCGACTCGTCGCCGGTCGCACCAGCCAGCAGCACGTCGCCGCCGAGCACGTCGACCGCGTTGACATCCATGTTCTTGTAGAGCGCCTGCGACTTGAGGACCGGCCGGCTTTCGTTGGTGATGTCGATCACGTCCACCCCACCCAGGTACGGCTCGCCGATCATCGCGTAACTCACGACCGCGAGGTTGCCCCGGACCGCCACGGACGTGGCCTGAAGAAGCTGTCCGCCGATCGAAGGTGGCGCGATCTCCGCCGTCAACTCCAGCGACGGGGCAAGCATGGCCGACTGACTGCCACCAGCCCAGCCGCTGGTGGCCGCAGCCCTGGAGTACCCGACGCCGACCTGGTCCACCTGGACCACCTCGGCGTGGTAGGTGATCCGGCTGGCGAAGGCAGCCGGATCGCTGGTGATCGAGACGTGGGCGTCAGAGTAGTCCGGCGGCGGGGCCGGCGGCGCCACCGGCCCGGTGGAGTCGCCGCACGCCGCCAGGAGGACTGGCAGCATGCAGCCCGCGACTACGAGACGCAACCGGCTGAAAGCCAAAGGCCATCCCCTGAGCATTCACGGACCTCAGGGATGGCAAGTCCCGTTCCCAGCTGAACGAGCACCCGGAATGCACGCCCTTGCACCTCCGGGCCTTCGAGCCTGGGGGCGAGCCTCGCCCCACCATTCCGCCGGCTCCCAGCCGGTACGGAAGGGCATCGGCAGCGCGCCCTGCCTGCGACCCGCCGGTGGCGCGGTTGGAGCGATCCAGCCCGGCGAGCCGCCTCGTGGCCAGCGCCGACAGCACGGGCCAGGTCTCGAAATCGGGATCGGGGATCCGGAACCGCTCCACCGCGCGGTACAGCTCCGCCGCGCGGCCGCGGTCACCGGCAAGCATCGCCACGTCCGCCTCGAACAAGGCCACTGTGCTGGTCGACCGCCCGTGGAAGGTCTCCTCCCGGCTCGCCGCGAGATGCCAGGCGGCCTCGGCAGGCCGCCCCTCAAGTGCGGCCCGGGCGCCCGCCACCGTACGCAGAGCGAGACTGTAACTCCTGAGGCCGCGGCCGGCATCGAGAAGGCGAAGGGCAGCGCCCTCCGCCGTGACCAGCCGGTGATCGCGAAGCCACGCGCCCAGGATCGCCACCCGCTCGTGAAGCCGGGCGAGGGCCGCCGCCGAGAGGTCGGCGCGGTCCACCCAGGCCTTTGCCTCCCACGCCAGCCTGCGGGCGCCCCCGGTGTCGCCCGCCGCGCTCTCGGCGATGGCCTGGAGAATCAGAGCGCGTACCGCGAACTGGCGCGGCGGCACGATGCGAGCGAGCTCGGGAATCATCGCCCGGGCTTCCTCCAGCCGGCCCAGCGCCAGGGTCGGCGCGTGCCGGCGGTAGTCCCGGCGGCGGGCGGCGTCGTCTGCCGGGAGACCCTGGAGCGTGGAATCGAGCACCGCGAGCGCGCCCGGCCAGTCGCGGCGGATCAGCGCCGTGAGGTACCTCGCCTCGTGGTAGGGCCGGGGGTCACGCGCCGCCAGCGCGCCAGTGACGGCGAGGGCCGCAGCTGTATCGCCGACCGAGATCAGGGCGTAGAGCCGGTTGTTGATCGCCGGGACCCCCGCCGACGGGTCGAGCTGGTAGGCGGTGTCGGCTGCCGCGGCCGCGGCCCGATGCTGACCGAGCGCCCGAAGGGTCCAGGCCATCCCCTCATAGGCCAGCACCTCGTTCGGGTACGCGCTCCGAAGCTGCAGGTAGTTGGCGAGCGCGCTGTCGGGACGATCGGCGACCAGCTGGTAATACCGCGCCCCCACCAGCAGCCGCTCACGGATCGGGGCCAGATCGGCCAGCGCCCGCGCGCGGGTGAGGTGCGTCTCGGCATGGCGCTGCTCGTCGGCCCACCAGAGGAGGTCACCCACGAGGTAATGGGCCAGGGGAAAGAGGCTGTCGTGCGCGAGGGCTCCCTCGCCCAGCGCAAGCGCCGCCGGCCGGTCGCCGCGGGCGAGCGCCACCCGGGCGAGGGCATACTGTTCCAGCGCCTCGAGGGAGGCGGTGGTGACCGCAGGGAGCGGCCGAGCCGCCGAGTCCACGGGTAGCCTGCTCAGCTTGGCCCGAAGCTTCCGGGCCACGCGGCCCACTTCGGCGATCACCTGATCGGCCCGTTCCGGGCGGGCGCTCACCGTAACCACGGGGCTCCGGGCGCGTGAGGGCACAACCTGGATCACCAGCTGCAAGCCCCCGGCCAGCGGCGCCACGCTGCCCGTGATTGCGTATTGCGCGCCGTGCCGCTCGGCGACGTCCAGCACCACGGGCGGAGTGAGGCGGGTGGTGGGCGGTAGCTGCATCAGGGCCAGCACCTCCCGGATCCGGAACTCGTCCACCAGACGGATCCCACCGTCACCGGCGAGCTCAGCCCGGAGGGCCTCTCGCACGGCCATCGCCATCACGGAGTCGGCGCCCGCCAACTCCCCGAGCACCGCAACCCGGGGTGCGGCGGGAGCGTGTGACAGGAAGCGCGGCAGCACGAGGCCGACGGCGAGCCCAGCCGCGGCCACCGCCAGCACCAGGCTCGACTTCCGGGTCCCGCTCCCCCGCCGCGGGCGCAGTCCCGATCCCAGGGCGTCGGCGGAGCGTCCCGCAGGCTCTACGGCCGGCGTGGCGCTCGCACCTACGGCTACCGGCTCCGGTCCACCCGGCGGCGGTGCCAGGCGGAGCTGCCCCGCGAACCCCTCCACCGCCGGATCCGGCTCGGCATCCAGCTCGGCACGGAGCAGTTCGGCGTGAACGCGGGCGTGCCGGATGGCGGCGGCGCGGTCGCCGGCGGCGCTCAACGCCTCCATCAGTGAGAGCGTCACCCGGGCATCGAGGGGATCGAGCGCCGCCCGGCGGCGCCACCACCTGGCTGCCACCGCGTGATCGCCGGCCGTGGCGGCGCGGGTGGCGAGCGCTTCCAGCGCCTCTGCCATCGCCGCCGCCAGCTCGCTCCGCTCGGCTTCCACCCACCGATCAAACTCGGGAGCACCGTCGATGAAGAACCCGTCCAGGAAGGGACCCGCGTAGATCGAGACCGCCCGCTCGGGATCGCCTCGCTTGAGCGCGGCGCGCAGCTCGCGCACATCCGACCGGACGATCGCAGGATCGAGCCTGAGCTCGTCGACGCCGGCCATGATCGCCGCCTCGCCCAGGTCCCGCCGGAGCGCCGACAGCAGCTGCGAGAGCGAGTGCCGTCCCCGCTCCTCGTCCCGTTCCGGCCAGAGCAGCGCGACGATCTTGTCGCGGCGTACCGGTCGCTCGTCAGCAGCCGCGAGGTAGGCGAGCAGCGCCAGGCGGCGGCGCTGGGTGGCCCGGCCCTCGAGCGGCCGACCGTCCCGCTCCAGGGAGATACCGCCCAAGGTCCTGAGCCGGAACATCTTGCGCGCGGTTGACGATAGCCGGAGAGATGGATGACCGGCGACTTCTATCATACCGGCCGAACCGGGGGGGCAGCAAGCAGAGCCCGACGGGGCTCTCCCCCCCCACGAATCGGAGGTCACCGCATGCGCCGCCTGGTTGGCACCCTCCTGGCAATCGCGGGGTGGGCCGTACCCGCCGTGGCTCAGCAAGGCGGGGCCCGGCCCGCGTCGGCCACGCCGTGCTGCGCCATCGCCTCGATCGACCGGTCCACCGGGGTGGTCACCGCGCGTGAGACCGCCACCGGCCACGTGTTCCGCTTCACGGTGAAGGATCGTACGCTCCTGTCGCAGCTTCGGACCGGCCAGCAGGTCTGGGCCGACTACGCCTCGGGGACGGTGAGCGTCGAGCCCGGCGACCCCTGCTGCGCGATCATGCCGGCCCCGGCTGCGGACGCCCAGCCGGATCCGGTAGAGCCCTGTTGTGGCGTGACGGCGGTGGATCGTGCCACCGGCGTCGTAACCGCCCGGGTAACGGCCAGCGGCCGGCTCTTTCGCTTCCAGGTCACCGACGCCGCGCTGCTCCGTTCGCTGGCGCCACGCGCCAGGGTCTGGGTCCTCACGAGGGGCGGTACCCGGCAGGTAGGGCTTCGTCCGGGAGAACCATGCTGCAACGTGGTCGGCGCCCTCCCGCCGGACCTGCCATGAGGGGTGCAAAACCGCGCGAACAGCCACCCCTCATCCCGCCCACCCTTCATGTTCGAGGCTTTCCGTGACTTTGTCCCCTGATGGGACCCGCTCGGCCGCCCCAAGGCTCGTGATCGGGGTGATGCTCATGCTCGCCTCGCCGGCCGCCGCGCAGGCGCCGACCGCCCGCGGCCCCGCGTTCAAGGGTATCTGGGAGCCGGTGAGCTACTCCGAGGACCTCGACCTGGCCGACGTGTTCTTCGTCACCACCGACATCGGCTGGGCCTCCGGTAAGGGGGGAACCATCCTCCACACCCGCGACGGCGGGGCCACCTGGACCGCACAGCTGGGCGGCGATCCGGCGTCGACCGACTCCCGGATCGACCGGCTCCGCTTCCTGGACGAGCACCGGGGCTGGGCGATCCAGGACAAGAAGCTGCTGCAGACCGCCGACGGGGAATCGTGGGAGGAGGTTGCAACCTTCCCGTTCCGGCCCGGCGACCTCGCGTTCGTCTCGCCCCGCCGGGGCGTGGTCGCCCTGGGCGCCACCGCCCAGAGCTACCCTGATCAGGTGCAGCTCACCACGGATGGCGGCCGCACCTGGAAGCCGGTGGCAGCCTGCGTGGTCAAGGTGACCATCGACGGCCTCAACCGGACCCTGCGCTGCCAGATCGAGCAGTTCCACTTTCCCAGCGCCTCGGTGGGATACTTCGTGGCGCGCGTGCAATGCGTGGGCATGGGATGCGGCGGGCCGCCGATCCTGGGGAAGACCGAGGATGCTGGCGAGACCTGGCAGCTCCTGATCGGTCCGGGCGACGTCAAGCTGACGGCGCTCCGCGATCTCTTCTTCACCGATGAGGCCACCGGCGTGGTGACGGCGTCGGACAAGAGGGTCTACCTCACCACGGATGGCGGCGCCACCTGGCGGGGTATCGTCGCCACGCCCGGCACCTGGACCCGCTTCGCCGATCCCGAGGTGGGCTGGTCCTTCCACGAATACCACCTGAGCTACACCGTCGACGGCGGCACGCGCTGGCTGTCCCGGCCGCATCGGTTTCCCGCCGCTCCGCGGGCCCTGAGCCTCCCCCGGCGGGATCGAGCCTACGTGGCCGGCGACCACGGCATGGTCTTTCGTTACCGGGTCGTGCCCGCGTCCACCCCGACGGCGCAGGGCGTGATCGTGACCGCAGCCATGCCCGCCTTCACCTCGCCCCTCGAAAACGAGGCGGCCCGGGTGATCCCGGTGATCGACGAACTGAAGGCAGCGGTGGCGAAGGCGCCCGGACCGGGCGCGCCCAATGGCGGTGCGGCAGCCCGTGACAGTGCCGCCAGCGTCGACCCGCCGAGCCCGGAACAGGTCGTGGCGCAGGCGCCCTCGGGCTTCACCAGGACCTGCTGCACTCAGCCACTCAACAAGCTCGGGCTCCTGATCACCGCACTGGGCCGAAGTCTGCCCGCCTTCCTGGCGCAGTACCGGAACACCAACCTGCTTGCCGCCGGCCTCCGGATGATGGCCGACCTGCCGGGCCGCTTCGGCGAGCTGCGCGCGGCCCTCGGCGCCTTCAAGCAGGCAGGCGACAAGGCGGCGGCCGAGGCCGCGCTGGTCCGGATCGAGGCCGCGGCCGCCGAACTCCACCAGTCGGCCAGGGCAGCGTTCCAGAGCGAGGTGCCGCCGCCCAGCCGCGACGCGGCGGAGGACGATCGGGCGGAAGGACAGAGTCCCGTGACCACGCCCCGCTCGCTCCTTGCCCCCAACCGCTCCTGAGGGGAGGCTCTCATGAGGCGTGTATCGTTCGCCCGAGCGAGCCCGTGCGGCGCGTTCGCCGCGGTGTCACTGTTCGCCCTGGCTTCGACCCTCGCCGCACAGCGGCCGGCGCCGACGCTACCTGTGAATCCGGCCGCGGCGGCGGCGGTCGCCGCGGCGTTTCGCGAGGCACTGGGACAGCCCGCCGGGCGCGCTGCGGTCCGCGCCGAGGTCCTGCGCCAGTTGCGCCGCAACCACCCCGCCGCGCTGGTATCGGGGCTCTGGGTGACCCCGGCCGATCTGGGTTCCATCCTCGCCGCGCCGGCCGTCCGCGTCGTGCTCACCGCCAAGCTCGGCACCGCGGGGCTTCGGACCGTCGACGCTATGATCGCCGACCCCTCACGCCGCATCGGCCTGATCCTCACCCCCTCGTGGCTGGGCCCACTGCTCATGGGCGACCTGGCCCGCGACATCCTTGCCTCGATGGGTGTCGAGGCGGCGCGGAACCAGCGGACGGACGTGGCCGCCGTCGACGACGTCCTCCTCGTCACCATGGCCTTGTTCGGCGCTGGCCTGATTATCGGCCTTTGGGGCGGCGAACTGATTCACCACTGGTTGGATCCTGCCCCTGATCCCGCGCCGCCGCCATTCAACCCCAATGCGGACCTCGATGGCGACGGCCTTCCAAACTACAAGGACGACGATGACGACGGTGACGGGTACAACGACGAGGATGAACACTACCCCGATGATTCCACCCGGCACATCTGCGACTGCGGCCGACCGGGCGCCTACTTCGGGTCGAGCCTCACCCCGGGCGCGATCCGCGGGATCAACGCGGCCATCGATCTCGCCCAGTCCCAGCTCCGGAGCGCGATCCCGGTGGGTCCGGTGGCAGCGGGCCGCGCCGGAACGATCCGGGTCATCGTCCCGACCGTTCCCTGAACCCGCCGACCCGCGAGGAGGTACCTCGTGACCATCGCCTCTCTCGACCACGCTGCCACTCTCCTCGGCGCCGGATTGCTGGCCGGCCTGGCACTGGCCCCCACGAAGGCCGCCATGCGCGAGCAGGACCCGGCGGAACCGTGCTGCAGCATCACGGCCATCGATGCCTCCAGACGCCAGGTCACCCTGCAGCACAACCAGGGATCCACCACCTTCGAGGTCCTGCTCGCCGCCGGCGCTCAACTCCGACAGCTCCAGGTGGGCCAGCGGGTGAGCCTCTCCGGCGTGTCGCGGACGCTCGTAGTCCCCCGCGGGGTCTCGCCCCTGCTGCTCCGGGCCGCCACGATTCGCGCGATCCCGCGCGAGCCAGCCCCGGGTGGCGCGGTGGCGAGCGCCGCGAGCGCGCCGTCCGGCGATTTCCGCCGCTCGCCCGCCACCAAGGGTAGGTGCCCAAGCATCAAGGAGACGCCCACCGAGCAGTGCGTGCTCACCCACGACCTGAGCGGCTCCGGCCAGGGATGCGAGTACTACTGCGTCCCGCGCAAGTGACCGGCTGACGGAACGTCGGCCGAGGCTCCGGTGTTCGGCACGTCGAGGGACCCGGAGCGCGCCGCGCGAAGCGTCACCGTCGAGTCGAATGCACGACCTCGCCCGCGATCACGGTCATCACCGGCGTCGCCGTAAGAATCTCGGCCTCCGGCACCGTCATCAGGTCGCGATCGAAGACGGTCAGGTCCGCCCACTTGCCCGGCTCGAGGGTGCCCCGGACGTGCTCCTCGAAGGCCGCGTAGGCCGCCCACACCGTGAACATCCTGAGCGCCTGCTCCCGCGTCACCTTCTCCTCAGGATGCCAGAGCGAATCAGGCCCGGCGTTCCCGCGGATGTCCCGTCGGGCCACCGCCGCGTAGAACTCGATCCGCGGATCGCCCCGTTCCACCGGCGCGTCCGACCCGCCGGCCACCGGCAACCCGAGCTGAATGAAGCTCTGCCA
This sequence comes from uncultured Gemmatimonas sp., assembly GCA_964521535.1. Lineage (GTDB taxonomy): Bacteria > Gemmatimonadota > Gemmatimonadetes > Gemmatimonadales > GWC2-71-9 > SHZU01. The sequence continues at coordinate 35,435 of CAZFSA010000002.1, forward strand.
GGCGTAGGCCCCCGCCAGCCGCCGGGCGCCAAGCCGGGCGGGCGCGAAGTAGAGGTCGCCGATCGCATGGGAGGGCTGCATCGAGGGAATCACGTTCAACGTCCGGAACCGGGGAATGTCCGCGGGGCTCACAATCTGCGCATGCTCGATCCGCCACCGCGGCTCCGCCACCACCCGATCGCCAGCCGGGACCGCGCGGAACGCCCGCTCGTAGAAATTCAGCGTGAGCCGGTTCCCCCGATCGCCGATGGCGTGAGTTTCCACCTGCACCCCGCGCCGGAGCGCCCGCTCGAGCATCGCCAGGTAGGCGACCGTGTCGGTCGTGAGCAGCCCGCTGGTCGCGCGATCGTCCGAGTACGAATCCAGGAGCAGCGCGCCCCGGGAGCCCAGGGCGCCATCGATCGCCACCTTGATGGCCCGCACCGTGAGCCGACCGCCGAACTCCCGCGGCCCCGGGCCCAGCGCCAGGAGCGAGTCCGCGTCGGGGCCGGGACCCCGGATCGCCTGGTAGACCCGGAGCTTCATCCGGCCCTCGCGATAGAGCCGCCGCATCCGGGCCACCTCGTCCCAGTCGCCCCCGGCGTTCTGGACCTGAGTCCAGCCCCACTCGGCGCTCTTGCGGGCGCCGATCACCAGGGCCGAGTCGCGGTGGGCCTCGTCGGGCGGGGGGATGTGGCGCGCCACCAGCCCCTGCGCCCGGTCGATCAGCATCCCGGTCAGGTCGCCGCCAGCGTCCTTGTTGAGCGCTCCCCCCTCGGGGGCGGGCGTCGCGCGGGTGACGCCAGCCAGCTCCAGCGCCCGGGTGTTGACCACCGACGCGTGGCCATCGGCGCGGACCAGGAACACCGGGTGGTTGGGCGCGATGGCGTCCAGGTCGTGCCGGCTGGGAAACGCCTGCGGCGTCCAGAAGGTCTCGATCCAGCCCCGCCCCACCACCCACTCGCCGGCCGGAGTCTGATCAACCCGCTCCTTGACCCGGGCCAGGAAGGCCTCCTTGGTATCCGTGCCTTCCAGGTTGAGCACCATCTCCCGCTCACCCACCCCACTCAGGTGGTAATGCGCGTCGGCCCAACCGGGAAAGACGGTGGCGCCCTCGAGATCCACCACCCGGGTCGCCCGACCCTGGTGCCGCTCGGCATCGGCGCGGCTGCCGACGAACAGAATCGTCCCGCCCTGGATGGCGACCGCCTCGGCCCGGGGCGCACCGTCCACCCCGGTGTACACGTTGCCGTTGACCAGGAGCAGGTCGGCGGTGGGGGCACCGTCGCAGCCAACCGCGGCCAGCGCGATCGTCAGAAAAAACAAGGAGGCGCGCATCGGAGTTCAGGCGGAAGGGGAACGTGTAGCTTAGCGTGACTCATCAGGCGGCACAAATCGCGGGCGCGAGCCGGCGCCCCCGTCCGATTACCTTTCGGGCAGGAATTCCGCGGACCGGTGGCAGACCCGAACGAGCCCATGACGGCACCGAGCACCTACCAGCGACTCAAGGCCATCCTCCACGACGTGGTCCCGGACGCCGAGCTCCGCTACAAGGCGGAGCTGGCCGACGAGGTGAACCGGCTCAAGGCCCAGCGCAACGCCGTCATCCTGGGTCACAACTACATGGAGCCGGCCCTCTTCCACTCGGTCCCCGATTATACCGGCGACTCGCTGGAGCTGTCCCGGATCGCGGCCCGCACCGACAGGGACGTGATCGTCTTCTGCGGGGTCCGGTTCATGGCGGAGACGGCCAAGATCCTGAACCCCGCCAAGACCGTCCTGCTCCCGGCGGCGAAGGCCGGCTGCTCGCTGGCCGCCGGCATCACGGCCGAGGACGTCAGGCAGCTCAAGGCCCGCTACCCCGGCGTGCCGGTGGTGACCTACGTCAACACCTATGCCGACGTGAAGGCCGAAACCGACGTCTGCTGCACCTCCAGCAACGCGGTGGCCGTGGTCGAGTCGCTGAGCGACGGGCCGGTGATCTTCCTGCCGGACGAGTACCTGGCGCGGAACGTGGCCCGGGAGACCGGCAGGCCGATCGTCTTCCCCAACCTCGACGACCCGCCCGACATGGCCCGGCTCGACCGCCATCTGATCGGCTGGCGGGGCCGCTGCGAGGTCCACGAACTCTTCACCGTGGACGACATCCGGACCGCCCGGGCCCAGTTCCCCGACGTGATGGTCCTCGCCCACCCGGAGTGCAGCCCCGACGTGGTCGAGGCCGCCGACTTCTCCGGCAGCACCACGGCGATGATCCGGAAGGTGGAGCAGTCCGACGCCCCCCGGTTCCTGATGCTCACCGAGTGCTCCATGGCCGACAACGTGATGGCCGCCAACCCGGGCAAGGAGCTGCTCCGCCTCTGCAGCCACCGCTGCCCCCACATGGCGGAGATCACCCTGGAGGGGACTCGGGACGCGCTGCTCCACAACCGCTACGTGATCGAGGTGCCCGAGGACATCCGGATCCGGGCCGCTCGTGCCCTGGAGCGGATGATCGCGATCGGCCCGGTGGGCCGGAAGGACTGACCCGCCTCCCCCATGCACGATCCCCTCGAGGCCGAGGTCCTGGTAATCGGCTGCGGCATCGCCGGCGGCACGGTGGCGCTGGAGCTGGCCGACGCCGGCGTGCCGGTCACGGTGGTCACCCGCGCGGCCGATCCCGACGAGTCGAACAGCGCCTACGCCCAGGGCGGGATCATCTACCGCGCCCCCGGCGACTCACCCGACCTCCTGGCCCGCGACATCGAAGTGGCGGGCGCAGGACACTGCCAACCCCGGGCCGTCCGGATCCTGGCCGAGGAGGGACCACCACTGGTGGAGCGGATCCTGGTGGAGCGAGTCGCGGTGCCGTTCGATCGCGACGCGAGCGGCGGTCTGGCGCTGGTACTGGAGGGCGGCCACAGCCTGCCCCGGATCGTCCACGCGGCCGACGCGACCGGCAAGGTGATCGTCGACGCCCTGATGGCGGTGCTCGCCGCCCATCCCAACGTCACCCTCCTCCCCGGCTACACCGCGATCGACCTCCTGACGCCCTCGCACCAGGGCCTCGACCGCCACGCGGTGTACGATCCGCCCTCCTGCGTCGGCGCCTACCTCTTCGAGCAGACCACCGGACGGGTGATCCGCTGCATCGCCCGCCAGACCGTGCTCGCCACCGGCGGGCTGGGCCAGATCTTTCTCGGCACCACCAACCCGCCCGGCGCGCGGGGCGACGGGGTGGCGATGGCCAACCGGGCCGGGGCGCGGGTGATCAACCTGGAGTTCATCCAGTTTCACCCCACCACCTTCTTCCGGACCGGCGCGCCCAGCTTTCTCATCTCCGAGGCGGTGCGGGGCGACGGGGCCCGGCTTTGCCACGCCGACGGCAAGCCGTTCATGGAGCGCTACGATCCGGAGCGAAAGGACCTAGCCCCGCGCGACGTGGTCGCCCGGAGCATCTACCGCGAGATGCTGGCCCGTGACCTCCCCAACGTGTACCTCGACCTCCGGTCCTACATTCCGGAGGCCCGGATCCGGGAGCACTTCCCCAACATCCTCCGGGCCTGCGCCGACTGGGGCGTGGACATCACCCGGGATCTGGTGCCGGTGCGTCCCGGCGCCCACTACGCCTGCGGCGGGCTCTGGGTGGACGAGTGGGGCCGGACCACGATCGACCGGCTCTACGCGGTGGGCGAGGTGTCCTGTACCGGGGTGCACGGCGCCAATCGCCTGGCCAGCACCGGCCTCCTGGAGGGGCTGGTCTGGGGCGTGCGGGCAGCGCGCCACATCCGGGAGACCCGTCCCTCGCGCCAACCCCATCCGGCCAGCGACATCCCGCCCTGGAAGGTGGAGGCCACCCAGCCGCCGGACCCGGCCCTGCTGGCCCAGGACCTGAGCGTGATCCAGCACGTCATGTGGCACTATGTGGGTCTGGTCCGGACCACCCGGCGACTGGAGCGCGCGGTGCGGGAACTCCGGCACCTGGAGACCGAGATCGAGCAGTTCTATCGCCAGAGCTCGCTCACCGACGACCTGATCGGGCTCCGGAACGCGGTCCGGACCGCGATGATCGTGACGATGGCAGCGTGGCAGAACCGGACCAGCATGGGGTGCCACTACCGGGAGTAGGTAACCGGGGCGGTGGCCTTCCCGGTTCGAGGTCGCCGCACCGCGCTACAGCCGAGCGGCCAGCGTGACCCCCAGCCCAAAGGACCGGTATTGGGAATCGATCAGCACCGCCCGCCTCGGTCCGCCGACCGAGGTGCGCCAGTACCCGGTCGGGCGCAGCTCCAGCCGGCGCCCTGCCGGGATGGCCCAAGCCCCCGCGAGGTACAGGGCGGGCGCGGTGGCCGCGCCCCCTGATTCCGACGGGCCGGCCGCGATGGACACGTTCGATTTCTGTCGATACCGGAGCGCCCCGGCACCGACCCCGACGCGCAGGCCCAGCGAAGGCAGCGGCGCGACGGCGAGGGTCGCGAGGCCGGTCAACAGCTCATGCCCCTGCGGAGGATGGTGCCAGAGGGCGAGACTCAGCCCGAGCTCGATGTGGCCGCTCACGGGTACCCAGGTGCTGAGCTGGACTTCGATACCCGTCCGTCCCTCCGCCAGCCTGGAGCCCGTGACCGGCAAGCGGCCCGCCCTGATCACGCGTCCCGCCGCGAGACCTACGCCCAGAACCGGCCCTCGTCCGGGCGACTCGGGCAGGCTTCCTTCGAGGGTCTGCGCCGCGAGGCCACTCGCCCCAACCCCGACCGCGACCAAGACGCCGGCGATCGCGGCACGTGCTGCCGCCCAGGACGCAGGGCACACCGGCGATGCCAGTCCACGGAAACGCCTCCCATCATAGCCTCCGCCTGCCGGCCCATGGAGCCACTCCTGTGCGGCTACTGGGGACAGTCCGTGCTAATCGATGTGACCGTCACGAATTTCGTGGCAGTGCCGCGGTAAGACTGCCCAGCGGTCGACGCCTCAACGAAGATGGTCCCGGAGTTCGGACGCGTCGTCCGCAGCGAATCCGCCGTCGTGAGCAACACGTCGACCCAGTTGAACTGCCACCGATAGACGAAGGGCCCGCCTCCGCCGGATACTGTCGCACGCCAGGTGCAGAGCGACCCGAACTTCACCGTGGACCGACCGACTACGTTCACCGTCAAGGGATTCGCCGGGTAGAGGTAGCCGACGTTGAGCAGCCGGCCCGTGGTACCGGGGCCTGGATAGCTGATCCGCTGAGGAAGAGCAGCGGACGTTATAGACGCGGTCACCTGGCCCGGGCTGTTGCTGGGCCAGGCTTGGAGGTGCATCGCGGCGGCGCCGGCAACATGAGGCGCCGAAATCGAACTACCGCCCCCGGTGACCACCTGGTTGCCGCTGGTGTCGATCGAGATGACCCCATGGCCGGGGGCGAACAGGTCTACACAAGCCCCGTAGTTGGAGATAGGGGTCCTGGCGTCTGACGAGGTGCTGCTCGCGACCGTAAGCGCGGCCGCCACTCCCCCCGGCGACGTGTTAGCGCATTGATCCTGCCCGTTCAGCACCGCTCTTGTTGCCTGTCAAGCTGATATTGACGACAGCGGGGCGCTGCGCGAACTGCGTGACCCAGTTCACAGCGTCAATCACTGGTTCCCAGTCACCGCCCCCACCAACACCCCCTTCGCAACCAATCGCCCGCAACGCAACTACACTCGCGGCCTTGGCGACACCGACGGCCGAGCCAGCAGCGACCGCCGCGACGCTCGTCCCATGACCGTGGCAATCTCGAGACTCTGTGGTGGGTGTGATGAAATCGGGACCGCGACTGGCCCTGCCACCAAACTCGGAGAGCGTTTCGATGATTCCAGTATCAATCACATACACGTAAACCCCGGCGCCAGTACGCCCGTACATGTACGAGCCATCCAGTGGAAGCAGGTACTGGTCAATCCGATCCAGTCCCCACGATGGTACCGGGTTCTGCTCTGTCGCGATCCGCACGCCGGCGGAGTCCAATCGCTCCACAAGAAGAACCTCAGGCCGGCTCTTGAGCCGGCTGGCGGCGGAATCGGTAAGCATTGACGAAAAGCCCCGAATGGCGTGGCTCCAGATGCGCCTGGGGGTAGCGCCCTCGGACTCTGCCAGCGCGTTGGCCATCAACGCAACGTCGCCTACCATCGAGTCTCGAAAGAGAACGGCGAACTTGTGGGCTTCTTCAGTCTGACGGCCATCCTGGGCAGCCCAGATCGTGCCCCGACGAGAATCCAGCGCGTCGGCACCGTGTGCGCGTCGCGTCGGCGCGACCCCCACGGGCGCTTCAGTGCACCTTGCTCAGCAGCTTCCCGGCCAGCCCCGCGAACTTCGTCTGGGCGCTGGGCACCAGCGCCAGGTTCACCTCGAACAGCACGTCATCCTTGAGCACCAGCGACGGCAGCAGCTCGCTGAAGTAGGCGGCGTCACCGATGCCCGGTACCAGTCCCTGGCTGACGACGCTATCGATGGCGACGCCCTCGGCCCGCTGCATCGCCCGGTTGCCGAGCCCCTGGGCGGTGCGCCAGGTCTCCCATTGCTCCTTGCCACCCGACCAGTAGGCGGTGAGGCTCACGGCGGTGGTGCCGTCGCCCGTCTGCCACTCGCAGGTGGACCAGGTGTCGCCGGCCTCGGTCTGGTCGGCCATCACGATCGGGACCCCGACCAGGGCGGACACGTCTTCGTGAGTCAGGAGGTGGCAGGCATTCCGGTCCTGGCCGGCGGCGGCCTCGGCCCCCGGAGAGCCGGCTTCGCCACCGGATGCTCCCTGACCACATCCCGCACCGCTCAGCGTCAAAGCAAGGGTCAGTGCACTCCACCTGCGGACCGTCATCGGCACCTCCGCTTCGGTCGGCGGAGCGAGATGCTCCACCAGGTAATGAGGCGACGGCGGACGTGGCCGGCCCGAGTTGTCCGTCAGGCCCCCGGTAGAGCCCCAGACCGCCGGCGTCCCTGCTCGTTCGAGATGGCTCCGGGCTTGACAGCTCCCCCCACCCAACGAGTTATCGTGGCGGGTGGAGTTCCGTTCCTCGAGCTAAAGTAAGGAAGGAGGAGTGGGATGCAATGGCGTCCGGCAGTCCTGGCCCCAGGGGTGAGCCTGATGCTCCTCGGCAGCAGTCCGTCGAAGCCGCTGGTTGTCTCCGCCTGGTTCGGGACGCCCACCGCTCTCGCCCAGACCCGCGCCGGCGGAGTCAAGTGGCCGCGGTTCGCCGTCCCCACCACCCGACTCCTCGCCGAACAGGTGCGCGGCGTTCCCGCAGTGCGGATCGGCCCGTCGCCCACCCAGGAGTACACGCTATGGCACGGTATCGCCGGCGCCGTCCGGATGCCCGACGGGACGCTGGCTGTCTTCGATGCCGGGAACTTCCGGATGGTGCTGTTCGACGGCCAGGGCCGATTCCTGCGCGCCGCTGGCCGCGAGGGCGACGCGCCCGGCATCCATGCCTGGCTCACGTTCCTCCATCCCTCCGGAGCGGTGGACACGACCATCGCCCTGCCCGCGGGGCACCAACTTCGATCAACTGCTCTGGTGCTCCCGCACCGGCCGCCTCCTGATGCTGCTCAACCGGCTGGCGCCGACGCCGGCGGGGGCGCCGCCGCACCGCACGGTGCCAACCCACCTGGTCGCGGCCGGTGACGGCCGGATCGACACCCTCGCCACGGTGGGTAGGCAGCAGTACTTCGTTGGCGGGAACCCGCGGGCCTCGTCGACTGTGCCCCTTGGCACCGCCACGCTTGCGGCCGGCGGGCGGACTCGGGTGTACACCTGCGATGGCCACGAGGCCACATGCGCGTCATACGACACCACCGGCGCCCGCCGTAGCGAGTTCGTGCTGCCGCTCGTTCGCCTCAAGATGACCGGTGGGCACTGGCGGGCCGCCGTGCGCGAGCACCTGCTCGAGGACCCCACTCGGTGGGCTCGTCCCATCCTGGAGAAGGTGCTGAACGAGGTCCCACCGCCCCGAGTCCTGCCCCTGATCGATCGGGTGCGGGTGGACGCCGACGATAACCTCTGGGCTCGGACACTCGACAACTACCTCTCGCCGGTCGCCACCTGGGTGGTGGTGTCGCCCGAGGGCCGCCTTCTCCGCCTGGTCGCGACCCCCCGACCGCTCCTGCTCCGGGACCTCGGCCCGGACTACCTCCTCGGCGTCACCGAGGATCAGGACGGGGTGGAGGAAGTCCAGCTGTACCGCCGGCCCGGTGCCGATGGCGTCAGCGGATCAGGTACCAGGCCTCCTGCCGCGGCTGGAAGAAGCGCCAGCCGTCCTCGGTGAGATAGGCGTCGTCCTCCATCATCACGTACATCACCTGCCCGCCCCACTCCGGGACCGGGGTGGCGGTGTTGAGCTCGATCGAGATGTAGCTGCCAAGCCGGAGCGGCTTGCCCGGCCGGCCCGGCGGCCCGCCCGAGTTGATCGAGGCGCCCAGCCCGTGGCCCTGGTTGCCGATCGGGTGGGAGTAGATCTGGGCCACGATCCCCCGCCGCTCCATCTCCGCCATGGCGCAGGCCGCCACCTCGGTGTTGAGTCGCCCGGGCCGGGAACACTGGAGCATCACGGCGTCCTGGAGCGCGTTGGTGTTGGCCATCGCGCGCTTCAACCCCTCCGGCACGTCGCGCTCCCCGGGCTTGAGCACGTAGGCCATCTTCTGCCAGTCGCTGTCGAAGCCCATATAGGTGATGCCGAAGTCGACGTGGATCGCGTCGCCGCGCTGGATCACCGTGCCCTCCAGCGCCGGGCCCGGCGCGCTCGGCGTGGCGGCATGCCTCCCGATCTCGGTGGCGGCGCCGCCCGGGCGCTGCACCCGGAGATCGGGCTGGAACCAGGTCCGGACCCCGCGCCGCCAGAGTTCGTCGAAGAGCCACCGGCGCACGTCGCCCACCGTGGTGACGCCAGGGGTGATCACCTCGTTGGAAAGCGCCCGCCGGGTGATCTCGTCGGTGAGCGCCACCAGGGTGGTGTAGTGGGCGTGCTCCTCCGGAATCCGGGTGTCCAGGTACTCCTCGATCAGGTCGGCCGCGCTCACGAACCGGGCCGCCGTCTCCTGCCCCAGCCACTCCACCAGCGCCTGGTAGGTCGCGTGGGTAAGCCCGCGCGTCACCCCGCGCGTCCCATCCATCGCCAGCGCGATCGTGGCGGGCCGGAATCGCTCGACCAGCTGAGCCAGCATCTTCCCCGGGTTCCGCCCCTCGGGCATCGGCTCGAAGAACCGGCCCAGGTTCTCCTCCGGGTACCCGGTGATGCTGAACCGCTTGAGCCCCTCGGCGCCGGCGTCCACGAACACGAAGAAGTCCCGGTTCCCGGCATAGGGTCGGGGCGGGGCCACGAACTGGGTGAGCGGATCGTCGTGGAACTCCTCGTTCACCACGATCCACATCGCCACCCCGTGCCGGCGCATCATCGGCAGCAGCAGCTCCCGGTGGCGCTTCTCCAGCCAGCGCTCCCGCTCGGCCAGCTGGCGGGACCAGGAGAGCAGCGCCACGAGCCCGCGCTGCTGGGCCGGCAGGGGCGCACCGGTGGCCAGCAGGGCGGCCACCGCCATGGCGGACAGAGACCAACGCATCGGGCACCTCATCCGAACCCGGGGACTGTTTAGGAGCGACCGGAGGGGTCTGCTTCAATGATGCCCCGGGGAACCGGGCCCGGCAAATCGCTGCCAGGATCCGGATCCGGCCGGATGCGGGACCTCACGGGCTTGCCGGCGCGACACCGACCTGCACGATGGCGGGATGGCAATCGGGGCCGCCCGCGACCCCCCTCGATGGCGGCGGCCACGGGTCAGCTGGCGACCGCGACCTCGGCGGCCGTGGCCCACCGCCAATCCATGACCTCGTCGTGGTTGGGATGGGGCTCCCCCTGGAAGCACCCCAGGATCAGATGATCGCTCCCACAGCCCGTTGTCGAGCCGCCGCTGTCGGCGCGGATCGCCGGGATCTTTTCCCTGGGTGCCAGCCAGAAACGGGAAGTCGACGTGGGCCGGGCTCAATAGTCGCTGCGAAGAGACCGGGCGTCTCACGACACCGGGCCCGCCTCGGGCGGAAAGGGACGCATCCGCTCCCTCACCACTTGCAGCAGCTCCCGAAGCTGCTGGAGGCGCTGCCTTCCGATTCCCCCGACGGCCTGAGCCACGAAGACCTGCACGGGCTCGTCCAGCCGGCCAAGCATCTCAAGCCCAGCCTGAGTGATGAAGAGCCGAACGACTCGCCGATCGGCGGTGCCGCGAAGGCGGCGGGCCAGGCCCCGGGCAACCAGGTGGTCGGCGAGCCGCGTGACGTCAGGATCCCGGTTGATCATCCGCTCCGCGATCTCGCTCATGGTCCGGCCTTCCTCCCCCGCGCCCCGAAGGATCCGCAGGATGTTGTACTGGCTGGGCGAGATCTTCTCAGTTCGGCGGAGGTACCGGATCCAGGGCTGGTCGACCAGCTGGGACGTGAGCCGGAGGCTGACGTAGACCTCTTCCTCGAGGCTGGCGTACGGGCGGGTCTGGCGAATCGCGCCGGCAAGGGAAGCTGACATACGTTTCAACGATACTCGTTGTCACAAACAAATACAACACCCCCCCCACCGCTTCACGGGAACGCCCGCTCCACCAGACCCACGACCCCGGCCGCTACCACCCTCGGTCTGGCAGCGCGCTCCACGGCCCGGGCACAGCGGTCCCCGAAGCGCAGCGCCTCGTCCTCGGGCGCGGCGGGCTCGAGGGCGTGGAACCCCTCGTGGGCGATCGCGCCCGCCACCCAGGCGAGCGGCCGGTCGAACGTGGGGGCCCAGAACTGCATCGCCAGCGGCCGGCCGTCCGTGGACACGTAGGTCGCGCCGAAATAGACCAGGCCCCCAACGGTGTCCGGTTGCTCCCAGACGCTCACCCGCCCCGCTCGCTCGAGCCGGGCGGCCTCGATGGCGGCCATCCGGCACCCCTCGTCCACCTCGGACAGCCGGGCCAGCACCCGGTCCCAGACTCGCCGCTCCTCGCCGCCTAACGCTCGGGTCGGGGTCCACGCCGTACCGGCTCGGTCGCATCCGGAAAGCGGCCCCGTCACGCCGCCCAGGGGATGGGCGGCGAGCAACCGCTCGACGACCCCCGCTCCGGATTCGCAGGCCGGAATCCGGAGTGCCAGCTCGGCCAGGGGGGGCTGAACCTGCGCCAGGGACAGCCCGGGCAGGAACGCGACGGCCCCGAGAGCGGCGAGTACCGCACTCCGACCGAGATTCGCGTTCATGGGCACCTCCCTGGCTGCAAGGACCACGTTGATAACTTGCGTCAACGTCAGCCAATCGTCACCTGAATGTTACAAACACCGTTACAAAGAATGCAGAAAGCGGCCGGTTGCCTGTCCCGGCCCGCTCGAGCTGTAGCGGCGTGAGTTCAATCAGGCGATCAGGGCGAGCCGCTCGCCTGCCGCGGCGCCGCCCCGGCGCCCGGTTCCTCCAGGGTCCGGAGCAGGTCCTGCCAGCGGAACCAGTCCTGCTTGCCGCGGATCCACCGGTCGAACCAGGCCATCTCCGCCACGGCCTTGGTGAGCTGGTTCCGGGGATCCGGGATGCCGTGGGTATTGCCGGGATACACGAAGAACTCCGTGGGCACCCCGAGCTGGCGGAGGGCCATGTGGAGCTCCTCGCTCTGGGGCCGCGGCACCCGGGGATCGCCGTCGACCACGTGGATCATGGTCGGCGTCCTGGCGTTCCGGATGTAGCGAAGCGGCGAGACCCGCCAGTACGCGTCGAAGTCGTCGTACGGAAGGCGGCCACCCAGGTACCACTGTCGATTGCGCTGGATATCGCTCTGGGCATACATCGAGATCCAGTTCATCGTACCGGCGCCGGAGGAGATCGCCTTGAACCGGTCGGTGTGGGTGAGAATCCAGTTGGAGTAGTGCCCGCCGGCGCTCCACCCCATTGCCCCCAGACTGTCGCCGTGGGCCAGCCCCACAGCGATCAGGTGATCCACCCCGGTCATGATGTCGTCGAAGCCGCGGTCGAAGTACTTCCCGAGCCCGGCCGTTTCCATCCGGTGCCGCTCGCCGTAGCTGCTCGAACCCCGGTAGTTGGGCAGGAGGACGAGGTATCCGGCGCCGGCGTAGACCTGTGACCCGTAGCCCCGGTTGAAGCCGACCTGATCGGCGCCGGCCGGGCCGCCGTGGATCTGCACGATGAGCGGGTAGCGCCGGCCCGCGGTCCAGCCCACCGGCTTGACCAGCACCCCGCCCACCATCCGTCCGTCGCGGGAGCGCCAGGTGATCTCCTCCACCGCGCCGAGCGCCAGGTCGGCCACCTGAGGGTTGGGGCGGGTCAGCCGGGTCCAGCGCCCCCGATCGCCGAGGTCGGCCTCCGAGGCGGCGAGGTACCAGGCGGCGGGGTCGTGCGCGGTTTCGTAGGTGATGAGGAGCCGGCCTGTGTCCTCGTCGCGGATCGCCGACGTAAGGGCCGGCTCGCGGGTCACCTGCCGCACCTGACCCGTGGCCACGTCCACGGCCATGACCTGGGTCGTCACCCGGAGGCCGGTGTTGTAGTAGATGGCTTGGCCATCCGCCGCCCACCAGCCCACGGTCACCGGGCCGTCGTGCTCGCCTCCCAGCTTGCGCCAGGGAGCGCCCGCGTCGGCCACCCGGCGGAGATAGATCTTGGGATCGCGGGCATAGGTGAAGTCGTTCGCGGCCGAGAACGCCATCCACTGGCCGTCGGGCGAGAAGCTGAGCTGGCTCTCGTCGATCTCGCTGTTGGTGGTGAGGCGTTCGATCCGACCGGTGGCGACTTCCAGCAGATACAGGTCGTCGTAGATCCCGGATTCGGTCACGGTCCGCCGATAGCGGTCGTTCGGCGCGCCCTGGAAGCCCACCCACCGGCCGTCGTCGGAGAGGGTAACGCCGCCCACGCTGTAGTCGGTCCCGCCCGTGAGTCGCCGCTCCTCGCGGCCAGTGAGATCCAGCGTCCAGAGGTGCTGGAGGGGCGGGTCCTCGTTGCGGACCTGCACCGTGAACTTCTTCTCCTTCCGCTCCTGGTTGGCCCGGTCCACCGTGTCCGGTGCGAGGAAGAAGAGCCGCCCGCCGTCGCGGGAGAGGGCCCACCACGACACCGGCGTCGGGTGCCTGGTGATCTGGACCGGCGCCGGATCGCCACCCGGCAGCTCGCCGGCCGGCAGGGCCCAGACCTGGCGGTCCTCGGTCTTGCCCGCCGAGTAGACCAGCCAGCGTCCGTCGCGGGTAAAGGCGAACTGGTTGACGCCATCCTTCGCGTCGGTGATTCGGCGCGCTTCGCCGCCATCGGGGCGCATCGCGAAGAGCTGATTCGGGGCGTCGGCCCCGGTCCCGTCCCGGTTCGACAGGAAGACGAAGAAGCTCCCGTCCCGCGCCCATTGGGGGCCGGTTTCGTTCCGGTCGCGGGTGAACGTGAGCTGCCGTTCCGAGCCCAGGCCCCGGGTCGTCGAGACCAGCCAGATGTCGGTGGTGCGGCGGGCCTCCTTCCAGTCGGGGACGGCGAGGGTGTAGAGGAGCCATCCTCCGTCGGGGCTCAGGGCCGGAGCGCCGGCCTGGCGGAGGTGCTGGACGTCGAGGAAGGTCATCGGCCGCTGCTGGGCGGGGGCGGAGACGGCGGCGGCGAGCATCGCCGCCAGATGGAAGCCGAACCGGACGCGACGCATGAGAGACTCCGGGACTTGGAAGGACGCGGGGGTCCGGCCGGACCGGCCCGGACCCCGCCTAATGTATCGCGGGTCGCGCGGAGTCTAGGGCCTCCGGATTTGCTCCGGCACCGGCGGGTAGACCCCGGCGTCGGCGAGCCGGCGGTAGACGTCCCTGAGCCGGCCCAGGAATCCGTTCACGGTGTCGACCGCCGCCGGCGCCTCGCGGCGGACCTCGTCCAGCTGCTGAAGCTGGGTCCGCGTTGGGGGCGCCATCACACCTCCGATATTGCCCGCCAGCATCCCGACCTTGATCGGGAGCGCCCGCCTCAGCTCCGCGAAGTCGAAGTTGAACGGCTCGCCAGGATCGCGGATCCCGAAGGTGCGCTTGATCGGCGCCAGGTCAGCGGTCACCGAATCGACGGCCGATCGCAGCGCGGCCGGCACCTTGGCGGTATCCGCCAGGGACTGCTTGACGTCGCGGAGCTGCCGGTCGGCGGTCCGCACGGCGTCGGCCGCGTCGGACACCGAGGCCCGGACCCGCTGAAGCTCGGCGAGAATCCGCTGCCGGTTCTGCCGATCGGCCTCGGTGATCTGCACGGCGGGGTCGCCCCGGACCTGGACCGGCCGGGTGGCGACCTCGCGGCCGTTTACCACCAGCGCGGCCCGGTACTCGCCCGGGAGCACGATCGGCCCCGGCGTGTTGCCGCCGCCCGCGCCGAAGAAGGACTCGATCGACCCGGCGGCTGCCGGCGGGGCCTTCCGCGCCGGCTCGATCGGCTCGGTCCGGAGGTCCCAGACCACCGTGTTCATGCCCGCCGCCAACCGATCCTTGAAGTCCTCGCCTTTGAGCTCCCGGACCGCGCCGCCTTGCGCGTCACGGATCACGATCCGGGCGCTGTCCGCCTTCTCGCGGAGCTGATAGGTGATCGCCGCGCCGATCGGCGGGTTCTTCCCCAGGAATTGCATGTCGCCGCCGAAGAACCGGGTGCGATCCTCGGCGGGGGGCCGATACACCGCCCGCGGGATGTCGTAGAGATGCGCGGCGGCGGTCGCGGTCTGCGCGGCGGCGAATTGCTGGATCGGGGTGAGGTCGTCGAGGATCCAGAGGGCGCGCCCGTGGGTCGCCAGGATCATGGCGTTGTCGCGGGGATGCAGGGTGATCTCGTAGACCGGCACCGTGGGGAGGTTGGCCCGGAGCCGCACCCAGCTTCGCCCCCGGTCGGTGGTGACGAAGACACCGGTCTCGGTCCCCAGGTAGAGCACGTCGGGGTTCCGGAGGTCCTCGGAGATGGTGCGCGCCACCTCGCCCGCCGGGATGCCGGCGGCGATCGATCGCCAGGTGACACCGAAGTCGGTGCTGGTGTAGACGTAGGTTCCGTAGTCGCCGGTCCGGTGGGCGTCGAACGTGGCGTACACCGTGCCGTCGGCGAACCTGGAGGGTTCCACCTTGGACACGTAGGCCCAGCGCGGCGCGCCGGGGATCCGGCTGGTCGCGTTGGTCCAGGTCGCGCCGCCGTCCCGCGAGACGTGAAGCTGGCCGTCGTCCGACCCCGTATAGAAGAGCCCCGGACGCCGGTGCGACTCGGCGATGGTGAACAGGGTGCCGTAGACGGACACCCCGTCGTTCCTGGCCAGCTTGATGTCCTTGCCCGCCACGCCCATCAGTCGCAGGGTGTCGCGGTCCACGCCGGTCGTGAGATCGGGACTCACCGGGGTCCAGCTCATCCCCCGATCGGTGGACTTGAAGAGCCGGTTGGCGCCCACATAGATCGTGGCCGGATCGTGGGGCGACAGCATCATCGGCGTGTCCCAGTTCCAGCGATACGGGGGCTCGCCCGCCGGCGGCTCGGGACGGATGCTCTGCCGCTCGTTGGTGATCCGGTCCACCCGGCTCATGAAGCCGTCCTGCGATTCGGCGTAGATGATCCGGTGGTTGGTGGGGTCGATCAGGCCCACGAAGCCGTCGCCACCCTGGACCACGAACCACTCGTCGTTCCCGATCCCCTCACCCGAGCGAACCTGGCTCGGCCCGCACCAGGTGTCGTTGTCCTGGAGTCCTCCACAGAGGTTGTAGGGCTCCTCCATGTCGAACCCCACGTGATAGAACTGGCCCACCGGCAGGTGCGGCAGCCAGAGCCAGCTGCGGGCCCGGTCGTGGCTGATCGCCACCCCGCCGTCGCTTCCGATGATGAGGTGCGAGGGATCGGCGGGGTTGATCCAGAGGGCGTGATGGTCGACGTGGACCCGCCCGGCGCCGTCCGTCCGGAAGGTCTTCCCCCCGTCGTCGGAGATGGCGAGTTCGACCTGGGGGAGATAGATCCGGAGGTCGTCCTCGGGATCGACCCGGATGATCCCGAAGTACATCGGCCGCTGGTTGGTGGTGCCCATCTTCCGCCAGGAGAGGCCGGCGTCGTCCGACCGGTAGACTCCGCTCTCCTTTTCGTGCTCCACCCGGGCGTAGAGGATGTCCGGATTGCGGCGGAAGACGTCGAGCCCGATCCTGCCCAGATCACCGGCGGGCAGGCCCCGGGAGAGTCTGGTCCAGGTCCGGCCCGCGTCCGCGGTCCGGTAGATCCCGCTCGCCGGGCCGCCACCGTTCATCCCCCAGCTGGAGCGACGCCGCTGGTAGATGGCGGCGTAGAGCACCTTGTTGTTCCGGGGGTCCATGACCAGCTCGGTGCCGCCGGCGTCCGGGCCGCCGTCCAGCACCCGGGCCCAGGTCCGGCCGCCGTCGGTGGTCTTGTAGATGCCACGCTCGCCACCGGCCGCCCAGAGGTCGCCGAGGGCCGCCACGTATACCACCTCAGGGTCGACCGGGTCCACCACGATCCGGGCGATCTGCTTCGAGGCGCGGAGCCCCATGTTGGCCCAGGTGCGCCCGCCGTCGGTGGACTTGTAGACCCCGTCGCCCCAGGACGAGCTCTGCCGGTTGTTGGCTTCGCCGGTGCCGACCCAGACCAGATTGGGATCCCGCTGGGCGATGGCCACCGCGCCCACGGAGCCGGAGCCGGCCGAGTCGAACACGGGGGTGAGGGTGGTGCCGCCGTTGGTGGTCTTCCAGAGCCCGCCGGTGGCCGCCGCGATGTAGAAGATCCTGGGATTCTTCTCCAGCACCGCGAAGTCGTTGATCCGCCCGCTCATGGTGGCCGGCCCGATGCTGCGGAACGCCAGGCGGTCGAAGGGCCCGCCTGCCGGTCGAGCCGTGTCGGCGGCAGGTGACGGGGCCGCGGCCCCTTGGCGCTGGGCGGTGGCGGGAATCGGCGCGGCGAACAGGGCAACTACGGGAAGGGACGACAGGACGCGGCGGACGGCGGATCGCACCGGGCACCTCGAGCGGAGTTGGGAGACGGTCGGGGGTCGGACCCGGGATTAGGATATCCGCCCGACGGCCCGGGCGACAGAGGGCCCCGGCGCAACCTCCTGCGTCAGCAGCGGGCCCCGCGACCCAGCATCACCGGCAGGCCCTCGACGGCCAGAGGCCCCCGGACCATGAGCACTCCATTGTCGCCGCCCTGATCCATCGACCAGGGCCCACCGGCAAGGTCGTGGGGCCGCGGCCGAAAGTCCGGCCCCAGGGCGTCGGGATTGAAGAAGGCGACCACCTCCCGCACCGCGCCCGGCCACCCGGCCATGACCTCCGCGAGTGACGGCGCCCGGGGCGCCACCACGTCGAAGAGCCGGAGCAGGTCGCCGGCCTGCTCCCCGACGATCACGGCGTCCAGCGCCGGCAGGTACCTGAGCTCGCTCCCCGCCTCGTAGAATGCCCAGACGCACTTCTCGGGGCCGAGGGCCAGCACCCGGGAGAGCGGAGCGCGCCGATCCAGGAGCCGATGCATCAGGGACCGGTCGGCGTCGCTGGAGAGATCGAGCAATCGACCCGCGAGCGGCGCGGGCGCGGGCGGCGCCGGCGAGACGAACACGCTCTCCGGGATCGCCCGGAATCCGAAGGGTTCGAAGTATTCGGGGTGGGCGGTGGTGAGGAGCAGCGTCCGGTACCGGGGCGCGGCGTACCCGAGCGCTTCTTCAATGAGCGATCGGAAGAGTCCCTGCCGACGGTGGCCGGGACGGGTTGCCACGCCGTGCACACCGCCCACCCGCAGCGCCCGGCCCGCCACCACCAGCTGGATCTCGAGCAGACCCACGTGACTCACCAGCCGGCCCTCGACCTCCCGGACGAACGGCGTGGACGCTTCCTCCCAGGGCGCGCCGAAGCGCTCGGCGCCCCGGCGAGCTTCGTCCAGCCCGATCCCGGGAAACACCCCGCCCAGCAACTCGAAGACCCGGTCTGCAAGCGTCGGGTCGGCCCGGTAATCACGGCGAAAGGTCACGGCGCCCCTCCGTCCGGCGTGGTCACAGCCGCTTGTGCTTCCACCAGCCCTGGCGGAAGATCAGCAGACTCACCACGGCCAGGAGCGAGAACGCCAGGGTGATCGCAACGAACGCCCCCGCCGGCCCGAACCCGAGCGGCCGCGCCAGGACGTACGCCAGCGGGATCTCGAACAGCCAGAAGCAGGCGATGTTGATCAGCGTGGGCGTGGTGGTGTCGCCCGCGCCGTTGAAGGAGTTCGACAGGACCATTCCGTAGGCGTAGAACAGATAGCCGGCGCTCACGATCCGGAGCGCCTGGACCGCGTACCGCGCCACACCCGGGTCCGAGGTGAAGGCCCGCACGATGAGCGGGGCGAACGCAATGAACAGCGCCCCGATCACGCCCAGGAACAGCATGTTGTAGAACCCGGCGCGCCAGACCGATCGCTCGGCCCGGTCGGGCTTGCCCGCGCCCAGCGACTGTCCCACCATCGTGGCTGCGGCGTTGCTCAGGCCCCATGACGGCAGCAGCGCGAACAGGACCACCCGGATGGCCACGGTGTAGCCGGCCACCGCGGTGGCGCCAAAGGTCGAGATGATCCGCACCAGGGCGACCCAGCTGGTGGTACCGACCAGGATCTGGAGGATCCCGGTGGACGAGAGCCGTACCAGGGTGCGCATGATCCCGAAGTCGAGCCTGACGTGCCGCGGCTCGATCACGAACCGGCGGTCGCGCCCGGCGAGCCGGTAGAACTGGTACAGCACCCCGACGCCCCGTCCCACCGTGGTGGCCACGGCCGCGCCGGTCACGCCCAGCTCCGGGAAGGGGCCAATCCCGAAGATCAGGAGCGGATCGAGCACCAGGTTGCAGGCGTTGGCGAGCCAGAGACAGCGCATCGCAATGGCTGCGTCGCCCGACCCCCGGAAGATGGCGTTGATCAGGAACAGGAGGAGCACCACGAAGTTCCCGATGAACATCACCCGCGCGAATCCGGTCCCCGCCGCCACCACGTCCGGGTCGGCGCCCATCAGCCGGAGGAGATCGGGCGCGAAGATGCCACCGCCCACCGCGATCGGCAGCGCCACCAGCATCCCGAGGGCGATGGCCTGGACGGCCACCCGCCCGGCCTCCTCCGGTCGCTTCTCGCCGATCCGACGGGCCACCAGTGCGGTCGCGCCGATGCCGAGCCCCATGCCGAGGGCGTAGATCAGGCTGAACATCGCCTCGGTGAGGCCCACCACGGCCACGGCCCGCGCCCCGAGCCGGTTGACCCAGAACACGTTCACCACCGCGAACACCGACTCCAGCGCCACCTCCAGGACCATCGGGATGGCAAGCAGGAGCAGCGCCCGGCCGATCGGCCCCTCGGTGAAGTCGCGGCCCTCCGCCCCGCGGAGCGCCTCGCGGGCCGTGGCCCAGAACGACTGCGGCGGTTCGGCTTCTTCCACTCTGACCGCTGATCGTCCGGTCATGGTTTCGATCTTTCCTGTCCAGCCCGTCGTTCGACTGGTTCCCCGGAGGCCGCTGGATGTTACCTGCGCAAGGAACCCGACCCGGTTTGGTGGCGGGCCACGCGCTCGGCCTGGTTTTCTCGATTTGAGGGGACTTAGCCGAGGGTGGCGCCGCGCCGTGGGATGAAGGGAATGGTCGACATCGGCGACGGTGCCTCGAGCGGGAGGAGGAACGGGCCCGATGGAATCGGGAAGTCCACCATCATAGTGACCCGAGATCCGCCGCGCCGTGATCTGGCCCACACTTGGGGGAGTGGGGGGTAGCAGGACTTGACCAGTAGTTCATATTGTAACGAACGATATATCTTGACAAGCGCGATATATCGTGCATATCATGGTCGCCCGAGCCGGCCGAAACCGCGAGACCCGAGAGCGATGACCGCCACCGGACCAGACCTGGGACGCCTTCGGATCGATCGCAGCGACACGAACGCCGGCCAGCGGCGTGCGCTCCGCCGGTCGGCCCTCCTCGCGCTCCTGGCCATCGGGATCATCGGCGCGGCGTACCTCTCGGTACGCGGCCGGGCGAGCCTCACGGTTCGGGTGGCGCGGGCAGAGATCGTGGGGGGGGCCGGGTCGGGCAGCGTGGGGATCACGGCCAACGGCTACGTGGTGGCCCGGACCAGGGCCTCGGTCTCGTCGCGGATCTCCGGCCGGCTGGCATCGCTGGGAGTGGAGGAGGGCTCCCGGGTTCGCCGGGGCCAGGTCCTGGCCCGGCTGGAGAACGCGGACTATCTGGCCGCGGTGACCCAGGCCGTGGCCGACAGCGTTCGGGCCGAGGCCGGGCTTCGAGAAGCCCGTGCCGCGCGAGAGCAGCTGGTTCGCGACTTGGCGAGGGCCCGCGATCTTCTGGCGAAGAACCTCGAGGCGGCCCGTACCGTTGAGGATCTGGGCTCCCAGCTCGCGGCGGCCGAGGCGCGGGTGGGGGTGCAGGAGGCGCAGGTGCAGTCCGCCACGGCGGGGATCGCCTTCGCCCGTGCCAATCTGGACAACACCTACATCCGGGCGCCGTTCGACGGGACCGTGCTCCGGAAGGACGCCGAAGTGGGCGAGGTGGTGGCGCCGGTTGCAACCGGCGGTGGTCTCACCCGCGGCGCCGTCGTCACCATGGCCGACCTCGAGACGCTGGAAGTTGAAGTGGACGTCAACGAGGCCTACATCGCCCAGATCGAGGCGCAGCAGCCGACCCGAATCGTCCTCGACGCCTACCCGGCGGTGAGCTTCGCCGGACGGGTCCGCCAGATCGTGCCCACGGCCGACCGGCAACGCGCTACCGTCCAGGTCAAGGTGAGCATCACCGACCGCGATCCGCGGATCCTGCCGGAAATGGGCGCCCGGGTCGAGTTCCTGAGCGCGGCCGAGGAGAGACCGGACGCCCGGGCCCGGATCTTCGTGCCGGCGGCCGCCGTTCGCGCAGAAGGTGCCGCGACGGTAGTCTGGGTGGTGCGCGAGGGTCGGGTGGGGCGCACGGTGGTGGACGCGGGCCCGGTGTCCGGCGGGCGCCGGGAGATCAGGTCGGGCCTTTCCGGCGGGGAAAGCGTCGTGCTCGAGCCGCCCCAGAACCTCAAGGATGGAGATCGCGTCAATGTCGTCACCCCGTAGCGAGCCCGCCGTGGCCACGCCCGAGCGCCCGACTGGCCGGGTGCTGGTGGAGATTCGCGACCTGACCAAGCAGTACCGCCGGGGCGCCGAGACCATCAAGGTGCTCGAGGGCGTGGACCTCGACATCCACGAGGGGGAGTTCCTGGCGCTGATGGGTCCCTCGGGCAGCGGCAAGTCCACGCTGCTCAACATCCTGGCCGGCCTGGACACGCCGGACCGCGGCCGGGTGGTGGTGAACGGCGAGACCATCACCGGGATGAACGGTCGACAGCTGGCCGCGTGGCGGGCCGCCCACATCGGATTCATCTTCCAGTTCTACAACCTGCTCCCGGTGCTCACCGCCGCGCAGAACGTGGAGCTGCCGCTGCTGCTCACCTCGCTCCCCAGGAAGCGCCGGCGGGAGCACGTGATGACGGCGCTGGAGGTGGTGGGTCTCACCGACCGGGCCGACCACTTTCCCCGGCAGCTCTCCGGGGGCCAGCAGCAGCGGGTGGGAATCGCCCGGGCGATCGTGAGCGATCCCACCATCATCCTGGGCGACGAGCCCACTGGCGATCTCGACGCGCAGTCCGGCAACGAGATCCTGACGCTGCTGGAGCGGCTGAACCGGGAGTTCAACAAGACCATCCTGATGGTGACCCACGACGCCCATGCGGCCGAGCGGGCCCAGGCCATCATGCACCTGGACAAGGGAGTGCTGACCCGATGACCCGCGGCGCGCTGGTCCGGGCCAACCTGTTCCGGAACAAGAAGCGGACGCTGCTCACCGTGGCCAGCGTCATGGTGGCCTTCTTCCTCTACGGCACGCTCCGGTCGGTGATCACCACGCTCGACGCGGCCGCCAGGGTGGGGAGCGAGGCCCGGCTCGTCACCTCCAACGCCTCGGGGATCACCTTCCCCCTCCCCGAGGCGCACGCGGCCCGGCTCCAGGCGGTCGACGGGGTGGAGAGCGTCAGCTGGGCCAACTGGTTCGGCGGCTACTACCAGGATCCCCAGGACTTCTTCGCCCAGTTCGCCATCAAGGCCGAGACCTACCTGCCGATGTACCCCGAGATCCAGATCACGGCCGGGGACCTGGAGGCGTTCCGGCGGGAGCGGACCGCGGCGATCGTGGGGGTGGGGCTGCTCCAGAAGTACGGCTGGCAGGTGGGACAGTCGATCACGCTCAAGGGCACCTTCCTGCCCGGGGACTGGCAGTTCACCATCCGGGCCGCATACACGCCCAGCGTGCCAAGCTTCGGCGATCAGATGATGCTGTTCCACTACGAGTACCTGTACGAGCGGAGCAACGGGCAGATCTCACCGGGGTGGTTCATCCTGAAGGTGCGCGACCCCGAGCGCGCGGCTGATCTCGCGGCGACGATCGATGCGCAGTTCCGCAATTCGACCGCGCCCACCAAGACCGAGACCGAACGGGCCTTCCAGGCGGGCTTCGTCACCATGTGGGGGAACATCGGATTTCTGGTGCGGGCGATCGGCACCGCGGTGTTCTTCGCCATCCTGTTCGTGGCCGCGAACACCATGATGATGGCCGTCCGGGAGCGGGTGGGTGAAACCGCGGTGCTCAAGACCCTGGGCTTTCGGGATGGGGCTCTCTCGGCGATGGTGCTGGCCGAGTCGACCCTGATCGCGATCGTCGGTGGAGCGCTGGGCCTGGGCCTCGCCCGCTTCGCCTTTTCCCGCCCGACCCCGCTCGAGGCCTTCTTTCCGGGGTTTGGCGTCACCAGCAGCACCCTCCTCCTCGGGCTGGGCCTGGCCGTTGCCCTGGGACTGGTGAGCGGGGCGGTTCCGGCCTGGCAGGCGGCGCGGCTCTCGGTGGTCGACGCACTCCGGAAGGTCGCATGAACCCCGGGCGGGCGGCGTGGAGGACGCGGCGATGAAGATCCCGATCGTCTACAACCTCCGGAGTCTCTGGCAACGACCGGTGTCGACGCTGAGCACCGCGCTGGGGATGGCCCTGGTGGTGGCGGTGTTCGTGGCGATGAACGCTCTGGCCAACGGCTTCCGGTCGGCCATGGTGGGCACCGGCTCGGCCGACAACGTGATGGTGCTCCGCAAGGGGGCCAATGCCGAGATGAACAGCGGCCTGAGCCGCCAGACGGCCAGCATTATCACCGGCCTCCCGTTCGTGGAGCGGAACGCCGACGGGCAGCCGCTGGTGAGCGCCGAGACGTTCGTGGTGGTGCCGCTGGAGCGCGCGGGCGGCGGTGGGATGGCCAACGTGGTGGTGCGGGGCGTGAGCCCACTGGCATTCGAGGTCCGGAAGGGCGTCCGGATCGACGAGGGCCGCGCCTTCCGGCCCGGGGCGCGCGAAGTGGTGGTGGGAACCACGTACGCCCGCCGCTTCCCCAATTCGGGGGTGGGCCAGGTGGTCCGGTTCGCCGACGAGGACTGGACCATCGTCGGGCACTTCAGCGCCGGCGGCTCCTCGTTCGAGTCGGAGATCTGGGGCGAGAACGAGCAGTTCATGCCGGTGTTCCGGGGTCAGGTCTTTCAGACCCTGACCTTTCGGATGAAGGACCCCTCGGCCTTCGACGGGATCAAGGCGTCGCTGGAGAACGACGCCCGGCTCACCGTGGACGCGTTCCGGGAGCGGACCTTCTACGAGAACCAGTCGAGCATGCTCACCCAGGTGCTGAGCTTCATCGCCATCTTCATCGCCTCGATCATGGCGATTGGCGCGATCTTCGGGGCGGTGAACACCATGTACGCGGCGGTGGCGTCGCGGGGGCCGGAGATCGGGGTGCTGCTCACGCTGGGGTTCCGGCCCCGGAGCGTGATGGCGTCGTTCCTGGTGGAGTCGCTCCTGATCGCAGGCCTGGGTGGAGCGCTGGGCTGCCTGATGGCGCTCCCCATCAACGGGCTGGTCACCAGCACCACCAACTGGGCGTCGTTCAGCGAGGTGGCGTTCGCGTTCCGGGTCACCCCGCAGCTCCTCCTCAACGGAATGATCTTCGCGCTGGTGATGGGCACGCTCGGCGGGCTGCTCCCGGCCCGGCACGCCGCCCGGCAGCAGGTGGTGGATGCGCTCCGGCAGGCCTGACCGATGATCCCCGATCCGGCGGCGCCCATCGCGGTCCGACCGGTTGCGCCGGAGGACCGTGCCGCCTGGCTCCGGATGCGGAGCGAGCTCTGGCCCGAGGACGACCACGCTACCGAGGTCGACGCCTTCCTGGGCGGCGAGCGGCGGATCGCCGAGACGGTGCTGGTAGCGTCCCACGGGGCGGACCTGGTGGGCTTCATCGAGGTGAACCTCCGGTCGCACGGCGAGGGGTGCGTGGCGAGCCCGGTGGCCTACGTCGAGGGCTGGTTCGTGGACGCGGCCTGGCGCCGCCAGGGCGTGGGCCGGGCGCTGATGGAGGCGGCGGAGCGCTGGGCCCGGGCCCGCGGCCTCACCGAACTGGGCTCGGACGCGAACATCGACAACCAGGCCAGCGAAGCCGCGCATCGGGCGCTCGGCTTCGCCGTCACCTCCCGGATCGTCACCTTCCGGAAGCCGCTCGCCGACTGACGCCCGGTCCCGCTCAGGTCGTGGGCAGCCGGGCGAGATACCGCCGCACCCGTTCCAGCGCCTCCCGAAGCTCCACTGCCAGCTCGCGGGCCAGCGCGGTCTGCGGCCCGGTCGGCGGGAAGTTGCCGCTGTCCACGTTCCGGAGCAGCGCACCGATCCGGTCGCTCACCCGCGGTCCCTCGCTCCAGAACGGGCGATTCGTGGGCTTGACCAGCAGGTCGATCAGCGAATCCGCCTGCGCGATCTCCCGGCCCAGCTCCCTTGCAGCGGCCGCGCCCTCGTTGTTGGGCGCCGCGAGGGCCGCCCGGCGGCGGGCGTCGAGTTCGGACTTCCGGCCATCCAGGGCCCGGAGGGTGTCGTTGGCCAGCGACTGGAGGTCGCGGAGCTCGCTCGCCAGCACGAACTGCTCCCGGAGCGCGGCCGGCGTGGTCCGGCTCGTGGGATCGATCCTGACATCGAGGGGCCGCTCCAGCACCTGGTCGCCCACCACCAGCCGGACCGTGTAGCGGCCGGGCAGGGCCCGGGGGCCGCTCGGCGGGCCGAAGAACTGGACCATCGGGTCGTCGGGATCGATGGGGCGGCGCTGCCGGGGACCCTCGTGGCCCAGGTTCCAGGAGGTGGTGTTGATGCCGGCCTCGCGGGGCACGTTGGCGAGGGTGCGAATCACCGTGCCGCTGCCGTCCACGATTTCGACCCGGACGGGCGTGTCCGCCGCGGGCCTGGCCGCGAGGTGGTATCGGATGATCGCCCCGTAGGGCGGGTTCGGGCCCAGGAAGACGGCGTCGCCGAGCGAACCCTTGTTGGCCTTGGTGGCGAAGCGGGTGGCGGTGCGCATCCCGAACAGATGCGCCGGGCGGGCCAGCGCGCCTGCCAGCTCCTGGATCACGGAGGCATCGTCCAGGATGTAGATCCCCCTTGCGTGGGTGGCCACGATCAGGTCGTTCTCCCGGCCGTGCACCAGGACCTCATGCACCGGTACCGGCGGGAGATTTCCGCCGAGCCGGAACCAGCTCCCGCCGCCGGTGACGCTCACGTAGAGGCCGATCTCGGTGCCGGCGTAGAGCACCTCGGGGTTCCGGGGATCCTCGCGGAGCACCTGGAGATACGCCCCCTCCGGCAGATTGCCGTGGATCGCGGTCCAGGTGGCGCCGCAGTCGGCGGTCCGGTAGACGTACGGCCGATAGTCGTCCATGAAGTGCCGCTCGAACGTGGCGTAGGCCGTGCAGGCGGCACGCCGACTGGCCTCCACATGGCTCACCACCGCCTCCGGGCCCACGCCTGGCACGTTGCGGTCCACCCGGGTCCAGGTGCGGCCGTCGTCGCGGGTCACCTGGAGGTTGCCGTCATCGAGCCCCACCCAGATGACGCCCTTCTCGACCGGCGACTCGGCCACGCTGTAGATGGTGTTGTAGAACTCCGCGGTGGTGGCCTCGGTAAGCGCCGGCCCACCGGCCCATCCGTGGCGGGTGGTGTCGTTCTTCGACAGGTCAGGGGAGATCACCTCCCAGGTGCTGCCGAAGTCCCGCGAGCGGAAGAGGACCTGGGCGCCGAAGTACAGGGTCTTGCCGTCATGCGGCGATGCCACGATCGGCGCGTTCCAGTTGAACCGGTACTTGAGCTGATTGACGGGTCCACCGTCGTTCCGCCGGGGCTGTGGGGAGATGTCCTCCTGCTCCCGGGTCTGCATCCGGGTCCGGTAGATCCAGCCCCCCTGCGCGTCGGTGACGATGTAATCGGGATCGTCGGGGTGGGAGACCTGATAGTAGCCGTCGCCGTAGCTCACCAGGTTCCAGTCGTCGACCAGAATGCCGAGCGGATCGCGGGTGCGGCTCGGGCCGAGCCAGTTGCCGTTGTCCTGCAACCCGCCACCCACCCAGTAGAAGGGCTCCCGGTTGTCGGCATGGAGCTGGTAGAACTGGGCCAGCGGGAACCGGTTCGGGAAGGTCCAGGTGGCCCCCTGGTCGCGGGAGACCGCGATCCCGCCGTCGTTCGCCTGCCACATCCGGCGGGGATCGAGCGGATCGATCCAGAGGCCGTGGTGGTCGCCGTGAATGTTCTGGGAGAACCGGCGGAACGTGCGCCCGCCGTCGATCGAATACGAGAACTGGCAGGCCAGGGTGTAGACCCGATCGGGATTCCGGGGATCGACCCGGAGATCCGCGTAGTAGAAGCCGCGGCAGAGGGTCGCGGCATCGTCGCTGGTCTTCCGCCAGGTGGCGCCGTAGTCGTCGCTTCGCCAGACGTAGCCCTGCTGGGATTCGGTCACGGCGTACACCACGTTGGGACTGGAGGGCGCCACCTTGACCCCGACCCGTCCGAGAAGCCGCGGCAGCCCGCCCGCCAGCCTGGTCCAGGTGAGCCCCCCGTCCACCGACTTGAAGATCCCGCCCTCCTCCGATCCGCTCCGGAAGGTCCACTGCTTCCGGTCGAAGTGCCACATGACGGCGTAGGCCAGGTTGGGGTTCCGGGGGTCGAGGTCGAGGTCGGCGCAGCCGTGGCGGTCGTCGACGAAGAGGGTCTTCCGCCAGGTGGCGCCCCCGTCCCGCGAGAGGAACACGCCCCGCTCCGCGTTGGGTCCTCCGATGTGCCCCACGGCGCACACCAGCACCGTCTTCGGGTCGGCCGGGCTCACCATCACCCGGGCGATGTGGCGGGTGTCGGCGAGGCCCAGGTGACGCCACGACTTCCCGCCATCGGTGGACTGGTACACCCCCCGGCCGAACGACACCGAGTTCCGGGTGTTGGACTCGCCGGTGCCGACGTAAATGACCTCGGGGTTGCCCGGTTCGAGCGCCAGGTCGCCGACGGAGAGCGTGGGCTGGCTGTCGAAGATCGGCGTCCAGGTGGTGCCGCCGTTGGTGGTCTTCCACACTCCGCCCGCCGCCGCCCCGACGTAGACGATGTTGGGATCGCCGGGCACCCCCTCGATGTCGGTGGTGCGGCCCATCATGTTGGCGGGGCCGATGGCCCGGAACTGGAGGCGCTGGAGCGCCAGCGTGTCGACGGCCGGGCGCTGGGCGGCAAGCCCGGCGGCGGTGACCGCGCCGAGGACGAGCGCGGCCCACGCCGCGCGCATGTCGGCGAACTCGGTGTTCCCGCCTCGGTCGGGAATCGCGCGCGCCGACAGCAGCGAGTACTTCGCGGGGATCGACTTGTACGAACTGTCGGTGTGCCAGAGGAGGTTGCCGAGCTGGAACAGTCGATGGCGGTCGTCGCGCGGCAAAGGCTTGTTGTCGCGATCGAGGTTC
>CAZFSA010000003.1:0-61056 GCA_964521535.1 uncultured Gemmatimonas sp.
GCCAGGGAGGTACGGGTGGATGCCGACCGGGGAGGGCCGGTGCTTCCCGCGCGAGTGCTGCTCGAGCGCCGGGCCGGCGCGGAGGGCCACGCCCGGCTTTTCGCCGAGCTGGCGCGCGCGGTGGACCTTGCGGCCCGGCCGGTAAGCGGTGTGGCCGTGCTGGACAGCGGGGTGTATGGTCATGCCTGGAGCGAGGTCTGGCTCGAGGGCCGGTGGCTCGCCGTCGATCCGACCTTCGGCCAGGTGCCGGCCTCCACCCGGCTGGTGCGCGTCACCGTGGGCGGCGCCGGCCGCGCCATCGACCTGGTGCCCGTCCTGGGCTCCGTCACGTTCACGCCAGTCTCGCCAGCGACGGCCCAATGATTCAGCTGACCGATCTCACCAAGTGCTACGGCCGGTTCACGGCGGTGGCGGGCATCACGCTGGAGATCCCGCCCGGGACCCTCTACGGCCTGCTGGGCCCCAACGGGGCGGGCAAGACCACCACGATGCGGATGATCGCCGGGATCCTCCGGCCCACGTCCGGGACCGTGACCGTGGCGGGGTTCGACGTGGTGAGCCAGCCGATGCAGGCCAAACAGCGGCTCGGCTTCATTCCCGACCGCCCGTTCGTCTACGACAAGCTGACCGGGGTGGAGTTCCTCCGGTTCGTGGCGGGGCTCTACGGCCAGTCGGGGCCGGAGGTGGAGCGGCGGATCGACGAGCTGCTGGAGCTGTTCGAGCTCACGCCCTGGAAGCATGAGCTCACCGAGTCGTACAGTCACGGGATGCGCCAGAAGCTGATCATCTCGAGCGCCCTGGTGCACCGGCCCCAGGTGATCGTGGTGGACGAGCCGATGGTGGGGCTCGACCCCAAGAGCGCCCGGCTCCTCCGGAACATCTTCCGGCATTTCGTGAATCGCGGAGGGACGGTGCTGATGAGCACCCACACCCTGGAAATCGCCGAAGCGATGTGCGACCAGATCGGGATCGTCTTCGGCGGCCGGCTGGTGGCCGCGGGCACCATGGCCTCGATCCGGGAGCAGACGGCATCGGGCGACGCCAGTCTGGAGGACGTGTTCCTCAAGCTCACCGGCGGGCACGTGGAGCGCGAGTTGGATGCCGTCCTCGGCGCCTGAGGCCCCGCCCCGGGGCTCCGGGGTGGTACGAATCCTCTATCCCAAGTGGCGCGCCGTGCTGGCCCGGCTGGCGCGGGAGCGCTCCGGGGCGGGCACCCGGGTGCTCCTCCTGGTGCTGATCGGCGGCGGGTTCTGGCTCGGCGCGTTCGGGGTGTTCTACCGGGTGCTCAAGTACCTCGGCACCACGCCCGAGATCGGCGCCCTCCTGGCCGGCAAGATCCTGAGCATGATCCTGCTCGCCTTCGGGTCGATCCTCCTGCTTTCCAACCTGGTCACCGCGCTCTCGACCTTCTTCCTGGCCAAGGACCTCGACATGCTGGTGGCCGCCCCGGTGGACTGGGGACGCCTCTACCTGGCCAAGCTGGGCGAGACCGTGATCCACTCCTCGTGGATGGTGGCGCTGATGCTGGTGCCCATCCTCACGGCCTACGCGGTAGTGTACGACGGGGGTGTGCTCTTCCCCTTTGCCGCGCTGGCGGCGCTGGCGCCGTTCTTCGTGCTCCCCACGGTGGTCGGGGCCGCGATCACGCTGGTGCTGGTGAACGTCTTCCCCGCCCGCCGCACCCGGGACCTGCTCAGTCTGGTGGCGATCGGCGCGGTGGCGGGCGTGGTGCTGTTCCTCCGGTTCCTGCGGCCGGAGCAGCTCTCCCGCCCGGAGGGATTCCGCAACCTGGTGGACTTCGTGGCGGAGCTCCAGGCGCCGGCCCATCCGCTTCTCCCCAGCGAGTGGGCGGCCAACGCCATCATGAACTGGCTCCAGCACGTGGGCGACCCGCTGCCGCTCCTCCTGCTCTGGTCCACCGCCGGCGCGTTCGTGGTGATGGGCGCCGCGCTCCACAGCCGCCTCTTCCCGACCGGATTCTCCAAGGCCCAGGAGGGCGCCGACCGCTACGTGGCCGGGCTGTTCTGGCAGCGGCTGATGAGCCGGGCGCTCCGGTTCCTGCCGGTGACCCGGCGGGAGTTCGTGATGAAGGACCTCCGGGTCTTCTTCCGCGACGCCACCCAGTGGAGCCAGCTGATCCTGCTGGCGGTGCTGCTGGTGGTGTACGTCTTCAACATCCGGGCGCTGCCGCTCTATACCGGCGAGCGGGTGCCGTACATGCTGGTGACGCTGGTGGTGTTCCTGAACCAGGGACTCGGCGGGTTCGTGCTGGCGGCGATCGCCGCGCGGTTCATTTTCCCGTCGGTGTCGCTCGAGGGCCGGCAGCTCTGGCTCCTCAAGTCGAGCCCCCTCGACCTCAAGGCGATGCTCTGGAGCAAGTACTGGGTGGGCACCGCGCCGCTCCTGGTGGTGGCGCTGGTAATCACCTTCGTGACCAACGCCATCCTCCGGGCCTCGCCCTTCATGATGTTCCTGAGCCTGGTGACCATCGCCTGCTTCACCCTGGCGGCGGGGGCCCTGGCGCTGAGCCTCGGGGTGCTCTACCCCCAGTTCGACACCGAGAACGCGGCCCAGATCCCCACCAGCTTCGGCGGGCTGGTGTTCATGATGGCGGCGATCGGCCTGCTTGCGCTCATCATCGTGGTGGAGGCCAAGCCGGTCTCGGCCCACCTGGCGGAGTACCAGCAGTACGGACGGGCGCCCTCGTTCACGCCGGATCTCTGGCTGGCGGTGCTCCAGGTCTTCCTCATCTCCGCGGGGTTCACCCTCGTTCCCCTGCACCGGAGCCAGAAGCGGCTCGAGGCGCTCGAGCTGTAGAATGCCCCGCGGGCGGCCGGCGGCTGCTCCGACAAGTCACCCGGGCGGCAATGGCTCTCCCCCTTCCCGAAGTGCCCGCACCATCCGGTCGTCGCCGGTCAGCTCCCAGTGGATCAGCGAGACCGGAATCATCCCCGCCGCGTTCACTTCGTCGAAGAACCGCCGCAGCGTGAACCCGTCGCCCAGCTGGCGGGCCCGCAGGGCCATCGTCTCCTCCATCAGCCGCCCCCCGGTCACGTAGCTGGCCCCGTAGCCGGGCTGCCGGAGATAGAGGTGCTGCTCGAAGCCGAGCAGGGGGTCCCGGCGCATCCAGCCCCGCGGGGTCCAGTTCACGTGGATATCGCCCGCCTGCTCCATGGTGAGATCGTTGGCATGGGCGAAGAGATTCCCGAGCCCGCGCGCGGCCCGGGTGATCAGCATGATCCACACAATCTCGCGGGAGCGCGGGCTCTCGTCGTAGAGCCCGGCGTGCATCATCCACTCCTCCATCGCCGTGGCCATGCCTTCCGACCGGCTCATCCACACGTTGTAGAGCAGCGGGCCCCGGCGGATCGGGCTCGGGTGGGGCGATACCCGAAGCCGCATGTTGTCCCACCAGTGATACAGATGGGTCCAGAGCGGAATCGGATCCCGATGGTTGGTTTGCGAAAAGAAGTTCCTGCTCTCGGGAGGCGAGAAGCCGGGCATCCGCTCCCGGAGGGCCCGCTCCATCCAGGGCTCCATGGTGACGATACCCTGCTCTTCCATGAAGCGGAGGTAGCGCCGAATGGCCCGGTCCTGGAGCGCGGCGAACGCCTCCGGCGTTTCCGCCACCGGCAGCGGCGGCAGCGCCCGGTTGCGGTTCTCCTCCAGACGCAGCGAGGCGTGGGCCCGGGCCAGCTCCCGGCGCGTGATGGTGACCTCGTCCTCCCAGGAGAGCGGCACCAGCAGCACGTTCCGGAGGAACCAGGTGTACTGCGCCTTGCCGATGCCCGACGGACCGGTCCGCCCGGGCGACTCGTCGCGAATCCACTGCGCGAACGCGTCGGTCGCCGCGCGGGCCTCGGCGATCGCGGCCGCCAGGGTCCGATCCGCGCTTCCGGCCCGCTGGCCGAGCCGCGTCAGGGCCTGGCTCTGCTCCTCGAAGGCCCGGACTCCGCCCACCCAGAGGTCGCGAGCGGTAGCGCCGGCCAGGTTGATCCGGGCCTGGCGGAGGAGCGGCGGGATGGTGCGGAGTTCTTCCGTCAGGCGGCGGGCGGCCTCCGGCGTGAGCGGTACCGCGGTGTCGAGCGCGGTACGGGGCCAGATCGAGTACCGCCAGAGCCGGATGGCGCCGTGGATGGTGGGCCCCTCGCGGTCGGGGGTATCGCTCTCCGCGGTGAGCACCGAGGCGTAGTACGCCGGATCGCGGGCAAAGGGCTGGAGCACCGACAGGTGGTACTGCATCCCGTTCATCTCGGCGCGGACCAGGTGGTAATCGACCTGCTCCGGGATCGACCAGCCGGTGGTGTCGATCGCGGCCAGCCGGCGCTGCCAGCGGGCCAGTTCCTCCAGTCTCCGGGCGTTGGTAGGCGGGGTGTAATCGGGGACGCCGCCCACCCGAGGCGGTTCCTCGAAGGCGCGCCAGTCGTTGAACAGCGCGACCAGGTCCGCGTGGGTCCTGGCGCCCTGACCCGCGGCCACGGCCGCCGTGCCGGCGATCAGGGCCAGGGCCAGGCCGCACGGGAGGGCGATGCGGGTCAGCGCGGCGTGAGGCATGAGAAGCTTCTGGCGGAGGATGCTGCGAAGGTAGGGCCCGCTCCAATCCCACGCCAGCCGGGCGCCGGGGCGCCGGCCCTCAGCTACTGCGCGCAGCGCGCCGAGCCGACATCGGCCCGCTGCGGAGGGAGTGTGCTGGTCGGTCCTGACGGCCCCCAAGGGCCTAGGGTGACACCTGCCGGAGGGCCGCGTCGAGGAGCGTCACCAGCGAGTCGCGAGGGATGGTGAACCGGTGGCCCTGGTTGAGCAGGACCAGTTCCTCGAGCAGCTTCTGGGCGACCCGCGTCATGCCGGGGCCGGCGCTGGTGACCAGGTAGCGGGACTTGGGCGCCGGATCGGTCAGCGCGTGGTGGACCGCCTCGGCCACGTCGATCGGGTCCTCGTACTGGTCGTATCCCGCCATGACCCGGCCGAGCCGGCGAATGTCCTCGGGATAGCGGGACCGGGCGGCCCGGGCCTCGACGTCGCCAAGGCGGGAGAGCGCCGCGCGGCCCGCCTCCGAGCGGTAGTTGCCGGGCTCCACCGCGCTCACCTTGACGTCGAAGCGGGCCAGCTCCGCCGCCAGCGCGTCGGTGAACGCCTCGAGGGCGTGCTTGGTCATGCTGTACGCGCCCAGCATGGGCCCGCTCAGGACACCCGAGACCGAGCTGATGTTGCTGATCCGTCCCTTCGACTCGATCAGCATCGGTGCGAACGCCTTCACCAGCCGCCAGGGGCCGTAGACGTTGACGTCGAACTGCCAGACCATCTCGGACTCTTCGTGCTCGATCAGCGGGCCCACGATGGCGCCCCCGGCGTTGTTGACCAGCCCGTAGAGCCCCCGGCCCTCCTTCCGCACCGTCTCCACTGCCGCGGCAATCTCGTCGGGCCTCGTGACGTCGAGTCGGATCGCCTTGACGTTGGGCAGGCGGTCGAGCGCCGCCAGATCCTCCGACCTCCGGGCCGTGGCGTAGACGAAGTACCCGCGCGAGGCCAGGACGTCGGCGATCCGGCGTCCGATCCCGCTGCTGGCGCCCGTGACCAGGACCGCCTTCTGCCCCGACGGCTGCGGCTGGGCCGCCACCTGCGGCGCGGGCGAGGCGGCGAGGGCAACGAAGGCGAGCGCTCGGAACGTGGCCATGGGAATCTCGAAGGGGAGGTTTGGCTGCGACTCGGCCCGGATCGGGGCGCCGGAAGACTCGGATCGACGGGAGCGGCTGTCAAGCCGCTCGGCCAACCTCACGGACGGGCGATCCCTTCCAGGAAGTCCACGATCGCCGCGATCATCCGGTCGCCCGCGAGCAGTTCGAGATCGTTGTGGTCGGCGCCGGGAATCATCACCAGCCGCTTGGCACCGGGCGCCGCCTCCCAGAGCCGCTCGCTCTGCCGCGGCGGGATGATTCCGTCGCGGTCGCCGGCAACCACCAGCAGCGGCACCTGCAGCCGGCGGATCCGGTCCAGCGAGGGATAGCGCTCGCGGAGCAGGAGCCCGACGGGCAGGATCGGATAGTGATGGCGGCCGACATCCGCGAGGGACGTGAAGGGCGAGCGCAGGATCAGGGCGGCCGGCGGTCGCTCGACCGCGAGCCCCACCGCCACCGCCGCTCCCAGCGACTCGCCGAGGTAGGCTACCCGGTCGGGGGCCACCCCAGGTTGCCGGTCAACCCAGTCCCGGGCGGCGCGGGCGTCGAGTGCCAGCCCGCCTTCCGACGGCGCCCCCGGGTTGTCGCCGAAGCCCCGGTAGTCGAAGAGCAGGGTGGCGATGCCGCGCCGAGCCAGCGCCAGGGCGAGTGGCCCGCGGAACCCGCGGTGGCCGGCGTTGCCGTTGAAGACAATGACGGTCCACCCGGTCGGGGGACCGCTGGGGGGAACCAGCCAGCCGTGCAGCGTGAGGCCGTCGGCCGTGGGGAGCGAGACCGGCTCCGCGTCGGGCAGGCCGGCCCCGGCGGGCCCGGGCACCCCGCCCATGGGAAAGTAGATGAGCCGCCGCTGCCCGGCCCAGACGAGGACGAGGAACAGGGCCACGACGGCGAGGAGGGTGAGCGCCAGGCGGAGCACGAGCCGGGGCTGAGTTAGCTGCAAGTGATGAGGAGGTTGTTCACTGAGCCGTAGCGCTGCACGACGGGGTTTGACGGGGTTTGTCGAGAACACGCAATCGGCAAACGCCAGAGGACTCAGAGAACCAGCACAAGTTAGCAGGATTGACCCCGGTGGGGCGGGCCGGGATGGGCTGGCGGCTGGAAGGCGGCTATGAGCGGCCCGCCATAGTTCGCTCCAGATCGTGGCGGCGCTGCAGATGCCTCTGGCGTCGGTCGTCCACGTCCAGCGGGACTCGGGTGGCGCCGGCTCCCGCCCGCGGTCCGCCCGTGCACCGCTACGAGCGCCGGGTCCCCCGGGCCCTGGTCCATCTGGACATCAAGAGGCTCGGCGGGTCGGCCAGGGTGGCCGGCGGATCCACGGCAACCGGCGGACGCGGGTGCGGGGCATGGGCTGGAAGTACCCGCAGGGACGAATCGACCAGGTCCACGCTCGATGGCGACGTTCCTGACCCTGGCGTCCTGCCGGCAGATGAGATGATGACGTTTGTCGGGGTCCGCGTCGTAACTGCGCCGCTGGGCCACGAGCACGGCCTGGCTGACCTGAGGGCTTGAGAAGGCCCTCGCCGCAGGCCAGATGGGCCTCAGGCAGGATGGGCCATACCCAACGAGCCTAACGGCAGGCCCGATGCCGTTGCGGACGCTTGAGACATGAAGACGACCTTTCGCCGGACAGCGAGAAGACCGTGGGCGTACATGCCCTCCCGACCCCACCTTCCAAACGCCTCCTCGACCTCGTAGATCGGGCTCCAGCTGGTTCCGGCGACGGTGCACGCCTCACTGATACTTCGTCCGCTGATTGGCCGCGGTTAGCGTGCTGCCCCGGGTGTCAATAGTCCCCTCTTGGTCAACTGAGTGACTTAGGCACCCGAGCTTGCGACCGAAGGGGCGGCAGGCAGACCCTCTCCCTAGCCCCCCACCTGTCCGCTCAGTTCGCGCCATATTCAGGTTTGACCCCTGGGGTCGTCTACGAACCCGTGTCGGATGCCGAGGACCACGAGATTCGGGTTCGACGTCGCCGCAAGGGTGCCACGCAGTTCGTGCAGGTACTGGTTCACCGTGTTCACGCTTATTCCAAGGCTCCGCGCGATGCC
Organism: uncultured Gemmatimonas sp.; assembly: GCA_964521535.1. Taxonomy (GTDB): domain Bacteria; phylum Gemmatimonadota; class Gemmatimonadetes; order Gemmatimonadales; family GWC2-71-9; genus SHZU01. The sequence goes on from CAZFSA010000003.1 coordinate 7,724, forward strand.
TTTGGCAGGTAGGCCGTCGGCCAACGCCCTGAGCACGGCCGCCTTTCGAGGGCTTAGGGCCAGGCTTGGATCGATACGTGACGTGACGCAACGCGACCGCGACACCGGTCCCTCAGCGGGTATACGACCAATATCGTTACGGGGGGGGGGGCACAAGAGGGTGAATAGTTCAGCTTACCTGGTCATACCGTTCGCCGACGCACCTGGCACCGTGTGCTCCCGTCCGATTCTTGATCATCCCAGGAACTGAGGATTGTCGCTGCGGACGAACTGACGAAAGTTCAGACCCACGACCCACAGCAACCGTATAGGCCGGAACGAGATAATGCTCCTCCAGAGCGACCGCCAGCACGCCGGCCTTCTGCGAACCGAGAGGCTCCCAGCGGCCGGCTACATTCGGCTTGTTCGGCTCTCCAGTAGCTGCCCTCAGGTCCACCTTGGTGTGCTCGTCGCCTTGCTGCTGATCTGCTTGAGCTGCACCTTCAACCGCGACATCCTTTCGCTAGACCTCGCAGATGGCAGCAATGTGAGCACCCTGGCCGGTGTCAATGATACCGTCGCCGTCCTGATGTATGATCCCGCTGATTGCTTCACCTGCTCGACGCCGGTTCATGGCTGGCTCAGCTGGCAATCGGCGTCCGCTCATCGAACGGTCGTCCTTGTCCTCACGCGCCGCCCGACGCCGCTTGAGCGAAAGCTGCTCGTAGCGGCACGCCTTCGGGTGGGACCGACTCTGCGCCACACGGGCTCACGTCACCCGTGGCCAGCAATCGCGCTATTTGCCCATGGCAGGACGCTCGCGATTGTTCGCGGCCGCACCGCCGTCCGGTCACTCGCCGACAACTACCTGCACGACCCGATCGCGATTGTCGCACCTGGCGCCGGCCCGCAGTCAGACCGTACCCATCCACAATAGCAACAAAAGGGGCCTACACATGCAGACCACACTTGCTCTAAAGCGCGGACTGTTGCTCGCGTTGCTTCCACTCTCCGCTGGCACCCTCGTCTCGGGCCGCCCGGTTGAGGCGCAGGAGTTCTGTTACAAGATTCATCCCGTGACGGGTGTGTGCGAGTCTCCTGCTCTCACGGGCTGCAGCAAGGGCTGCAAGGGCTAACCGATTCGACGTACGCTTCGTACTTGACCGAACCCTGGTCCGTGGGCCGGCACCAGGGCTTCGGGGCCGTTGGCGCAGCTACTGGCCCCTCCGGACGATGACCGCGAGGCAACGCGATGCCCAAGATCCCATTCCACCGACTCGCAGTTGGCGCTGCAATGGCAATGGCGGGCTGCAGCAATGGCCCACGGATGGCGTCGATTCGGAACGCCCATTGTACACCGGCCAGCAATCTGCAGCTGGCTCTGGTGGACTCCGTAGTCCTACGGGAGACCGACTCGGTCTATATCGGCGTGCCCGGTGCTAGCATCGTCGTGGCTCCGTCAGGCGATCTGCTAGTACCGGATTACGGCTTCGGTCGCTTGGTACGGTTCGCACGCAGCGGCGAGCTCCGCGGCACCATCGGCCACGTTGGCGGAGGACCTGGCGAGTTCCGCACTATCGGGGCCTTCGGGCTCGCGACCGACCGCAGTCTTCTGCATATCGATGCCGGGGCCCGTCGGGTCAACGTCTTCGACGCGCAATCCGGCCTGTTTCGCACGGCGCTACCGTATGACGGCTACATGTCTTGGATTACACATGACCGCGGCGAGTACTTGTTTGGCTTGATCGATTACGCCAACGGCATGTCGGTCGCAGTAGTACCCGATTCCCTGGTCGACGGCTTGGCACCGATCGAAGGGACGAGACTGACCTCAGGCGCAGTGGCCTTGCCAGCCGAATATCGCACTTACCCGATGCTGCGCCAGTGGAACGATGCGAAGGTGACCCGCGCCCGTGACACACTCGTCGTCGCATTTGGCGGCCTTGACTACCTTGTCCGCGTGATCGGCTCAGACCGAGAAGTCGACACCTTCTACGTCCCGGTCTGCGGCCGACGCGGGACCTCCTCCGCAGTTCTTGAACAGTGGTTCCGGAACTCGCCGCGCACGCCGCGCGAGGCAGCCCACTTGGCAGCGGTGACGGATAACGCCCTATCCGGCGCTGGCGGCCTCTGGCGACTCGGTGACGGCAAGTATCTCGTCTGGTATCAGGACCCTACGATTGACGCTGAGGGCAAGTCGCTCCTCGGCGTCGCGTTCGTCTCAGTTCTGTCGGCAGATCTACAGAGCGCATGTGTCGACGCCGCGATCAAAGCCCCCGGCTTGCAACGGCCGCGCATTGGCTTCTACGCTGACTCGCTCTTTGTGCTTGACCAGACGACCGCAGATGTGGGAGGGGCGAGCCCCTCCACGGTCGTCAGGGTCTACGTACTCAAATCCGAGAACTGCCAGTGGCTTTCCACGAGTCAGCCCGATCGATGAGCGAACGACCCGAGTGTTGCCTGGGCGCCGTCGCGGCATCACAACGGAGTGAGAACTAGCACACAGAATTCGCGTTAAACAATCCCGCCGGACTCGCCGATGCCGACATGCCCCGGTTCAGAACCGGACCCTGAGCCTCTGCCGACCCTGTATGCGCGCTGGTTGCGTGAGGCCTTGGGCACAGTCCCAAGCCGAGAACTGCGCGCCGACTGCGGCGACTGCCCCATGTCTAGCGACACCGCAGGCAGTCACGCGGCCGTCCGCTTCGACGACCGCGTGAAGTGCTGCACGTACTTGCCCGTGTTGCCGAACTACCTCGTCGGACAATGCCTGGCTGACCCGACGGTGCCCGCGGCGGGCGTCGCGATCGCTGCTTCGGTCGATCGCCGGCTCTTCAGTGCCCCCACCTGCTTCCGGAGTCAGGTCAATGCGGCATTTGGAATCACAGAAACGCAGTCTGTTCAACATGGTTTTGCAAGTACGATGGTGGCCGTGCCGGCTTTCGACAATGGCAAGCGATCGCCGCGCTGTTGGGCCTGGCCGAGCGCTCGCTGTCCCTCTGGGTGTGTCGCTCACTCGATATCGGCATCGACGCCCTCCGAGAACTCTGTTCGTACCGCGACGCGAAGACGGTGGACCTGTTGGGCGCGGAACTCCGCGGAAGCTGGCCCCTCGCGGCAGGCCGTCTCTGGGGGCCCTTGCTGGGCCGCGAACGGGACTTCTATCGCGAAGCAGCCGACCTGGTTGGAGCGCTGTCGTGGAGTGCAATACTGGAAATCGGGGGTTCAGAGCTAGAGATCTTGGCGCAACTCGCCCGGGACGCCGTCGAGAAGCGTGCCCTACCGGCCCCGACGCTCGTTCAACTCGGCACCTTTCGGATCCATGGTGGTCGGGAAGGGACGCCGCTGCTTGAAACCTACAGTCCGTATGATTGCCTGCCGGTCGGACCAGAGACGCTGGTGACGGTTCTGCGACGCCTGCCGAATCGCCGCCGGCGTGACCGTCGTGAGTTGGGCCTCAGCCAGTCGTCCGTCGAGGCGTTGCTGGCCCACGGAGTGCTCGTTGCGCCTGAATTCGAAGAGCAGGGCAAGGCTGCAGGGACCAGGGGTGGCGACCCGTAGGCCACCCGTTCCTTGGAATCGGCCGTCCAAATGGGTTGCCTGAACGTTCGGCGATCAACGGACAGCCGAGGGAGAACGAACGAGGGCGTACCACAACACCCTTCTCTGGTCCTCTGGAGACGGCGCAGCAGCCGGCGGCTGAATTCGTGGGCGGCCCGAACGGAGCTTCACGGATGGTGCGCTGCTGACGAAGCCCGAAACTCGGCAGACCCGCTCCGGCCGGTAGAGCCAGTTTATCGGCAGCCCGCACACACCCCGTGCAGCTGCACCTCCCGCCGGTCGACCCGGAAGCCGTCGATCGCGGTCCGCCGGCGGTTGACCTTGACGTCCACGCCGGAGAGGTAGACGTCCCAGACCCGGCCGCACTTCCGGCAGATGAAGTGGTGATGCTCGTCGGGGTTCACCTCGAACTGCACCGCCGCGCCAGCCCGGTCCAGGGTGCGGATCAGGCCCTCGCGCACCAGCTCCTGCAGGTTCCGGTAGACCGTCGCGTGAGAGACCGTGGGCAGCACCCGGCGGACCTGGCGGACCAGGTCGTCTGCCGTGGGGTGGCCGACGGCGTCGCTCAGGACCCGGAGCAGCAGGTCGCGCTGGGGTGTGAGCCGGAGCCCGCGGCGCCGGCATTCCTCTCGGAGGCGGGCGTGGCCCTCCCCGGGCGGGGAGGGCCGCCGGGACGAATGGCGTGGGGCCTTGGCGGCCGTGGGTCCGGAGTGGTCAGGCATCCTACTTGATAATAGTTATCGGTCCGACTAGAGTCGAGGCCGGTCGCGCGAGGTCCTCCCTCGCCCACCCGCAACCCGCCAGGACTGAGGTCACCGCAGCATGAGCCACGAAACCAGGTGCCCGTTCTCGGGCCGGGCGCACCAGGGCCCGTCGAACCGTGAATGGTGGCCGAACCAGCTCGACCTCCGGATGCTCCACCGGAACCCCCCGGCCGGCAATCCCATGGACCCGGCGTTCGACTACGCCGAAGCCTTCAAGACGATCGACCTCGAGGAACTCAAGCAGGACATCGAACGGGTGATGACCACCTCGCAGGAGTGGTGGCCCGCCGACTTCGGCCACGACGGTCCGCTCTTCATCCGGATGGCGTGGCACAGCGCCGGGACCTACCGGATCCACGACGGGCGGGGCGGGGCCGGCGCCGGGACGCTCCGCTTCGCGCCCCTCGCCAGCTGGCCCGACAACGCCAACCTCGACAAGGCGCGCCGGCTGCTCTGGCCGGTCAAGCAGAAGTACGGCCGGAGACTCTCCTGGGCCGACCTGATGGTCTTCGCCGGAAACTGCGCCCTGGAGTCGATGGGGTTCAAGACGTTCGGCTTCGGCGGCGGGCGGGAGGACGTCTGGGAGCCGGAGTACGACGTCTACTGGGGCTCCGAACGGACCTGGCTGGGAGACGAGCGCTACCGCGGCGACCGGGAACTCGAGAACCCGCTGGCGGCGGTCCAGATGGGCCTCATCTACGTCAACCCGGAAGGACCGAATGGCAAGCCCGATCCGCTGGCGGCCGCCCGGGACATCCGGGAGACGTTTCGCCGGATGGCGATGAACGACGAGGAGACCGTGGCCCTGATCGCCGGCGGGCACACCTTCGGCAAGGCGCACGGGGCCGCTCCGGCCACCAACGTCGGTCCGGAACCGGAGGCGGCGCCGCTCGAGGAGCAGGGACTCGGGTGGAGGAACCGCTACGGTACCGGCAAGGGCGCGGACACGATCACGAGCGGCCTCGAGGTCACCTGGACCACCAGGCCCACCCGCTGGACCAACGACTACTTCGACCATCTGTTCGGCTACGAATGGGAGCTGATCAAGGGCCCGGCCGGCGGGTACCAGTGGAAGCCGAAGGGCGACGCGGGCGCGGGCACGGTGCCCGATGCGCAAGACCCGTCACGGCGCCATGCCCCCGCCATGCTGACCACCGATCTCTCGCTCCGGGTCGACCCGGTCTACGAGAAGATCTCCCGGCGCTTCCACCAGAATCCCGAAGAGTTCGCCGACGCCTTCGCCCGAGCCTGGTTCAAGCTGACCCATCGCGACCTGGGGCCGGTCTCGCGGTATCTGGGTCCCCTGGTGCCGGCGGAGCCGCAGCTGTGGCAGGACCCGGTCCCCCCGGTGACGCACCAGCTGATCGGCGCCGCCGACATCGCCGCCCTCAAGGCCCAGCTCCTCGCCTCCGGCCTCTCCGTCCCCCAACTGGTGTCGACCGCGTGGGCGGCGGCGGCCTCGTTCCGCGGCACCGACAAGCGGGGCGGCGCCAACGGAGCACGCCTCCGCCTGGCGCCGCAGAAGGACTGGCCCGTCAACGACCCGCTCGAGCTGGCCAGGGTGCTCGGCACGCTGGAGCGGATCCGGCAGGCGTTCAACGCGGCCCAGCCCGGCGGGAAGAAGCAGGTTTCGCTCGCTGACCTGATCGTGCTGGGCGGGTGTGCGGCGGTCGAGCAGGCGGCGCGAGCCGCTGGTTTCGAGATCGAGGTGCCCTTCGCCCCGGGGCGGACCGACGCGTCGCAGGAGCACACCGACGTGGAGTCCTTCGCCGTCCTGGAGCCCACGGCCGACGGCTTCCGAAACTACCTGGCGCCGGGGCAGGAACTCCCGGCCGAGCACCTGCTGATCGAGCGGGCCCGGATGCTGACGTTGAGCGCCCCCGAGATGACGGTGCTGGTCGGCGGCCTGCGGGCCCTCGACGCCAACACCGGCCGGTCGCAGTTGGGCGTGTTCACCACCCGGCCCGGGACTCTCACCAACGACTTCTTCGTCAACCTCCTCGACCTCGACACGGAGTGGCGGCCCACCTCCAGCGCGGCCGACACCTTCGAGGGACGATCCCGCGGGAACGGTGCCGTCAGGTGGAGGGGCAGCCGGGTCGACCTGGTCTTCGGCTCGAACTCCGAGCTTCGGGCCCTCGCGGAAGTCTATGCCGCGGACGACGCGCCGGAGAAGTTCGTGCGCGACTTCATCGCGGCCTGGGTCAAGGTGATGAACCTCGATCGCTTCGACCTGCGCTGAACGCGCGCCCGGAAGACAGCAGGGCTCGGCGGGTGGGACCCGCGGTGCCGCCGGACGCGGCCCACACCAGCCGGTGGCGGATCTTCGAGGTGGTCTTCGGGATCCCGTTCCTGGCGGCCATCGTCCTGCAACGGGCGTGGCCGCTTTCCCTGCCCCGGGGCCCTCTGACACCCGCGGTCCGCCTGGTGGGGGTGGCCCTGATCGTGGCCGGGCTGGCAATGGTGGCGCTGGCCCGCCGTGAACTGGGGCGGCAGGGCCAGCCGACCGACCCGGGACGGTCGACCAGCAGGCTGGTCACGACCGGCGTCTTCTCGGTATCGAGAAACCCGCTGTACCTGGGCGGAATCAGCCTGCTGGTGGGCATCGCGCTGGCGTTCGATCTGCCCTGGGTGCTGATCCTGCTGGTCCCCGCCATCCCGGTCGCGCAGGGCGTGCTGATCGCCCCTGAGGAGCGGTACCTGGCCGCCAGGTTCGGCGAGGAGTACCGGGCCTACAGCGCCTCCGTCCGCCGATGGATCGGCCGGTCCCGCGAGTCAGACGCCACGCGGCGTCGTCGCGGCCCTTCCTGATCCCGGGAAGGGGCCGGCCAACGCCGGGCAGGCCCCGACCGGGAGCCAACTATCGGCGCAGGAGGCCCCGGAGGCTGCCGAAGAAGCCCAGCCGCATCGCCCGGGTGTCGTGTCGCGCCCGCTCGAAGAAGACTTCCAGCGCCTCCAGTTCCCCTCGATCCAGCCACACCCCCTGGCAGCTGGCGCAGGCATCGATGAGAATGCGCGACGCGTAGCCGTACTCCTTCCGATCGAGCGTCCGGTCGCAGACCGGGCAGCGTCGCTCGCGCTCGCTCTTTTCCCGCGCCATGGCATAGGCGCGCGATACGCTGTCCGGAATGGCCCGGAGCTCGTCGCCGTAGTCGTGCTCGACCGCGTTCTGGATTCGCTCCAGCTCGCCGGCTTCCAGCCAGACGCCATGGCAGGCCGGGCATTCGTCGATCACGATGTCCGATTCGTAGCGACGCTGCACCAGGGTCTGGTGGTCGATCGGGCACTGCATCTCTTTCCTCCCGGATTCCGGAGCCGATGGATCGCCGGGGAACATACACGGCCACGCGGGTCGACGCCTCCTTCCCTCCCGGAGGAGGAAGGGACAAGTTTGGCCCGTACCGGCGGCCCGACCGGTCGCCCGAAGGGAGGGATGCCCACATGACCCGCAAGACCGCCCACGACTTCGACCAGGAACTCCTGATCCTCTTCGACGCCTATGTCCATGGCGCGATCGACCGGCGGACCTTCCTCGACCGGGCGGCCAGGTTCGCCGTGGGTGGGGTGACCGCCGCGATGCTGCTGGAGCAGCTGAGCCCGAAGTTTCTCGAGGCCCAGGTGGTACGACCTGACGACCAACGGATCGCCGGTGAGTACCTGGAGTACGACTCGCCCAGGGGCCACGGGCGGATGCGGGGATACCTGGTGGCGCCCGCCGGCGGCTCCGGCCCGTGGCCGGGGATCCTGGTCATCCACGAGAACCGGGGCCTCAATCCCCACATCGAGGACATCACCCGACGGCTCGCGCTCGATCAATTCGTGGCCTTCGCCCCGGACGCCCTGTTCCCGCTGGGCGGCTACCCTGGAGACGAGGATCGCGCCCGGGAACTCTTTCCGCAGCTCGATCAGGCCAGGACCCGCGAGGACTTCGTCGCCGCGGCCGGCTTCCTCCGCGGCCGGCCCGAGTGCACGGGGCGGGTCGGCGCAGTGGGCTTCTGCTACGGCGGCGGCATGGTGAACTACCTCGCCACCCGGCTGGGCGCCGACCTCGCCGCAGGGGTAGCCTTCTACGGATCCTCGCCCAACCTGGAGGACGTGCCGAAGATCCGGGCCCCGCTCCTGATCCAGTCGGCCGAGAACGACCCCCGGATCAACGCCAGCTGGCCCGCCTATGAGGAGGCGCTCAAGGCGGCGGGGGTGACCTACGAGCGCCACCTCTACCCCGGGACCCAGCACGGCTTCAACAACGACACCACCCCGCGCTACGACGCCGAGGCGGCGAAGCTCGCGTGGAGCCGGACGATCGCCTTCTTCAACCGGTACCTCCGATAGTCGAACCGGATGGCGTTGACCTTCACCACGGTACGAACACCCATGCCGAAGCTTCGAACCTCGTCCTTCATGGTGGTGCTCTGGGTTGCCTTGACCGCCGCGTCCGCCGCCGCCCAGCAGCCAGCGCTCGACGGGCTGGACCGGCACGTGACCGCCGCCCTCCAGGAGCTGGAGCACCCCGGGCTCGCGATCGCGATCGTGAAGAACGATTCGGTGGTCTATGCCAGGGGCTTTGGCGTCCGGGCGATCGGGCGCCCCGAGCCCGTCGACGCCCATACGATCTTCGCCATCGGCTCATCCTCGAAGGCCTTCACTGGCCTCTCCGTGGCGATGCTGGTCGATCAGGGGAAGATGGCCTGGGATGAGCCGCTCGCGACCTACCTGCCCGGGTTTCAGCTCAAGGACCCCTACGTCAGCCGGGCGCTCACGGTCCGCGATGCCCTGACCCATCGGAGCGGGCTGGCCCGCACCGACCTGGTCTGGATCAGCGGCCAGTTCGACAGCGACGAGCTGCTCCGCCGCCTCCGCTTCGTCGAGCCGGCGGGCGGCTTCCGGGCGTCGTACGGGTATCAGAACCTGATGTACCTCGCGGCCGGCATGGCGGTGGCCAGGGTGGCCGGCCTCCCCTCGTGGCAGGACTTCGTGGCCCAGCGGATCTTTGCCCCGCTCGGGATGCGGGAGTCGAGTCTCAGCGTGCGGGCGCTCGAGGGGCAGTCCAACGTCGCCCTGCCCCACGCCCGGATCGACGATACCCTTCGGGTCCTGGGCTACCGGAACGTCGACGCGGTGGCGCCGGCCGGGTCGATCAACTCCAACGTGCTCGACATGGCGCAATGGCTCCGATTCCAGCTGGCCGGCGGCAAGGTCGGCGGCAAGCCGCTCCTGGGCCAGCGCGCGTTCGAGGAGACCCGAACCCCGCAGTTCACGCTTCGTCGCGGCGGCGGCCCCACCGCCGACCGCGACGGCTACTTCTCGGCCTACGGCATGGGCTGGTTCCTCCAGGACTACCGCGGCCGGTTCGTGGTGCACCACGGCGGCAACATCGACGGGATGACGGCGCTGGTGGCGCTGATGCCCGACGAGCAGCTGGGCGTGGTGGTCCTCACCAACATGAACGGATCGCCGCTGCCCACGGCGCTCGTCTTCGACGTGTTCGACCGGTATCTCGGCCTGCCACCCAAGGATCGGATCGCCGAGATCAAGCAGGCCCGGGCCCGGGCTGCCGCCAGGGCCGCCGAGCAGCTCGCCGATGCCGAGGCCAAGCGGGTGAAGGGCACCAGACCGTCCCTGGCCCTCGAGCGGTACGCCGGCACCTATGCCGACAGCGCCAACGGCGAGATGCGGGTGACGCTGGAGGACGGGAAGCTGGTGCTCCGGTACGGGACCCAGTTCACCGGTGACCTGGAGCACTGGCACTTCGACACGTTCCGGGCGCGGTGGCGTCGGTCGGCGCTGTTCTCGCAGAACCTGGTGTCGTTCGGCCTGGGGCGGGACGGAGGGGTGAGCACCCTGTCGGTGGACCAGTTCGGGGAGTTCGGGCGCCGGCCCTGAGCCGTTCTGCGGCCCATATTGTTCAATGAAGCCCTCCACCGCGCTCCGCACGGTGCGAGCCGTGCACACCGTCGCCTGGGCGATCCTCGCGGGCTGCGTCGTGGCGATCGGGCCGTTGGCGTGGGCGCGGCAGTGGACCGCGGCACTGGCAGTGAGCCTGGTGGTGCTGGTGGAGGTCCTGGTCCTGGCGATGAACGGCTGGCGGTGCCCCCTGACCCCGATCGCGGCCCGCTACACCGACGATCGGCGGCCCAATTTCGACATCTATCTGCCGGAGTGGCTGGCGCGGTACAACAAGGAGATCTTCGGAAGCCTGTACGTGGCCGGGCTGGTCACGTTGGTGGGGCGGTGGGCCGGCTGGTTCTAGCCGGAACCCGGTCCTGGGTGAAGATCGGTCAGAGCCGGAGGCCCGCACCGTGGGCCGCCCCCGTTATGCGGACAGTCACTATCGCAACCGCTGCTCGACGACCCCAAACACGGGCCTGACAATGGACCGCAGAGAATTTGTGACCGGCATGGCCGCGCTGGGGGCCGTCGTGAGCGGCGGCCTGAGCTGCCTCCCTCGCGTCCGCGCCAGGGCGGACTCCCTGGTCGCCCTGGAGCCGCCAGGGCCCGGAGTGAGCGTCTATGAGCCACACATCGCGATCGATCCCGGCAACCCCGATCGGATCGCCGTGGCTGCCCAGTATGGCGTTCGGGGCGGACGCGGAGGCCGCAACATCCAGCTCTGGGTCTCTGAAGACGGAGGCCGAACCTGGAGTTCGACACGTGTCCCGCGGCCGAAGCTCGATGGCGAGTTCGCGGCGGACCCGCTGGTGGCCTTTCACGCGGATGGTGGCCTGATCGTCTGCAGCAACTTCGGCCGGCAATGGGTCGCCGACCTGAACGACGGTAACACCCATTCGCGGCACACGGTCCCATCGTTCGAGAAGCTCTGGGGCATGGTGGACGGCCGGATCCAGGCGCCCGACGACCTTCTCACCGCCGGCGGGATCGCCATCTCCCGAACCGAGGATGGCGGGCGCACGCTCCGGGCCACGGTGGTCCCCGGGATCTCGCCCGGCGCGGACAAGACCTCCATGGCGCTCGACCGTTCCCCGACGAGCCCTCATCGAGGTGCCGTGTACGTGGCATGGTCTGATCAGCTCCCTTCCGTTCGGGTCGCGCGGTCCGTCGATGGAGGACGGACCTTCGCGCCTCCTGTGACAGTCCAAACCCGGGCCCTGGCCGCGATGCACCAGATCGCGGTTCGACCCGACGGCTCCGTTCACCTGTTGTGGACCAGCGCGGGGATGCCGGGGATTGCCAGCCAACTCAACCCGCAAGCCGATGGGTCGCCGGACGCCGGCAAGCTCATCTACCAGGTGGTCTCCCGCGACGGAGGCGCCACCTTCTCGGAGCCGCAGGCCGTGGCGGCCCATGCCGGGGTCGGGATGGTGGGCCTCCCGTCCCTCGCGGTCGGCACGAACGGCTCCATGCTTTGGGTGTGGGGACAGACCACTGTGCTTCCCGACCCGAACCAACGCCCGCTGCTCCAGGCGCGCCACCGTCTGTTCGCCATCCGGAGCGACGGAGACAGTGCCTGGTCGCTGCCCTACGAGCTCTGCCCCTGGGCGCCCGCCGGCACCCACATGGGTCTTCCCGTCGTCACGACCGCCGGGCCGACGTGGTGGCTCCTCACCTATCTTGCCGACGACCAGGGGACCAGCGTGGTCCTGCTGCGATCCGACGATGGTCGGCGGTTCGAGCTGGACCGCACGCTCGCCACTCGCCCGTATCCCGCCGAGGAGATCAGCCTGATGGGATCGTACCTCGCCCGCTTCTGCGACGAGATCCCGCAGATCGGTGACTACGTGAGCCTCGCGGCCACGGGGGCCCGCGTCGCGTCAGCCTTTGTCCTGCCGGAGACCGTCGAGCCCACGTCCCGGGCAACGGTGCATGTCGCGCTCAGCGACGTTCGGTAGGTCTGTCGGGTCCGCTTGGCTCGGACTCGGACGCGGGTCGTGGCCCGGGGTCCGACTTGAGGACGGGGTCGCTGCCAGGGCGAGGCTCTCGGCTGGGCTCGCCGTTGCCGCGATACTTGGATCAGGCGGCAGCGTTGGCGCGGTTCGCGACTTCGAGCGCTGGGCGATGTCGCCGAAGTCCTTACCGCTGCGACCTGTCCGCGATAAGGTACGCCATGGGCACTTAGCGCGCGAAGGGCATGCCTATCCACACTCGATCCTCCATTCGTCCGGTTCCACGGGGCCCGGAATCGCTTCGGTCTTGGGGGAGCGGGAGGCCACCCTCGTTCCGAACCCGGCTGGCGTTTCCCCTCACTCAGACGCAGACCCTGTGCGCGCCGCTGTTCTTGTTTGAGACGGTGCTCGGACGCCTACTCCACCACTTGCCAGGGATGACCTCAGCGCCGCGGCGCCCTCAGCTCGCCCCAGCCTGCCACGCGGGCTCAACCAAGCGGACGACCTGTCGTATCCTTCGACACTCGTTCGCGAGGCACTTGCTCAAGTCGGGGCACGACATCCCAGCTATCCAGCCGGTTGCGCGGCATTGTAAAGTGGCAACGACGTGGGATCTACACGCATGTACCCCCTCCCGGCGGGTGGGGTGGTTCGGAGCCCGCAGACGCTGCAGATGAGGAGGAGCGGGAGGTGACTTAGTCTTGCGGGGTGAGGCGGCGGGCTGCAGCTTAATCAGAGGTTAGCCGGCGGGAGCTAACCTCCGCTGTATCAAAAAGAGTTCTGCCGTTCGCAGCGTTTTGCAGCTCTTGACCGCGCAGCTTAAGCCTTGTGCGTTATGCAGCACGGTTGGGAGAGCGGTCGTATGGCCGTTCGCGACTCGCAAGGGTCCCCAGCCGTTTTTCGTTCTCCCAGAAATGTATCTCCTATATGTCGACGAATCCGGCGACACTGGCCTCAAGGGCTCTACGCATCTAATCCTCGCGGGCGCTGCTCTGTTCGAGGGCAAGTGGCGCTGGGTGCGGAACGACATCGAGGCGTTGCTTGCCAAGTTCCCGACCGCCTCAGATCGCCCAAGAGGGCTGCACGCTTCCGAAGTAAGGAAGGGGCGGGGCCCCTATAGCAAGCTCACACAGGACCAGCGTGATCAGCTCCTCAACGAAGCCTGCGCCATTCTGCGCAACCTCGGCGTCAAGGAGATCACGCTCTTCGGGATCGTCATCGACAAGCCTTGGTGGTTTGATCGCAACCCTGGTAAGACGGGCGACGAGCTCTACCTGGAGGCCTTCGAGGATCTCGTTTCCCGCTTCGACTACTACCTGCGCCGGCGACACGAAGAAGGCCAACCGGCGAAAGGGTTAATCATCGCCGACCCGCGGCACCAGTCGTTCTGTAGAGCACTGAAGAGTGCGCTTCAGCACTTCCATGCCGCCGGTACGCAATGGGCAAAGCTCCAGAACGTGATCGAGACCGTCCTGTTTCTCGAGTCCCATGAATCGCCCGTTGTTCAGCTGGCGGATCTCACCTCGTATTCCTTGTGGAGAGCGGCTGAGGCATCGGATCTGACGCTTGCAACGAAGATCAGATACCGCGTTGATCGCGAGGCGTTCGACTCCTCCTTCAATCCTGGCAAGTGGCACGGCGTTCGGTTTCGCGGGCCGAGCGTTTCCACCGTACGCGACAACCTGAACTCGCTTTGGCTGAGCAACCGGGGACATAGGTAACAGAGTTGTCCGGGAACATAGGTAACACTGGGATCAGCCTCGAATGATGTAGTCCCGCTCGTCGAGCTTGGCGAGGAGGATCGTGTTGAAGTAGATCGCCCAGATCCCGTTGGCGACCTCCTCGAGACCCACCCGATGGCCTTTCAGCGGGTTGGAGAGGAAGAGGAGCCGATGCTGGAACCGAAAGGTCCCGGCGTTGGTGATCCGCTTGACGAGGAAGTGGCCGGGGTACTCCTGTGGGGGCAGGGTCCGCGGATACGGGCGCGGGGATGGCTGATACCGGGAGGCGGGGGTCTGGCCGTCCAGGGCGGCGTGGGGGCGGTCCTCGTTGTACTCGGTGCGGAACCGATTGAACGCCCGTTGCTGCGCGGCCGCATTCGGGCGCGGCGGTCGGATCGCGGCGCGCTTTAGGGTCCGGTGGATCCGTTCGTGGGCCCCGTTTTGCTGCGGCCGGCCAGGGTGAATCCGCTGGTGCTGAATCCCCAGCCGCCACCACCAGACGTTCAGGGTGGTGAGCCCATGCAGGCCACCGCTCGCGAAGGGGATGCCGTTGTCGGTGCGGATCGCCGTCGGGAGGCCGAACGTGCGGAAGGCCCGCTCGAAGACCGCGCGGGCGCCCATGGCCTTGGTCGAGGGCAAGGCCTGGCAGGTCAGGAGAAACCGGGTGTGCTGGTCGGCGATGGTCAGCGGGTAGCAGTAGATCCCGTCGCCGGTCGGGAACTGCCCTTTGAAGTCGGCGGTCCAGAGATCGGTGGGCGCGGTCGTGGTCGGCGGCACCACGCCGGGATGGTGGTGCGATCGGCGCCGGCGGCGCCGGGTCAGCAGGCGGTGCCGTCCCAGCAGATCGTTGACCGTGCTGACGGCCGGCCACGTCGTGCCGGGATGCCGGGGGGCCAGGTAGTCCAGCAGCTTCCCGGCGCCCCAGTCGGGGTGGGCGCGCCGGGTCTGGCAGAGCAGCTCGGCGAGGGCCCCGTCGATGCGGTGCGGACAGTGGTGCGGCGCCCGGCTCTGATCATGGAGGCCGCGCCGCCCGCTCTCCGTGAACCGGGCCAGCCACTTGTAGCCGGTTCTCCGGCTCACGCCGTCGCGGGCACAGAGGTCCGTCATCGAGTACAGCCCCTGCTGGTAGTCGGCAATGAACGCGGTTCGTTGCTCCATCGGCGCGGTCTCCATCCAGGGCATCGGTCCGCCTCCTCTTGAGGTCGACCGTGCAGTTTAGAAGGAGTGTCACCCATGTTCCCGGACAAGCCTGTTACCTATCTACCCGGTTTGTACCGGCCCGCTGGCTAACCAAATGTTGCAACGGCCGGGCGCTCCGAACTCCGCTTCCCAAGGCGCGGCCGCGGCTTCATGTTTTTCGGAGACCGCCGCGGCCGCGCTGCTCCATCGAGCGCCCGCCGCTGAACATTGGGTCGTTAGCTGGCGCGCCGCTGAAGTACCCCGCCCAGCTGCCGCGCACCAGCAGTTGGAAACCACCTGGTACCTTGGCGCTTGTGATGAGGGGACGAAGTCCCGTGACCCCTTCTCATCTCTGATGTGCGCCCGGCGCTCAGGGACGGACCCCCGGCCGCTCCTCATCTTGGCCACATTGTCCACACCGAAACCCGTTTAAGCTGTTGTTTTACAGGCATTTACGTCAATTGCAATCGACAGCTCTCAGCTGTTCATCAACACAGCTCTTGACAGATAGCATAACAGCTCTATTGTTAGTCACCAACAGCTCATAATGCTATTGGACGGTCAGGCACCAATTAAAGCAGGGGAGGCGCAATGAGAGTGTCAATCCCGGCGATTCAGGGCACAATGGGCGGTCGGCGATACTTCACCGTCTCGCTCTCGATGGCCGAAGTCCCAAGGCTGTTCCGATTCAATGACTGGGAACAATCCACCCCAGAACTCCGTGCACAGCGCGTTCTGAACAAGACGCGCGTGCCCGACATCATGAAGTACATCCTCGACAATGAGGACGGCTACCTCTTTTCGTCCATCACTGCATCCTTCTCGTGCGAGGTCAAGTTCACGCCCATCGCCGAGGGGTCAGACCTCGGTACTCTCGAACTGGAACTGGAGAACCTCGAGCTCATTATCAATGACGGTCAGCACAGGTCCGCTGCCATCGCAGCAGCTCTCAAGGAGAACCCTGCACTTGGCAAGGACCGCATCTCCGTTCTCCTATTCCCGATGGAAAACATCGAGCGCCTCCAGCAGATGTTCACGGACCTTAACCGCTACGCTCACAAGACATCGAAGTCGCTGGACATCCTCTACGACCACCGCGATAACCTCTCGGCCTTGACGATGGACGTCTCGGAGGCCGTAGAAGTATTCCGTGGCCTTCTCGACAAGGAGAAGATCACTATCCCCTTGCGCTCGGATAAGCTCTTCACGCTCTCCACGCTGTACGACGCGAATGAAGAGTTGTTGGGCCCGAAGGTGGATAAGCGAGGCACGAAGGACTACGAGGCCAAGTTGAGTCTAGCGACCGAATACTGGACTGCCTTGTCGGGGGTCATAACGGACTGGAAACGGGTCAAAGACGGTGACCTGAAGGCTCCCGCGCTCAGGCAGGAGAAAATCAACACGCACGCCGTTGTCATGCGCGCACTGGGCGGCGCAGGCAGGGCTCTCCTGGATGAGCATCCGTCCGACTGGAAGGCGCGATTGCAGCTCCTGGGGAAAATTGATTGGCGGAAGTCAGTAGGCGCGAAGGTCAATCCGCTGTGGGATAACGTATGCATCACGGCCGGCTCTGTCGTCTCGAACCGCCAGGCACGGGTGCAGACTCTGGCCGTGTTGAAGAAAGCGCTGGGCCTCAGCATCGCCCCGCGCGAGCAGACGCTCCTGGACCAAGTTCCCGCGAGAGCCAACAAGGCCCTCGCGCGTGCATAAGGGGGGCACCATGGACGACGTCACGCTGTTCGACCGGCTTCTCCGTGCCGAGGACGAAGCGGAAGCAGACAAGATCTTGTCGCGTGCTGGGTTTGGCTTGGAGAACGAGGCTGTCTGGCATCCGCTTGGCGACATGCCGAACAATCGGTCCGTTGTCACAAACCAGCAGACAGAGCCAACGGCTGCTCTTGTTGAGAAGATCGTCAACGGCATCGACGCTCTCCTCATGGCAGAATCGCTGAGAAGGAGAATCGACCCCAAGGGCCCAACGGCGCCCGCGAGCATGGCTCGCGCGGTGCAGGAGTTCTTCGACGTCCCCGACGGCTTGCTCGCCAACCTGACGGCCAAAGAGCAAACGGAACTCGCAAAAAAGCTCCACGTGGTCGTCGTCGGAGCGAAGGCTAATCCATCGTATCTGATCATTGACAAGGGTGAGGGACAGCGTCCGGATAAGTTCCGTAACACATTCCTGTCGCTGATCCGGGAGAACAAGGTCGGCATCCCGTTCGTGCAAGGGAAGTACAATTGCGGCGGGACGGGCGCGCTCCCATTCTGCGGAGAGCACAAGATGCAACTCATCGTTTCCCGGCGGCACCCGGATATCACCGACGACGGGGACAACCCTTGGGGCTTCACAGTAGTAAGACGGCTGAAGCCCTCGGCGACGCGCCCGCTGTCCATGTACGTGTACCTCGCCCCGAACGGCAGAGTGCCCCGGTTCCAGGCGGACGCCATCAACGTGCTGCCGGAGGACCGCAGCACAGTGGCGCCGCGGCCCTATAGCATCGGCCTGCCCCATGGGACCTGCGTGAAGCTCTACAACTTCCAGTGGAAGGGAGGGAGAGGTATCGCGACGCTCGAGGCCCGCTACGAGCTGGAGCGCTTCTTACACTCTCCGTGCCTTCCGTTCAGGTTGACTGAGACCCGCGACTACAAGGCGAACTATTTCAGCACCACTGTGGCGGGGGTCTGGGCGACGATCGGTTCGGACGACGCCCCTGACGATGATAACGTTGAGCCTGGTTTCCCGGCCTTTGCGGACCTCGATCTCCGGGGCATCGGTCAGCTGCCTCAGCGAATCGCGGTATTCCGGGATTCCGTGAACCCAAGGCACGTGCCCCATGGAGTGTTCTTTACGGTAAACGGTCAGGTTCACGGCAGTCTTCCGTCAGATTTCGTATCTCGTCACCTCAAGTTCGACTATCTGAAGGATCACCTTCTCGTATCGATCGACTGCACGAGCATGGACCCCAGTGTCCGCGAAGACTTCTTCATGGCCTCCCGGGATCGCGTCCGCAAGAACGATGTCTACGATAAGGTGGTGGACCAACTTAAAGAAACCCTCAAGGACCACCCTGGCCTGCGGCAGTTGAACGCCGCACGGCGCAAGAAGGAGATCGACGACACGCTCAGTGACGACGAAGAGACTAAGAACCTCTTCAGCGAGCTCTTGAAAGCAGATCCCATGCTCGCTCGGCTCTTTGGGATGGGGGACCGCTTGATCACAAGAGCGGGACCAGGTCCTGAAGTCCCCTTCGCGGGCAAGAAGTTCCCCACCTATTTCCGGCTGACCAAGAGCCCGTCCGGCGGTCTCGTGAAGGCCTGCCCAATAAACGTCACGTGTCGCGTAGAGTTTGAGACGGATGCGGTCAACGATTATTTCAGGCGGGCCGACTCACCCGGTTCCGTGACCGTCGATCCCGGCAACATCATCGAGCACTCCCACCTTTGGAACGGACGTTTCACCGCTCAGTTTCGCTGCCCCTGGGACGCGAAACCCGGTGATCGCATCGACGTGACGGTCACCGTGGCCGACGTGCAGACCGACGCTCGCAATGCGCCGTTCGTTTCACGCTTTACGCTCGTAGCCGAACGCGAGGTGGATCCTAGACGCTCCGGAACGAACGGCGTTCGTGACCGGACCAAGCCCGGACCACGATCGCCGGCGCCGACACTCGCGATCCCGGAACTGAAGTGGAAGTTCTACGAGGACCGCCGCGTCTCTCTCAAGGTCTCACACGACGACCGAGGCCAGTTGGAGTATTTCGCGAATTCGAATAATGCATACCTCACGGATGCACTAGTCCGGGCCAAGGAAGAAGAGCATCCTCTCATCAAGTATTGGTTTGGCTATGGGCTCTTGCTGTGCGCTCTTGGCATACAGAAGGAACTAGAGGACCGCTCTCATAGTGAGGGTGGGAAGGGGCAGAAGGGTGACGCTAACGAGGGTGATCCTAACGATCTCGACCGCATCAACGTGACGTGCGACGGGCTCGCCCGAGTGATCATCCCCTTGATCCGCACACTGTATCGGGGGCCGCAGCTCGCGACGGCATAGGCTCCGGGACAAGGCGGTACACTCGCGGGTGTCGTGGACGATGGATCAGAAGGACTTCACTCGACGCGTCCACGGCACCCTGGAGGTTCGCATACCACCGGCGATTCGGAACTCGCCGAACAAGCCGGGGCTGTGCCGATCCTCGAATCTGGACCTCCTCGAATCCGGCAGCGTCCATAGCTTCGAGATACCTAGGCAACTGTTCACCTGTGTGTCCGAATCCTACAAGTTGGACAACTGTCGCATCTGGTGCCACGAGCTGCCTCACAGACGAGAAGGCATCTACAATCATAGCGAAATACGCGCGCTCGCCCGTCGGCGTTCTGCTCCCCCCAGTGTAGTGACTTCCGGGCTTTCCATCTCTGAGCTGCGCAATCCAGTACGGAGCCGCAGTCTCCCTGCGGCCGCGCACCTGCCAGCGGTGGTACAAGACGTGTACGCGCGGGTATGGCGGCGACGTGAACACGAGGCGCGGTCGTTCCCTGAGACCCCGCAGCCGGGCATCCTGATGGAGCCCCGCAGAACTCCGGCACAGGAGCAGCCGACGGCTAGAGATCTGGTTCTTGCTTATGCCGCCTGACCTGCAACACTCCACAAACGCTCGGAGGCCCGTCAGCATCTCCTCGGTGAGAGTCGTGAGCCTATCGAGTATGAAAGTAATAGGCGCGGCGTCGTGGTCTCGGCAGTCCACTGCCCACTGCCCGAGCCGGAGCAATACGCCGCGAGCGAAGGCTCGTTGCCGTGGGAACCGCAGGCGCGCTGTTGCGCGCAGTGCGCTTGACATGAAGGCCGATACTCTTGGGGGTAGATTTCGCACGACCGGTTGCGCGGGGCCCGTTACGTTGGCTGCCCTAGCCACATTCCTGACCCATGTTCGGATAGCATCCTCATCCAACGGCGAGAGTGGCGTTGTTTTCACGCACGCGACGAAGTGTGCCAGGGCATTCAGGTCAACGCCCACCACCGACCGGCCGAGTGCAAGACCCTCAACGACAGCGGTCCCACCCCCCATGAACGGGTCCAGGATCACGTCGTTGGGGTCCGAGAACCGTTCAATGATCGTGCGCGCGATTGCGGGAGGAAACCGGGCCGGATAAAGGTAGAAGTTGTGCGTGCTACCGGTGATGACCTTCTCCGACGCCATGGCAGCCCGAAGGCCCTCGAGCGATTGGCGGTCTAAGAGAACACTCATCGCTCGCGCTCCGCCCGCTGGTCAGCAGCCTGTAGCCCAACCAACCTGAGCCACGTCGAGACGCCCAAGCCCGCCCTGCGGGCGGCGCGGCTCAACTTCTCCTTCTCATCGCTGGTAACCCGCACACGTATCTGGCTCTCCTTCCGGTCTTCACTTGACTTCGTGGCCGACTTGCCAAGTCTGGGGAGCATAGCCTACATTAGTGCCACATTGTGGCCATGTCAAATACACTTCGCGAAGGGCTGAACAGCCGGGAACATAGCTGACAGAGTGTCCGGGGACATGGTTAACACTTCTCCTCCTTGCGGAAGGGGCCCCCGGTGATGAGGTGGGTGCGTTCGTCGAAGCGCCCAGGAGGGTCTCGTAGTAGCCGACGTTCCAGAGGTTGTCGGCGATCTCCTCGAAGCCAACATACTCGTGATTGAGGCCGGACTCAGGAAGTGCTGGCCGGAGTGCAGGCGGAAGGTGGCTGCCCGGCGTGATGCGCGGGTGGACAATGCCGAGCTGGAGCCACCAGACCTTGGGGCGGTTGAGGCCGTGGATGCCGGTGGACGCGAAGGGCGCGCCGTTGTCGCTGTGGATCGCCTCGGGAAGGCCACAGCGGGTGCAGAGTTCGGTCATGGTCCAGGCCCCACTGGCGCAGTCCTGGGCGAAAGGCTGGCGTTTGGCTGCATGGTTGGAGACAGCGAGGCCGAACGAGGGACGACGGTGGAACAAGCCATACCAAACCTACCGGCGGATGACCTGCAGATGGCAAAGGCCTTCTGCGTCGGCAAGCTCGGGTTCAGCGTCACGTACGAGGGACGGAGAACGGCGCGATCGGGTTGATCGGGTTCGCGACGCGGCGGGTTCGTCCTGCACTTGGATGCTCCGATGAGCGGGCACGGCCGTAACGTGGTCGTGACGCTCGAGGTTGATGACGCGGATGCCCTCTACGACCAGTGGCGCCGGCAGGTTGAGATCGAGAGATCGCCGAGGAATGAGGATTGGGGAGGACGCACGTTCGGCGTCACCGATCCGTTCGGCAACCTGCTCTTTGTCGTTGGACCCGTCAAGTAGACCTGCCGTGACGGTGATTCCGCGACAGGTCCGCACACCCCGGGGCTGGCGGCCGACGCGGTAGAGGCCAGGACCCGCAGCGGATGGCGCCGGTTCACCCACCACCTGTACCTTCCGGTCTCTGCCCGGAGCGTCCTTGATGCCACCGCTGCTCCCCCTCGGCGATGACCTGGGCCCCGCCAAGGTCATCCGGATCCACGAGCCGGCCTCGGGCCTGGACGCGGCTCTGGTAATCGACAACGTGGCCCGGGGCCCCTCGATCGGCGGGCTCCGGATGGCGCCGGATGTCACGCTGGAGGAGTGCTTCCGGCTGGCCCGGGCGATGACCTTCAAGAACGCGGCCGCCGACCTCCGGCACGGCGGAGGCAAGGCGGTCCTCCGCGCCGACCCTCATCTGCCCCGCCCCGAGAAGGAACGCCTGATCCGGACCTTCGCCCACGCGCTCCGGCACGAGACCGACTACATCTTCGGGCCCGACATGGGTACCGACGAAACCTGCATGGGCTGGGTCCACGACGAGATCGGCCGGGCGGTGGGACTCCCGGCCGCGCTCGGGGGGATTCCGCTGGACGAGCTGGGTGCCACCGGCTGGGGTCTCCGCCATGCGGCTGAGGTGGCGGCGCCGTTCGCCAAGGTGAAGCTCAAGGGCGCGCGGGTGGCCGTTCAGGGCTTCGGCGCGGTGGGAAAGCACGCGGCCCGGTTCCTGGTGGAGGCCGGCGCGGTGCTGGTGGCGGCGAGCGATTCCCACGGGACGGCGCTCGATCCCGCCGGCCTGGATGTCGGCGCCCTGATCCGTCACAAGGACCAGGGCGGCACGCTGGCCGACGCCCCCGCGGCGAGGCACGGTGACCTCGACGTGATCCTGGATGCCGAGTGCGAGATCTGGATTCCCGCGGCGCGCCCGGACGTGGTGCGCGACGACAACGTGGGACGGCTCCGGACCCGGCTCATCCTCCAGGGCGCCAACATTCCGATCACCGAGACCGCGGAAGCGTCCCTGGCCGCGAACGGGGTGGTCGTGGTCCCCGACTTCATCGCCAACGCGGGCGGGGTGATCTGCGCGGCGATGGAATACGCCGGAGCCACCCGGACCGCGGCCTTCGACGCCATCGCCGAGAAGATCCGGGGCAACGTCGAGGCGGTGCTGGCCCGGAGCCGCCGGGACAAGATGCTGCCCCGCGAGGCGGCGGTCGCCCTCGCCGGCGACCGGGTTCGGGCGGCGATGGCGCTCCGGCGGTATACCATCCTCTGAGCCGCGGGAAGCCCACCGGCATCGGCACCGGCGGCGATTGCCGCTTCGATCACCCGCACAAATCGGCACCGGCTCGCACAAGTCGGGTTACCGGCCCCTTCCCCAACCTTCCCAACGTCGGAGCGACCCTGGCGCGTCCCCGCGCCGCTCGCTCCTTCATCGCCGTTGGGAGGAATCATGTCTTGCCGTCTCCGTGTGCTCGCCGTCGGCCTGGGCCTCACCCTGGCCGCCTGCTCCGCCGACGACCCGACCGTCACCGCGCCCGCCCTGCCCCCGGTGGCCCCGCCACCCGATCAACAGCCGCCGGCGCCCCCCTCGCTCGCCCAGGACCGGATCCGCCACGAGCGGCTGGCGCTCCGGATGGCCCAGGCGCTCCGGGATCCCGGGTTCCGCCAGGCCGTCTGGCGGGCGATCGATGCCTCGCGCTACCGAGAGCAGAAGATCCATCTCCAGGCCTTTCTCGACGCCGACGGGGGGCTCCAGCGCCGGCGGCTGGCCGCCCTCTCGCTGGCCCCGGAAGCGGCCGTGGTCAAGGACCTGAACGAGGCCCCGACCCTGGAGTTCTACCTCCCCGTCCCGGAGCACCGCCGGCGCTGGCAGGGAGGGACCGACGTCCTCGTGGCCACGGCCGAGCTGGATGGCGACGCCCCCGTGGCCTACGACCTGATGGGACGCCGCCAGCGCCTCAGTCCCGACACCCCGCCCGACCTGCCGGTCCTGATGGTGAGCCGGGCGGAGCTGCGTTTCGACGCCGGCCCCCTGGGCATCGAGTGCCTCGCCGACTGCGGCGGCGCCGGCGGCGGCGGCTCCTACACCGGCCCGCCCGCCGCCGGCCTCTTCCTCACCCAGACCCGCTTCAACGGCACCTACGAAAGCTGGTTCAAGGGAAGCCCGGAGTTCGAGATCCACGTCCTGGGCCGGGATGGCGCGAGCAGCAAGCTCCGCACCCTTCAGTGCGCGGGCGAACACGCTGGCGGCCCCTACGCCTTCGACCAGCAGAGCGACGCCTGGTCGGGGAGCGTGATGCTGTTCAGTCAGACCCAACTGGACCAGTACCGGGCGACCTATCCGGGGGAAGCGCTCCGGATCCTGGCGCTGGAGGATGACGACGGCACCTGCGTGATCAAGGTGGATTCGACCCGGGTGACCAAGATGCTCCAGCAGCTGAATGCGGCCTACGGCGGGTTCACCGGCGGGATCGACGCCAAGGACTCCTTCCTCCGGAAGATCTTCAAGGCGGCGCCGATCCTCTACACCGTCTACGCCGCGCTCGCCAACTGGTTCCTGACCAACGACGACCTGATCGGGAACGCGGTGGCCGACAGCGCCGCGGCCGCGGCGTTCTTCAACGGGGCCAACTGGGTGGTGAAGGGGGAGAACTCGGTGGCGAACGGCGGGCTCAGACTGGAGATGCGGTGACCACCGAGCGCCCGCAGGAGGAGCAGAAGAGCGCGTCCGCCTCGGGCCGGGGGCCGCACCGCGGGCAGCTCGCCGCCCCACCCCCCGGGGTGGCGAGCTCGGCCGCGCGCCGGGCCACCAGGGCTTCGGCCTCGTCGCGCGGCCTCGCTTCCTCCTCGCGGAGCACCGCCAGCGCCTCGTCGACGAACCGGGCCTTGAGCGACTCGTAGTCGCTGTCGGCCAGTTTGCCGGTGGCATGGTCGAAGTCGAGATCGCGAATGGCCAGGAGGGCCTGGCCCCGGCGGGTTTCCTCCGGCGGCAGGCCCTCCTCGTCCGCGGCCAGGTCCCGGCCGGTGTCCGCCGCGCCGAGGAGTGGGCCGAGCACGATCGCCAGGACCAGGAGGCCCAGGAGCGCGGCGGCCACGAGCTCCAGCGTCACTGATCCAGCTCTCGAACGGCTCGCTCCAGGCGGGCCAGCTCATCCGGCGATCCGTCCGGCTCCGGTGGAGGGGCGCCGGTCACGCCTGGTGCAGCCGGCGCCGCGGCTACCCGGTCCCGGCGAAGCAGTACCCAGGCCAGCAGCGTCCCCGCTCCCAGGATCGCCGCGCCGGGGAGGACGTAGCCCAGCACGCCGAAGCCGGCTGCCCGCGGGGCCATCAGGATCTGCTCGCCATACTTGGCGACGAAGTCGTCGACCACCTGGTCCGGCGTCCGGCCCGCCTCGAGCAGCGCGATCACCTCGCGGTGCAGGGCCGGCGAGTAGGTGCAGGTGAAGTCGGTGGTGCGACAGGTGTAGATGTCGAGCCCGCAGGGACAGGTGCACCCCAGCTTCCGCTCGATCACCTTGACGATGGGATCGTTGTCCATGATGCGGACTTCGGCCCGCGGCCGCCCGGCCCAGTCGGGCCGGGCCAAGGGGTCGGCGGCGCGGGCGGTGTCGCCCGGGGTCTGGGCCCGAACCGAAGCGCCCGCCGCCAGGGCTGCCGGGGCGCCGAGCCAGGCGAGGAACCGGCGACGATTCATGCGGGCACCGCCTCCTCCGCCTGCCGCTCGGCCCGGCGGATCGGGACCGGCACCGGCGCGGCGCCACCGGGCCAGAGGGTGATCAGGCCGCCGAGCACCAGGAGACCGCCCCCAAACCAGACCCACCAGACCAGCGGGTGTACGGTGATGGCGAAGGACGCCCGGTCGGTGAAGTCCACGGTTCCGGCGAAGACCACGTACAGGTCCTCCCGGAGGGAGCCCATGATGCCCACTTCGGTGGAAGGCTGGAAGGTGGGCTGACCGAAGCTGTCGACGTGCTGGCGCTTCTCGGAGAACACCCTGCCCACCCGCTTGCCGTTCCGGCTGACCTCGAGCGCCGCGGCCGTCACCCGGCGGTTCAGGGCCTCGTATTGCGAGAGCCCCATGTGGGTCAGCGTGTAGGTGTGACCGTACGGGCTTCGAATGTCCACCGACTCGCCCACGTTGAGGGTGGCCTCCCTGGTGACCTTGAAGGCCCCGCCCGCGAACGCCACGAAGTAGACCACGATCGCCACGTGGACGATGTAGCCGCCGTAGCGCCGCCGGTTCTTGCCGATCAGCTTCAGGAACGCGAGCGGCGGGGACTCCTGGTAGAGCCGGCCCCGGGCCCGGATGCCCCGATAGAACTCCTGCGCCACGGTTCCGAGCACGAACCCACCGAGCCCGAACGCCATCAAGGCGTAGCCATCGCGGATCCCGACCGCGGCCAGGACGGCCACGGTCACCACGCCACTGACCAGCGGCCAGAGGAACTGCCGCTGGAGATTCGGGAGCGAGGTCTTGCGCCACGCAATGAGCGGTCCGATGCCGGTCAGGGCGAGGAGCATCAGGCCGAGGGGCACGTTCACCTTGTTGAAGAACGGCGGCCCGACCGAGATCTTGGTGCCCCGCACCCACTCGGAGAGGATCGGGAAGAGCGTGCCCCAGAGCACGCTGAAGGCCACGCCCACCAGCGCCAGGTTATTGAACAGAAACGCCGCCTCCCGGCTGGCCAGGGATTCCAGCTGGGCGTCGGGCTCGAGCGCCGGCCACCGGGTGTAGAGCAGCGTGAAGCTCAGCGCGCCGGCGATCACCAGAAATCCGAGAAAGAGATACCCGACGCTCGACTGCGCGAAGCTGTGGACGCTCGCGATCACCCCCGACCGGGTCAGGAAGGTGCCCAGGATCGAAAGCAGGAACGATCCGATGACCAGCCCCAGGTTCCAGCGCTTGAGCATCCCGCGCTTCTCCTGGATCATCACCGAATGGAGAAACGCCGTGATGGTGAGCCAGGGCAGCAGGCTGGCGTTCTCCACCGGGTCCCAGGCCCAGTACCCTCCCCATCCCAGCTCCACGTAGGCCCACCACATGCCGATGGTGGTGCCGACCGACAGGAAGAGCCAGGACAGCAGCGACCACTTGCGAATGGCGTGCACCCAGCCCGAGTCGAGCTTCCGGGACAGGAGGGCGGCGATCGCGAAGGCGAACGGAATGGTGATCCCGATATACCCGATGTAGAGCATCGGCGGGTGGATCACCATGCCGGGGTTCTGGAGCTGGGGGTTGAGCCCCCGGCCGTCGGCCGGGGTGAAGGGCAGTCGCTCGAAGGGATTGGCCCCGCCCACCAGCATCACCAGGACAAAGAACACCAGCACCGCGCTGGTGACGCCCGCCACGTACGGCAGGAGGTCCCGGTACCGGGCGCTGGTGACCGCCTGGGTGAGGGCCGCGAAGCTGGAGAGGACCAGCGCCCAGAAGAGGAGCGACCCCTTCTGGCCCGCCCAGAAGGCCGCGAACAGGTAGTAGTCCGGGAGGTTCCGGGAGGTGTAGGCGGCGACGTACTCGATGTTGAAGTCGTGCGCGAAGAGGCCCTTCCAGAGCGCGAGCGAGGCGACCCAGATCAGAAGAGCCAGGGCGTACGGGGCCCGGGTAACGGCGGCGGTCAGGTCGGCCCGGCCCCTCCAGCGGCCCGAGAGGGAGACCACCGCGGTCCAGACGCCCAGCAGCAGGGCCGCCCAGAGCGCAAAATTGCCGAGCAGCGTCACCTGGCTTGCCTCAGCTCTGCCGCTTCAGATCGTCCATCGCGGCCTCGTAGCGCGAGCCGCACTTGGCCAGGACCTCGGTGGCGTGGAACACGCCGTCCCGGCCCAGCTTGCCGGACATGATCACTTCGATGTCGTTGGCGTCGGTGAAGGTGTCGGGCACCAGACCCTCGTAGGTGACCGGAAAGCTCCGGGAGCCGTCGCTCACCTCGAAGGCAATCCGCTGGCTCCCCGGATCCCGCTGGATGGAGCCGGGCACCACCTTGGCCCCGACCTTGAGGCCGACGTCGTGAAAGGACGGGTCTCGCTCGGTACGGTCCAGCAGCTCGCTGGGACTCAGGAAGTAGACCCCGGTTTGCTTCACCCCCTGGAAGATCAGGGCAAAGACCGCCAGGACGATCACCGACGCGCCCAGCGCGAACTTCGAAGACGGCTTCACGGAGCAACCCCTGCCGGAACCTCCCGGATTATAACCCGCCGGCCCCCGGTCCTCACCCCCCGCGGGCCCAGTGCAGAGTGGCCGCCACGGCCCGGTTCCAGCCCTGGACCCACCGCTCGCGCTCTTCCGGTCCGACCCGGGGATGAAATGCGGTCAGCTGCCGCGTAGCGACGAAATCGTCCAGGCTCGGCCAGACCCCGGTGGCCAGCCCCGCCAGGGCGGCCGCGCCCAGCGCGGTGGTCTCCACCACGTCGGGCCGCTCCACGGGAACGCCGAGGACATCGGCCTGGAACTGCATCAGCCAGTTGTTGGCGGTGGCCCCCCCGTCCACCCGGAGCCGGGGCAGGTGGAGGCCGGTTGCCGCCAGCATCCCCTCCAGAAGATCGCGAGAGCCGAAGGCCATGGATTCCAGGCCGGCCCGGACCAGGTGAGCGCGGGTGGTTCCGCGGGTGATGCCGGTGATGGTGCCGCGGGCGGCCGGCTCCCAGTGGGGCGAGCCCAACCCCACGAACGCCGGTACGAAGTGGACGCCTCCGGTGTCGGGGACGGAGGCGGCCAGCACCGCGGACTCGGCGGCGGTGGGAAGGATGCCGAGGCCGTCGCGGAGCCACTGGATGACCGCGCCCGCAATGAACACGCTGCCCTCCAGCGCATGGGCCACCCCGCCTTTGGCGTTGCAGGCAGCGGTGGCCAGCAGGCCCGGACCGGGAGTCGGGGGCTCGGCTCCGGAATAGAGCAGGAGGAACGCGCCGGTTCCGTAGGTGTTCTTGGCCATCCCCGGACTGGCACAGCCCTGGCCGAACAGCGCGGCCTGCTGGTCGCCCGCGATTCCCGCGATCGGGATCCGGTGCCCCAGGACCGCCGGGTCGGTTTCCGCCACCACCGCACTGGACGGCACGATGGCCGGCAGCAGCGATCGGGGCACGTTGAAGAGGGCGAGCAGCTCGGGATCCCAGTCCCGGGCGGCCAGGTTGTAGAGGAGCGTGCGCGAGGCGTTGGTGGGGTCGGTGAGGTGGGGCGCGCCGCCCGCCAGCCGGGCGATCAGCCAGCTGTCCACCGTGCCGGCGGCGAGTTCCCCGCGCTCCGCCCGGGCCCGGAGGTCGTGGCTGGCCAGCAGCCATTCGAGCTTGGTGCCGGAGAAGTAGGGGTCGAGCACCAAGCCGGTCCTCGCCCGGACCATGGGCTCGACCCCGGCCGACTTGAGGGCCGCACAGCGGGCGGTGGTCCGGCGATCCTGCCAGACGATGGCCGGGGCGACGGGCCGGAGGGTCCGGCGCTCCCAGATCACCACCGTCTCGCGCTGATTGGTGATCCCGACGGCCACCGGCCGCTCGCCAGCCTGCGCCAGCGCCGCCCGGGCCGAGGCCACGGTCGACTCCAGGAGATCCATCGGGTCGTGCTCCACCCACCCCGGCTCCGGAAAGTGCTGGGGGAACTCCTGACGGGCCTCGGCCAGCACCCTGCCGTCCTGATGGATGACCACGGCCCGGGAGCTGGTGGTGCCCTGATCGAGGGCCAACACGGCTGGCATGCTCGAATTGTACGTTGGGGTGGAAGGGGCCAGGCAACCGGCTAACTTGAAGGCCTTACCTCCAACCTGGCGTTCCGACATCCATGGCCTATTCCTCACTGCTGTTCGACGTCCGGGACGGAGTCGCGGTGATCACCGTGAACCGTCCCGAGAAGCTCAACGCCCTCAACGCCACCGTGATCGGAGAGCTGGGCACGGCCGTGGACGCGGTCCGTTCCACCACCGAGATCCGCGCCGCCGTGATCACCGGCGCCGGCCCCAAGTCCTTCGTGGCGGGCGCCGACATCTCGGAGTTTCAGACCCTGAGCGGGCCCACCGCGCGCCGGCACTCGGCCCGAGGGTCCGGGATCTTCCGGAGCATCGAGAAGTGCCCCAAGCCCTGGATCGCGGCGGTGAACGGCTTCGCCCTGGGCGGCGGGTGCGAGCTGGCCATGGCGTGCCACATCCGCCTGGCAAGCGAGAACGCGAAGTTCGGGCAGCCGGAAGTGAAGCTGGGGATCCCGCCGGGCTATGGCGGGACGGTCCGGCTGGCCCGGCTGGTAGGCCGGGGCCGGGCGATCGAGCTGCTCACGACCGGAGCGATGATCGACGCCGCCGAGGCCTACCGGATCGGGCTGGTGAACCGGGTCCATCCCGCCGATCAACTGCTCGCCGAGGCGGAGAAGCTGGCCCGGACCATCGGCGCCAATGCCCCGCTCGCCGTGGCCGCCTGCCTCGACCTTGCCACGGTGCAGGACGGGATGCAGCTGGACGATGCCCTGGCGATGGAGTCGGCGCTCTTCGGCGTGGTGTTCGAGACGGCAGATGCCCGCGAGGGCGCCACGGCATTCTTGGAGAAGCGCGCCCCGGTCTGGCAGGGACGCTGAACGCGGGGTCGTTCGTCCGCCAATGCGTGCGTTGCGTCTCACCGCCCGGGGATTCCGGAACCTGGCGCCGTTGGAGCTGTCGCTCCCGGTCGGGGGCGCCGTGCTCCTGGGCCCGAACGGGCATGGCAAGACCAGCCTGCTCGAGGCGATCTACTATCCGGTGATCTTCCGGAGCATGCGCGGCGCCCCGGACGCCGAGGTCGTGGCCTCGGCAGAGCAGGCCTTCCACCTGAGCCTCACTGTTCGAGGCCCGGGGGAGGTTGAGCGGGTGGTCGAGGCCGGCTTCGCCCACGAAGGCCGCCGCAAGCTGGTGAGGGTCGATGGCGCCGAGCAGGAGCGCGTCAGCGACGCGATGGGCGTCTGGCTGGCGGTGGCGTTCCAGCCGTCCGACGTCGGGCTGATCTCGGGTGGGGCGCGGGAGCGGCGGCGGTACCTGGACCGGGTCCTCTCCCTGGCCGACCGGGCCTACCTGACCGCGGCCCGCCGCTACCGGGCCGCCCTCGAGCAGCGCAACGCGGCCCTCCGGCGAGGACGGGCGAACGAGGCCGCGGCGTTCGACGCCGCCCTGGCCGTGGCCGGAGCGACGCTGATCCGGGAGCGGAAGGCATGGGTGGCCGAGTGGGGGCCGGAGGTTGCCCGGACCTGCGACGCGCTGGGGGAGCCGATGGCGGTGACGGTGGACTACAGGGGGATCGGTGCGTTGGCGGACCCCGCCGCCTGGCCCGAGGTCCTGGCGGACGCCCGCGCGAGGGACCGGGCCGCGCGATCGACGACCGTGGGACCCCACCGGGACGACCTCATCCTCCGCCTGAACGGCGCCCTCCTCCGGGACCTGGGCTCCACTGGCCAGCAGCGGACCGCTGCCATCGCGCTCAAGCTGTGCGAGCATGGCACGCTGACCGCCCGGACCGGCCGGAAGCCGGCGCTGCTCCTCGACGACGTATTCGCCGAGCTGGACCGGGCCCGGCAGGAGCTGCTGGCCGCGACGCTCGCCGCCCCGGAGCGGGGACAGGTGGTGGTGACGGCCCCCCGGCGCGATGAGCTGCCCGCCGGGCTGGGCCTTCCGGTGTTCGCGGTGCGGGACGGCCGGGTGGTCCAGGATCCGGAGCGGGCTCTGGCATGACGCCCCGGCGCCCCGACCGACTGGCGGACCTGGTGGGAGAATACCTCACCGAGGAGGGCCTGGCCGAGCGGGTGGACCTGGCTGGTGCGGTGGACCGGTGGGCCGCGGCGGTCGGGCCGCAGGTCGCGGCCGTCACCCGGGCCGAATCGGTCTCGGCGGACGGTACCCTGTGGGTCCGGGTGCTGTCGTCGGCGTGGGCCGCCGAACTCTCGCTCATGGCACCCGGGATTCTGGCCCGCCTCAACGCCGGGCGCACAGGCCGGATCCGGGAGCTGCGATGCCGGGTGGGACCGGTTCGCCCGCCCCCGCCTACGGCTGCGGACGGAGATCCAGCGACACCGAGTTGATGCAGTACCGCAGGCCACCGGGCCCCGGTCCGTCAGGGAAGACGTGCCCGAGGTGCGCGCCGCACCGCCGGCAGTGCACTTCGGTCCGGATCATCCCGTAGCTCCGATCAGTCTCCTCCTCTACCGCCCCCGGGCTGGCGGGCTCCGTGAAGCTCGGCCATCCGGTGCCGGAATCGAACTTCCGGTCCGAACGGAACAGCTCCGCGCCGCAGCAGACGCAGTGGTAGGCGCCCTCCTGGTGGCAGTCCCAGTAGGCTCCGGAGAAGGCCCGCTCGGTACCGTGCTCGCGGGTGACCCGGAACTGTTCCGGGGTCAGCTGGCGACGCCACTCGGCGTCGGATTTCGTGATCCGGTCGCTCATGAAGTCGAGGTTAGCCAGACCGCCCGGTGGGCGGTAGGCCCGTTCCCGGGCGGGCGGGGCTGGCAGCTTGGAAGGTGCCACCGGACCCTGCCATTTAGGGCACCCATGCCGTTATTTTTCAACGGCTTCGGTCACGTCGTCGGCGCCCCCGGACCGAACAATGCCCGAAGCCGTAACGGATACCGATCTGGAGAGGCGGCGGCGGCTCATGGCCAGGGACAGCGCGCAGCAGCAGGAACCGAATGGCAACGGCGGGTACGGTGCCGAACAGATCCAGGTGCTCAAGGGCCTGGAAGCGGTTCGCCGGCGGCCGGGCATGTACATCGGCTCCACGGCCGAGAACGGGCTCCACCACCTCGTGTACGAGGTGGTCGACAACTCGATCGACGAAGCCCTGGCCGGATTCTGCGACGCGGTGGCGGTGACGATTCACGCCGACAACTCGATCACCGTGGTCGACAATGGGCGCGGAATTCCGGTCGACATCCATCCCACCGAGAAGGTGCCGGGGGTGGAACTCGCGCTCACGGTCCTGCACGCCGGGGCCAAGTTCGACAAGTCGAACTACAAGGTGTCGGGGGGCTTGCACGGGGTGGGCGTGTCGGTGGTCAATGCCCTCTCGGAGCGGCTCGAGGTCCAGGTGGATCGTGACGGGAAACGTCACCGGATGGCCTTCGTGCGCGGCAAGACCACCCAGCGGCTGGAGGTGACGGGCAAGGCCCGGGGCACCGGCACCACCATCACCTTCAAGCCCGACCCCCAGATCTTCCAGGTCCTGGAATTCAACTACACCACCCTGGCCGACCGGCTCAGAAACCTCGCCTTCCTCAACCGGGGGGTGAAGATCACGCTCCGGGACGAGCGCAGGGACCCGGTGAAGGAGGAGCTGTTCCACGCCAAGGGCGGATTGACTCAGTTCGTGGAGTGGCTCAATCGGAACAAGAAGCCCCGGCACCCGAAGCCGATCGCCTTCAGCGCGACCTTGAACGACGTGGATGTCGACTGCGCCCTCCAGTACGAGGACGGCTTCAACGAGAACACATTCACCTTCGTCAACAACATCAACACCCACGAAGGGGGCACCCACCTCACCGGGTTCCGGTCGGCGCTCACCCGGACCATCAACGAGATCGCCAGGAAGGGGGGGCACCTCAAGAAGGAGGACTTTTCCCTCACCGGCGAGGATATCCGGGAGGGCCTGACCTGCGTGCTGCACGTGAAGGTCAAGGAGCCGCAGTTCGAGGGCCAGACCAAGACCAAGCTGGGCAACTCGGAGGTCGAGGGGATCGTCAAGCAGGTGGTGAACGAGCACCTCGGGAACTACCTGGAGGAGCATCCGTCGGTGGCCCGCGCCATCATCGAGAAGGCGGTGAGCGCGGCGCGGGCCCGGGAGGCCGCCCGCAAGGCCCGGGACCTGGTGCGCAAGAAGTCCGGGCTCGAGAACGCGGTCCTGCCGGGCAAGCTGGCCGACTGTTCGCTCGACGATCCCGCCATGTGCGAGATCTACATCGTCGAGGGCGACTCGGCCGGCGGCAGCGCCAAGCAGGGCCGGAACCGCTCGTTCCAGGCCATTCTGCCGCTCCGGGGCAAGATCCTCAATGTGGAGCGGGCCCGGATCGACCGGATCCTCTCGAACGAGGAGATCCGGGCGATGATCACGGCCATCGGCACCGGGGTCCGCGAGGACTTCAAGCTCGACGACGCCCGGTATCAGAAGATCATTCTGATGACCGATGCCGACGTGGATGGCGCCCACATCCGGACGCTGCTCCTCACCTTCTTCTTCCGGCAGATGCACGAGCTGATCGAGGCCGGGTACGTCTACATTGCCCAGCCGCCACTCTACCGGGTGGCCCGGGGGAAGGAGGAGTTCTACGCCTACAGCGACCAGGAGCGCGACGAATACATCAAGCGCCTCTCCGGCGGCGACGGCAAGGCCAACGTCAACGTGCAGCGGTACAAGGGCCTGGGCGAGATGAATCCGGAGCAGCTCTGGCACACCACGATGGACCCCGAGAAGCGGACGATCCACCGGGTGACGCTGGAGGACGCCGTCGAGGCGTCCCAGCTGTTCGAGGAGCTGATGGGCGACGAGGTGGAACCGCGACGCCAGTTCATCGAGCAGAACGCCAGGTACGTGAGCAACCTCGACGTCTGACGCCGCGGCCGGCGGTGGGTCCTAGCCGCGCCGCCGCCGTGCCAGATAGCGCTCGAAGCAGCGAAGCACCCAGCCGAAACCGCCGGGCTCGCGCACCCCGCCGATGGTCTCGTTGGCGTGGCGCCTGAGCATCCGCCCCAGCGCCGAGCCCGAGGTGAGCCCCACGGACCGGGCGATCATCCCGATTGGCTCGGTCGACCGCTCCAGCCGATACGCCGCCGTGAGGAGCCGGCTCCAGGTGACGAGCGCGGCGAGGGGCGGCATCCCGGCGCGGCGGAGCTCGGCCGCCAGCTGGCGGGTGGTCAGCCCGACCGAGCGGGCGATGACCTCCGCGGGCGGCATCGCCGCCGCGCGGTCCAGCACGTAGCGGACGACCGGGATCAACGCCTCCGGGACGCGGCGTGACAGCGCCTGGTCGGTCAGCTGGTGGAAGGTGACGTCGGTCGCCCGGGTCAGGGCGCTCAGCAACCGCTGCTCCAGGTCCGAATCGTCGCGAAAGACGAGCGCCGAGATCCCGGCCCCCACCACCTCCCCGAACGCGGGCAGCGGCACCGCCCGGCGGTCGCACCAGAGCACGATCGGCATCCCGGGCCGATCGCGATGGATGGCCTCTATGGCCCGCGTGGTCGGGCGCTTCCATCGATCGGTCACGTCCACCACCACCGCGAGGGCCTGACGCACTCCGGCCCGGGGGACCAGCTCGTCGAGGTCGTCGCACCAGACGATGTCGCCGAACGCCTTGCAGCTCTCGGCGAAGCGGGGGCGGAGCCCGGCGTCGGCCAGCTGGACCAGGATGTGGTGGACGCTGGTCAGCCCCCGGGCCTCGAGCGCCCGGGGTCCGGGACCGGCCGCCCGGCCCGGTCCCCCGTTCCCGGGCGACCCGGGCGGGCGGCCCTCCCCATACCAGGCGGCCGCCCGATCGGCAGCTGCGGTTCCCGTCATCCTGACCTCTCACCTGGGCTGCAAGCCCCTGCATCTCCGGCCCGCCATGCCGGACGCGCAGCGGTCCGAGGGCTGGCGTTTTGCCCCCCCGGCGCCATCGCGCCAGCTGCGGAGCGCGCCGCCAACCCGTTGCTCCCCAGGCACCTGGCCCAGGAGCAGGCTTGAATCCGGAATCTGGTCGGCAAGGGGCGGGCCGGGGCCAAACCAGGCCGCGCCCCGCCGAACACCGGGTTCGACGGGCCGGGGCCTAGGCGGGCAGGCTCTCGACCCCGGCGGCGGTGATCCGATGCGTGATCAGCGGAGCCGGATGGGCGGTGTCCCCGATGACGATCGCCTGCCGCACCGCGGCGAGAGCCCGCATCGCCGCGTCGGGCGTGCCGGCATGCACCTCTGCCAGGGGCGCCCCGGGCGTGACCGGGTCGCCGGGCTTGGCGTAGACGAGGATCCCGACGGCCGGGTCGATCCGATCGTCCGTTCGGGTGCGTCCCCCTCCCAGCTCAACGATCGCATGGCCGATGGCCCGGGGCTCGACCTGGCAGATCACGCCGGTCCGCTCGGAGAGGAGCCGCTCGCGGACCGGGGCCCGGGGAAGGCGGTCCGGTCGCTCGATCACGCGGGGATCGCCACCCTGAGCTTCGACGATGCGCCGGAAGCGCTCCAGTGCCCGGCCTGACGTCACGGTGTCCTCGGCCCGGCGACGGGCGGCAGCGGGGTCGGACTCCGCTCCCCCCGCAAGCAGCATCTCGGTCGCGAGCGCGAACGTCACTTCCATCAGATCGGCCGGGCCGCGCCCGGACAACCCGTCGATCGCCTCCGCCACCTCCAGGGCGTTGCCACAGGCCACCCCCAGCGGTCGGTCCATGGCGGTGAGCAGCGCCACTGTGCGGCAGCCATGCGCCTCACCCAGCTCGATCATGGTGCGGGCCAGGACCAGCGACTCCGCCGGATCGGTGATGAAGGCTCCACTTCCGGTCTTGATGTCGAGCACCAGCGCGGTCAGGCTCTCGGCCAGCTTCTTGGCCATGATGCTGGCCGCGATGAGCGGAATCGATTCGACGGTGCCGGTCACGTCCCGCAGGGCATAGAGCTTCCGGTCGGCGGGCACCAGCTCCTCGGTCTGCCCCAGGAACACGGCCCCCAGCCGCTCCAACTGCAACCTCGCCTGGGCGAGCGTCAGCCCGGTGCGGAAGCCGGGAATCGCCTCCAGCTTGTCGAGGGTACCGCCGGTATGGCCCAGGCCGCGGCCGGAGATCATCGGGACCGCAAGCCCCGCCTCGGCCACCATCGGGGCGAGCAGGAGCGAGGTCTTGTCGCCCACGCCGCCGATCGAGTGTTTGTCCACCCGGGCCACGGGCCAGTCGGCCAGATCGAAACGCTCGCCCGACCGCAACATGGCGCCCGTGAGCGCGGCAAGCTCCCGGGGGGTGAGCCCGCGGAAGAACACTGCCATGGCGAGCGCCGCCATCTGGTAATCGGGAACCCGGCCGGCCACGTAGTCGGTGATCAACTGCTCCCATTCGGGCGGGTCGATCGTGCCGCCATCGCGCTTCCGCTCGATCAGTCGCACCACGTTCACCGGGACGCTCCCGCGGACGGCGTGGAGCCCCGCCTATATTGCGGCCGATGAAACCGGTGATCCTGGCGCTCGGGTTGCTGGCGGCCCTGAGCCGCCCGGTCCGCCCCCAGTCGCTCGACCAGCTGGTCGCGTGGGGGCGGGCTGTGGCGGAGACCGCGCCGGACGCTGCCCTGCGCTACTTCGAGGAGGCACTCCGCGCCGATTCGCTCCACTACGAGGCCAATTGGCGGGCGGCGGTGGCAGCGGTCGAACTCGGGCAGGAGACGCCGGATTCGGTCCCGAGCCCATTCCGGGACTCGCTCTACGCCCGGGCCGAGCGGCTGGCCCGGCGCGCGGTGGCGATCGACTCCGTGGCGGTCGATGGCAACTTCGCGCTGGCCATGGCGCTCGGCCGGGCCGCGTTGACCCGGAGTCGCCGGGAGCGCCTGGCCTACGCCCTCGACATCCACGCCGCCGCCACGCGGGCCCTGGCGGCCCAACCCCGCCACGACGGGGCCCATCACGTGATGGGGCTCTGGCACGCCGAGGTCATGCGGGTCTCGGGGTTCAACCGGTTCATGGCGCGGAATCTCCTCGGCGCAAGCCTGCTCGGCCAGGCGAGCTGGGCCCGGGCGATCGAGCACCTGGAGAGGGCGGTCGCGCTGGACCCCACCCGGATCTACCACCGACTGGATCTGGCGCGGGTGTACGTGAACCGGCGCCGCTACCGGGACGCCAGGGCGCAGCTGCTCGCGATCCACGATCTGCCCGATCGGGTGCGGCTCGACAGCCGCTACCGCGAGGAGGCGAGGGCCCTGCTGGCGGCGATCGCCCCCAGGGCGGCGGAGGAGGAACGCAAGGCCGAGGAGCGGGCCCGCGCCCGGCCGGACTCAGCCCTGACGGAGCCGGCGACGGACCCGACGCCGCATCTCCTGGACGTCGTCGCCGATCCGGTCCCGGGCGTCCTCGAGGCCGCGTCGGATCTGCTTGCGGAGGTCCCGTCCCGAGGCCGGCGCGACGAGGAGGGCGGCGCCCGCACCAACCACGATCCCCACCAGCAATCCGACCGCGAAGCCGCTGGCCCGACCTGAACCTATTGTTCCCTCGTCCTCCAGGTCCTCTTCTCCGAGGTCTTCGTCGTCGAGGTCGGTGTCGTCACGATCGCGCATGATCCAAACTACCCCGGCCGACGGAGCGTATCAACCGAACCGCGCCGACACCCGGCTTGACCTGCGCGCGGGCCAGCCAGCATCTTGAGGGCCCCGACCATGACCGCGTCAGCCGCCCGGCCGTTGCCAACGGACTCCGACCGTCTCCAGGCACGGATCGCCGAGCTGGAGGCCGACCGGCGAAGGCTGCTGGCAGTGATCGAGCTGCTCCGGGAGCTGAGCGGCGCCCTGCACTATCGGGACATCGTTCAGGCGGTCGCGCGGCGCCTGGGCCACGCCCTCGGGCTGGACCGGTGCTCGGTGTTCCTGATCGAGCGCTCTCGCGGCACGGTGCACCTGGTGGCGAGCTACGAGGATCCCACCCTCCGAAACCAGGTCGTGGACCTGGCCCGGTATCCCGAGCTCAAGCAGGCCCTCGATACCGGCGAAGTCGTGAGCATTCCCGACGCCGCGGCCGAGCGGACCCTCGAGCCGGTGCGCGACGTGCTGTCGATCCGGCGGGTGCGTTCGATCGCCGTGGTCCCGATTCGGTGGAAGGGTGCGCCGATCGGCGCCATCTTCCTGCGCACTGACCGGACCCGCCCACCCCTCGAACCGGCCGATCTCCAGCTGGCCCGGACCGTGTCAGAGGTCACCGCGAGCGCGCTCCGCCACGCCAACCGGATCGAGCGGCTCGAAAGCCGGCTCCGGGGCGGGCGGCGGGCGCTGGCGCTGGATCGGGAGCGGGCCGCCCTGCTGGAATTCACGCGCCGCCTGCTGGCGGCGTTCGCGAGCCGCGAGCAGGATCAGGAAGCCGGGCTGGTGCCGCGCGCCGGCGACGCGGAGCTGGAGCGATTGGTGGGGGTCGCCCTGCGGGTGCTCGAGCGCGAAGCGACGCGATGAGCCGTCCGCCGGCCGAGGCCCGCGAGCGGGCGGCCGAGCTGAGGCGCCTGATCGACCGGGCCAACTATCTCTACTACGTCGAGGACGCGCCCGAAATCTCGGACGCGGAGTGGGACCGACTCTTCCACGAGCTCAAGGAGCTGGAGGGCCGGTATCCCTCGCTGGCGACCCCCGACAGCCCCACGCGGCGGGTCGGGGCCGAGCCGCAGTCGGCCCTCCGGAAGCATCGCCATCACCGCCCGATGCTGTCCCTGGCCAACGCCTTTTCCGACGAGGAGCTGGCCGCGTGGGAGGAGCGGAACGCCCGGATCAACCCGGACGTACGGAACGCCGGCTACACCACCGAGGTCAAGATCGACGGCGCAGCCGTGAGCCTCACCTATCGGGACGGCGAGCTCACGGTCGGCGCCACTCGGGGGAACGGGCTGGTCGGCGAGGACGTGACCCCGAACCTCCGGACCATCACCGACGTGCCGCTGGTGCTGGCCGGGACCGGGCACCCGCCGCTGGTGGAGATCCGGGGCGAGGTCTACCTCCCGGCCACCGCGTTCCGGCGGCTGAACGAGCGCCGCGACGCCGAGGGCGAGCCCCGCTTCGCCAACCCCCGCAACGCGGCCGCCGGAAGCCTGCGACAGCTCGACCCCTCGGTCACCCGAAGTCGCCGCCTCCGGATGTTCGCCTTCCACCTGGAAGTGATCGAGGGTCGGCTCGACATCGCGACCCATCACGAGGTTCTGGCTCTGCTGGCCCGGTGGGGGTTCCGGGTGGAGCCGCACCACCGCCGCTTCCGGACCCTGGCCGAGGTCCAGGCGGCGATCCCCGAATACGAGGCGCTCCTCGACTCGCTCCCCTTCGAAGCCGATGGGGTCGTGGTCAAGGTCGACAACCGCGCCCTTCAGGAGGACCTGGGGGTGGTCGGCGGCCGGGAGCCCCGGTGGGAGATCGCCAGGAAGTTCGCGCCCGAGGTGGTGGTGACCCGACTCCGGCGGATCCGGATCAACGTGGGCCGAACGGGCGCCCTCAATCCGTACGCCGAGCTGGAGCCGGTCGAGGTGGGAGGGGTGACCGTCTCCAGCGCCACGCTCCACAACGAGGATCTGATCGCCCAGAAGGACATCCGCGAGGGCGACTGGGTGGAGGTGATGCGCGCCGGCGAGGTCATCCCCCAGGTCGTCGGACCGCTTCGGGAGCGGCGGGATGGAACCGAGCGCGCCTGGACCCCGCCGGCCTCGTGCCCGGCGTGCGGTACCCGGACCGTGCGCCCCCCCGACGAGGCAATGCGCTACTGCCCCAATGCCGCCTGTCCGGGGAGGGTCTTCGAGAGCATCGTTCACTTCGCCTCCCGCGAGGCGATGGATATCCGGGGACTCGGGTACGAGCGGGTCCGCCAGCTCCTGGACGCGGGCCTGATCCGGGACGTGAGCGATCTCTACGCGCTCACGGTCGATCAGCTGGTCGCGCTGGATCGCTTTGCCGAGCAGTCGGCATCGCAGCTGGTGCAGGCGATCGCGGATTCGAAGCGCCAGCCCCTGTCTCTGCTCCTGTTCGGGCTGGGGATTCGGCATGTGGGCAAGACGGTGGCGCAACTCCTGGCTCGACGGTTCGGCACTCTCCCGGCCCTCGCCGCCGCCAGCGCCGAGGAGATCGCACAGGTGCCAGGAATCGGCCCCACGATCGCGGAGGCCGTGGTGGAGTTCTTCGCCATGCCCGAGAATCAGAAGCTGATCGAGAGGCTGAGTCGGGCCGGGGTCAACTTCAGCGAGCCCACTGCTACCCGCGGGGCGGGGGTCTTCGACGGGAAGAGTTTCGTGCTGACCGGCACCCTGCCGACCCTCTCCCGCGCGGCAGCGACCGCGCTGATTGAGGGGGCCGGGGGCCGGATCTCCAGTACGGTGAGCCGCAAGACCGATTTCGTGGTGGCTGGCGAGGAGGCCGGCGGCAAGCTCGAAAAGGCCCGG
Organism: uncultured Gemmatimonas sp.; assembly: GCA_964521535.1. GTDB lineage: Bacteria > Gemmatimonadota > Gemmatimonadetes > Gemmatimonadales > GWC2-71-9 > SHZU01. The sequence goes on from CAZFSA010000003.1 coordinate 48,093, forward strand.
GCCCTGGGCGTGACCGTGATCGACGAGACGGAACTCTTGCGTCGCCTCGGCACCACGTCCTAGCTTCGACGCCATGTCCACTGCCCTGTCGGTCCCGCGCCTGGCCCTTGGTCGGGCGGCGTTGCTCAGGCTTCGCGACGTGCTCGAACGGATTTCCCCGGAGCAGGCCCCGAGCCTGCTCCGCGAAGTGGGCTTCGCGGCCGGCGAGGCGCTGTACGGCGGGTTCGTGGCCTCGGTCTCCGAACGGTTCGGGGTGGAGGCGCCCCAGGGACTCGACGCCCGCTATCTGAGCGATGCCCTGGGCGGGTTCTTCCGGGACGAGGGATGGGGCACGGCCACCAGCGAGCAGCTGGCGCGCGGCATCCTGGCGTTCGACAGCCCGGACTGGAGTGAGGCCGACGCCCGCGGGGCGCCGTTTCCGTCGTGCCACTTCTCGACCGGGATGCTGTCCGACTTCTTCACCCGCCTCGGGGGCCAGCCGGCGGCCGTGCTGGAGGTGGAGTGCCGGAGTCGGGGCGATGCCCGCTGCCGGTTCCTCATCGGGGGTCCGGACATGCTGAACTGGGTCTACCAGGGACTGGCCGCGGGCACGCCCTACCCCGACCTGGTAGCCCGCGCGGCCCGCTAGGCGATCGACGGCACGGCGGCGTTGGGGCTACGAGCCCCGGCTGAGGTCCAGCCCCTCCACCACCAGGGACGGAAGCTGCCAGGCGCCGCGCCACTCGGCGTCGCGACCGACGGCCAATACCCTCGCCAGCAGGTCGAACGCGTTCCCGGAGACCACGGCATCGGGAAGGCGCCCCACGATCTCGCCGCCACGAAGCAGAAAGGTCCACGGGGCGCGGGCGCGGAACACCCCGGACAGACGCGACGGCGCCGGCCCCCAGGGCAGATCCAGAACCACCAGACCGTCTCCCACGGCCGCCGCGAGTTGCTCGTCGGTGGCATCCCCAGCGAGGAGCCGAACGTTGGAGAAGCCGGCGCGCGGGGCACCCAGCGTCCGCCGAACGCCATGACCGGTCGCGGGCAGCCCGGAACGGCAGGCAGCCATCAGATCCAGGATGCCCTGCCTGGGCTTCCCCGCGTCGACCAGGACTATCGGCCGCGTCGGAACGCCGTCGTCGCAGATCGGCCGGCTGCCGGGCCGGCAGGGCACCAGCGGATCATCCACCAGTGACAGCGCAGGGTCGAGCGCAAACGACTCCCGGCCGTCGCCAACCCAGACCTCGCCGGTCAGGCGGCCGAGCACCGGCCAGAGCAGGGTGCGGACCGCGGCGGGCATGAGCCACGCCCGGGTCGGCCCATCCTCCTCGGGCTCCACGACCGGCCACCCGAGCCAGTGGTCGATCGATCCGGCCAATGCCGCCACCGCATCGAGACCGACGGCAGCAGTCTCGATCGCCTCGACCCGAAGGGGGGAATCGGGCGGAGCATCGGACGTCCGAACCACCGCGCCCACCCCCCAGATCGCGCGAGGGTAGCGAGCGGCCACCCCACGGGTGTTGGCCACAGCCACGGACCCCCACGATTGCTGAGCCCAGACCTCCACCCGGCGGCCGGGCCGGGCGACCCGGTCGCGAAGCGCCCGCGCCACCGCCAGGATCTCGGGAGGGTCAATTCGATAGCCGGCCGACCGGACGGTGGTCACCTCGGGCAACGCCGAAGGGGCCGGAAGCATCAGCTCCAGCGCCTCGCCGGAGCGGGCCGATCGAAGGGCTGCCTCGACCACCGCTGCGGGGGTCGCAGCGGACCCCCCAGCCCACCCGACCCGGCCGGCCGCGGCCACGCGAACGTGGAGGCCCGCGAGGTCGTCGGCTTCAACCGCTACGTCACCGGCGCCATCCAGGACCACGGTGAGGGTGTTGTCGGTGGTGTGAACGAGGTCTGCAGCGGCCGCGCGGCGGGACAGCTCTTCGGCCAGGGCGGCGATCATGCGTACACGGCGCCAATGTCCAGATCGAGGAACCGGGTGTGGGGGGCGCCGGTGGTGACGGCACGGCGGGGGTTCGCTCCCTCATGGAGCTGCGAGGCGCTGGCATCCCAGACGAAATCAGCGGCCACCGAGTCGAGCCGGCCGAAGAGGGTGAAGAGATCGGCGCCGATCGCGGGGCACCTCACCGCCTCCCCAAGCTCGCCTCCCCGGATCACGCGGGCCAGGCCGGGCACCAGGGTGACCCGGCGGCCTTCGGACCCCACTACCAGGACGTCGCTCAGGTAGAGCCCCTCGCCCGTCTCCGCGATCAGCCGGTCGGCAGGGACCAGCCCGCGGGCCAGGTAGGTGTTGGTCGGCCGGGCGCCGGGAACGGCGCGCAGGGCCGGCGCGAGGGCGTGTCCGGTTGGGGCGGCACCGTCGCGGGCGGCCGTCTCCCGGGTGTGCAGATGGCCAACGACCACCCCGTGTCGGACCAGCACGGTATTGCTGACCGGGGTCCCCTCATCGTCCAGAAACAGGCTGGTCCTGAGCCCCGAGGCAGTCGGATCATCGCCGATCGAGAGACACTCCGGGCCGATCCGGCTGCCGAGCGAGAGCACATCCCGCTCATGGCCGCGGGACGCGGCCCGGCAGTGATCGGCGACGGCCTGGAGCACCAGCGCGCCGGAAGCGCGGGGATCGAGAATCACCTGGTACCGGCCCGACTTCACGGGCCGGGCGTGGAGGCGCTGCACCGCCTGCTCCACCACGCCGCGGAAGACGTTGTCGCGGGTGCGGACCGCTGTCCAGCCGCCCTCAACGGCCACCGAATCGACCGCCCGCTCGGTCGCGCCACCTTCGCTGGCCACCACCAGCCCCCCCAACGCGGCCTCCGCCCTCAACTCGTGGAGCCAGGCGCCCTCGCTGGTCGCCAGCCAGGTCTCCCGGACGGTATCGCTGTAGGTGGTTCGGGAATCGACGATCCGCCGGTCGGCCCCGAGAAGCTCGCCGGTGAGCTGCTCCAGGAAGCGGCGCTTCTCATCGAGCGGCACCAGTCTCGGGTCGTCGTCCAGCGGCCCGGCACGGTCAATCTGCCGGATCGGGATCGGCGCCAGCGCGATGGGCACTCCCGGTCGCAGCTCGAGCGACAACTCCCGAGCGCGCCGAACCGCGGCCGCGGCCCGGTCCACGGCGCTGAAGGCCACGGCTCCCCAGCCATGACCCGGCATCAGACAGCGGACCACCCCACCCAGCAGGTCGGCCTCGGCCGCGACCTCGGGACGAAGGCGCCGATAGACGATCGAGGTCGTCCACCGGTGGCGGAGGCGAATCTCGCAGTAGCCGTCGGAGGCCAGCTCGAGGGCCGCCTGGAGCTCCTCCTGCATCAGGTGGGGGCTCCCGGCACCCAGTCGGGCCGCGGCACCAGCTCCCCATCCCTGATGACCTCCCGGTCCCAGGGCAGGATGATCGCCTTCTCGGTGGCGAAGGAGTGGAAGTCCGGCTCGTACGGTCCGGTCCGGAACGAGACCGCAGTCCGCACCTCGGCTGGCTCGAGGGCCCGGACCTCGTTGAGCGCGAGCTTGAGCGTGTGGCCGGTGTCGCAGGTCTCGTCCACGATCAGGATTCGCCGCCCCCGGATCGAGGGGGGCGGCCCGCTCACCAGCACCGGCAGGCTGCCCGCCGAGGCCCTCGTGACGGTCATCGACGCGAACTCCCGCTGGAGAATCGACGCGATCACGGCCCCCGGAATCACGCCAGCCTTGGCGATGCCCAGCACGATCTCGGGGTCGTAGTCCCTGGCGACCTTGACCGCCAGAGCGCGGCAAAGCTCCCCAAAAAGGGGCCAGTCGATCTCCAGGACTCCGCGGGTGGTATCGAGCTGGCGGCGAGGCATGGAAACTCCCGGTAGCGGACCTCACGGCGGACCCCTAACAATAGGCCCGAACCCCGGCGTCCGAAAGCCGGTCGGTTCCGGGCCGAACGTCCGCCGCAAGGTGTCGCCGATCAAGCCAGTGCGACAACGAGTTGTGTTGCACGGCGTGAAGATCTTTCTTATGTTGTAGCGGGTGTTGTAGCGGGCCCGCAGCAGCGCCCCGACCCATCCCCCAGACCGGAGTGGCGACCGGCCCATGAGCATCTGGCGACGCCTGATCGGCGGCCTGACCCGACCAGCCTCCAAGCCGCAGCGCCTGGACTACCTCAATGAAGCGCTGGCCCTGGAACGCCAGGGCGACTACACCGCGGCGCTCACTTCCTATCGTCTGGGCCTTCGGGAGAATCCTCGCGACCCGCGGATCCTCCAGAACATGGCCATCGCGTTCACCAGGACGGGGCAGCCGGACGAGGCCATCCGCCACTACCGGCGGGCCCTCGATCTGGACTCGACGCTGTCGGGCGCCCATTATGGACTGGCGTTCCTGCTGCTGAAGCGTGGGGACGAGGAGAAGGCCACGGAGCACCTCCGGGCCTTCCTGAGACGGCCACCCCGCGGGCCCGACGCCGAGCAGTGGATTCAGCACGCCGAAACCGTCCTTCGCCGACTGAGCGACACGCCCGCCGAATCCGCAGCGGTCGGCACGGCGTGAGTCGTGCGTGGCTGGCCGCGCTCCTCGCGGCCGCCTGCAGCTCCCTGGTAGAAAACGAGGATGGCGTCGCTACCCTGGAGATCCGGGTACCGGCCAACGTGTACCTCGAGCACGGGGTGACCACGCGCCTTGAGGCGGCTGCCCGCAATCGGGCTGGCGAGGTCGTGGATGTGCGCCTCACCTGGCGGACTCCGGATACCACGGTCACGCTCGATCGGCAGACCGGCGACATCACCCCGCGCCAGAGCACCGGCAGCGCCCGGGTGCAGGTCGCTGCCATGGGAAAGGACACCCTCGCCTCGAGCCTCTCCGGTCTGGTCTTCACCCTCACGGCCCGCGCGGACTCGCTTCGCCTGGTGGGACCCGATTCCCTGGACGTCCGCCGCGATGCCGACAGCAGCGCGGCCCTCGACGTCCGGCTGGTGGCGCTCCCCGAGGGAACGGGCGTGAGCGGGCGACCGATCGGGTTCCGAATCGTGGACCCGGCCCCGGGGGGTGACACCGTGGTGCTGCTCGGTCGGGGCCTGGTGCGGGACTCGGTCCTTTCGACCGGCACCGGGGGCCCGCCCGCGCCGGTCCGGGTCTGGGCCCGGGCCGGGCGCGTTCCACCGGACCGGGTGGTCGTCGAGGCCACGGCCTACCGGGCCTCCGGCGCGCCGATTCCCGGCTCCGGCATCCGGTTCGTGATCCGGTTCCGCCACGAGCCCTGAGCATGGCCACGCCCGCCACCCTGACGGAACTCTTCTTCGGGGCGATCGACCGCTGCGCGGCGCGCCCGGTGGCGATGCGGTACCGGGACGAGACCCGCTGGATCCCGATCGGGTACGCCGAGCTCCTCGACCGCGTTCGCGCGGTGAGCCTCGGGCTGCTGGAGCTGGGCCTCGCGCCCGGAGACCGCGTGGCTCTCCTCTCCGAGAACCGGCCCGAATGGGCCATCGTCGACTACGCCTGCCTTGCCGCGCGGGTGGTTGACGTTCCGATCTACCCCACGCTCACTGCCCGTCAGATCGAGTTCCTGCTCCGGGATTCGGGCGCCCGGCTGGTGTTCGTGTCCACCGCCCAGCAGCTCGCCAAGGTGCAGGAGGTTCGGAGCGGCCTGCCCGCCCTGGGATGGGTCGTCGGCTTCGACGCGGAGCTGTCGGGAGACGGGGTGATGCCGCTGGAGGTGCTGGAGGCCAGGGGCCGGGCGGCCGCCGACCGGCATCCCGGATGGCGGGCCGACGCCCTGCGGGTGGAACCCGGCGCGCTCGCTACCATCATCTATACCTCGGGGACCACGGGCGAGCCCAAGGGCGTGATGCTCACTCACGGCAACATCGCCTCCAATGTGGCCGCCGGCTCCGCCGTGCTGCCACTGGCCCAGGACGACGAATGCCTGTCGCTTCTGCCGCTGTCGCACATCTTCGAGCGGATGACCGGCCACTACAGCATGCTCCACAACAGCGTGATCATCAACTACGCCCGGAGCATCGAGACGGTGCCGCAGGACCTGATCGAGACCCGGCCCACGGTCGTGGCGGCCGTCCCGCGCCTCTACGAGAAGATCTACGCCCGGGCGGTCGAGACCGCGGCGCACGGCTCCGCGATCAAGCGCCGGGTCTTCCAGTGGGCCAGGCAGGTCGGCGACGCCTGGGCCGATCGCCGACTGGCCGGTCAGGCGATTCCGGTCGGGCTGAGCCTCCGCCATCGGGTGGCCGACGAGCTGGTTTTCGCCAAGCTTCGGGCGCGCGTGGGAGGACGGCTCCGCTACTTCATCTCGGGCGGCGCCCCGCTCAACCCGGACGTCGCGCGATTCTTCTACGCGGCCGGGATGCCGATCCTGGAGGGCTACGGGCTGACCGAGACGTCGCCGGTGATCTCCGTGAACACGCCCACCGCCATCCGGCTCGGCACCGTGGGCCGGGTGGTGCCGGGCGTCGAGGTCCGGATCGCAGACGACGGCGAGATCCTGGCCCGCGGCCCCAACGTCATGAAGGGGTATTACAACCGGCCGGCGGACACGGCCCAGGCGATCGACGCCGAGGGATGGTTCCACACCGGCGACATTGGAGAGTTCGACGCCGATGGGTTCCTCCGGATCACCGACCGGAAGAAGGACCTCATCGCCACCGCCGGCGGCAAGAAGATCGCACCTCAGCCGATCGAGGATCTGCTCCGCCAGAACCCCTTCATCGCCAACGCCGTGATGCTCGGCGACCGCCGCAAGTTCCCGATCATGCTGCTCGCCCCCGCCTTCGACCGGCTCGAGGCCTGGGCGCGACAGGCAGGATTGGCATGGACCTCCCGGGAGGAGCTGATCCAGCTACCCGCAGTCGTGGCCCATCTCGAGGCCGAGGCCAAGAAGCACTTCCGGGATCTGGCGCGCTTCGAGGTGCCAAAGCGGTTCCTGATCCTGCCCCGCGAGTTCTCGATCGAGACGGGGGAGCTCACGCCGAAGCTTTCGGTTCGCCGCAAGGTGGTCGAGGATCATTATCGCGAACAGATCGACGCCCTGTATCTGGCTGCCGAGCAGGACGCGGCGGAGCGCTAGAAACCCGGCAGGCCTGACCGCGTCCGGAAAAAGCTGCAACTGGCGCCGAATCCGGATCGACTCATCAACCGCTTGTCCCACAGCGGGTTACAGCACGCACCCGGGTCGGGCCCGGGTTCTGCCAGTTGCCGCAGCGTGCGCACCTTCCTGCTCGCCGGATTGGCCGTCGCCGCTCCCCTGGGCTCCGTTCCAGGGCAACTTCCCCCCGTGGAGTGGCGGATAGCGGGCGCTGACAGTCTCCTCCAGCACCCCCGGGTCACTCACTATCTGGACTATTTCACCGGGCCCGCCCGGGACCGGATGGCAAGATGGTTGGAACGGGGCAGCGCGGTGCGGACGCCGATCCGCGCTCGGCTGGCCCGCGAGGGCCTGCCTGAGGAGTTCGAATTCCTGCCCCTGATCGAGAGCGGCTACTCGAACACCGCGGTAAGTCGCGCGGGGGCGGTCGGGATGTGGCAGTTCGTTCCGGAAACCGCCCGCGACCTGGGCCTCAGGGTCAATCGGTTCCTCGACGAGCGTCGCGACCCCGCCCGGGCCACCGACGCGGCGGCCCGCCACCTCGGGCAGCTGGCCCGGCAGTTCGGGTCCCCCCTGCTCGCCGCGGCGGCATACAACGCCGGGGCCGGGCGGGTAAGCCGGGCGCTCGGGCTCCTCCCGTCAGACTCGGGCGGGTTCGCCGACCATGACTTCTTTCGTCTGGCCGATCGGGGGCTCCTGGCCGCCGAGACCCGCGAGTACGTGCCGCAACTGCTCGCGGCCACCATCATCGGGCGCGACCCGGCGCGGTTCGGGTTTCGGGTGCCGGTCGCTGCCCCGCCGGGTCACGACTCCGTCCGCGTCCACCGGGCGGTGAGCCTCGCCGGCGCGGCTCGGGCAATCGGCCTCGCCGCGCCGGAACTGGAACGGCTCAACCCCCAGTTCCTTCGCGGGGTGACTCCACCCGGCGCCCCGGCGTGGATCCGGGTTCCCGAAGGCCTCGGGGGACGCCTGACGCAGGCGCTGCCTTCCCTCCCCGGCGCCCATCAGGCCGATTCGCGGCACCGGCCGGAGGCCGGACGCCGGATCCGCGTCCGCCGGGGCGATTCGGTGGAGGCCATCGCGGAACGGCACGGCGTTGGCGTGGACGCCCTGCGGCGGGTCAACGCCCTGCCCCGCTGGTACCGGCTCACGGCCGGCCAGGTGCTCCGGCTGCCGGACGGCTGAGCTTCCTCGCCACCCACACCCCCCCGGCTTCGGCCAGCAGCTCGACGCCGGGTACTTCCACCACCGGCCCCTCGACCACCACCCGGTTCCCTGGAAGCACGGCCCGGAGAGCGGCCTCGACCCAGCGGCGGTCCGACCCGGCCGACGGCCCAAGGACGGCCGCGCGAACGCTCGACTCCTTGAGCGGCAGCCTCGGGGACCGCACGACGCTCGCCCACTCGGTGTCCTCGGTGCCTGGAGGGGGATTGACGAGGGCGAATCGAACCCCTGGCAGCAGCGCGCCCAGGTCGGCGGCCAGCGAGGACGCCTCGGCCACGAGCGCCACGAACCCGCCCGGACCCTCGATCCCGACCAGGGCCCGCACGGCCTCGGCCGAGAGCGCCGAGGCCCGAGCCACGCCCGGCGTCGGGGCCGGCCCGAACTCGACGGAGCCACGCTCCAGCATCACCACCTGCCGGCAGACCGGACATCCCAGCCACCCGGCCACGACCCGGCGTCCTTCCATCCGTTCCGGGAGGAGCACCAGAAACCGCTCCTCGTGATCGGACGGGCAACGGAGATGATCGGTCAGCTCGATGAACACGCCTGCCTCACGCCGGACCCAGCTGAATCCAGGCGACGTCGACTCGCGGAGGCAGGCCGGCAATCCAGCAGACCGCCTCCGCCACGTCCTCGGGGCGGAGCATCGTCGCTCGCGAAGGCAGGTCGGATCGACGGTCGGGGTCGTAGGGATCCCACACCGGCGTGTCCGTCGGGCCCGGGCTCACGAGCGTGCAGAGGACGCCGGATCCCCGGTATTCCTCGCGCAGCACTTCGTGCAGCCCGCGAGCGCCGAACTTGGTGGCGGCGTAGGCGCTGTTGCCGGGGAAGGCCCGGTGATCGGCGACGCTCCCGACCAGCAGATGCCGGCCGCGAGCCGCGGCCCGCATAACCGGCAGCAGACGCTGGGCCACCGCGAAGGGGGCCCGGAGGTTGGTTCGGTAGAGGCGATCGAGATCGGCGAGCGGCTGCGACTCGAACGCCCCCAGGGTGAAGGCACCGGCGTTGTTCACCACTAGGTCCGGAACACCCAGGGCCAGGATCCGGTCCAGAGCGGCTTCCCGGCTGGCGTCATCGACCAGGTCGGCCGCCAGGTCGATCACCCGCTCGCCGACCGCGGGGACGAGGCTTCGGGCCAGGCGAGCCACCCGGGCCCCCTCCGCCAGCAGCCGATCGGCCACCGCCCGCCCGATGCCGCGGGACGCCCCGGTCACGACGGCATAGGACCCGGCGAGCCTGCCGCTCACCCTAGATCTCGATTCCGCGCCCGCCGTGCGCCAGGCGGAGGAATTCGTCGCGGGTGCGGGGATCGTCCCGGAAGACCCCACGAAGGGCACTGGTGACGGTCCGGGAGTTCTGCTTCTCCACCCCCCGCATCATCATGCACAGGTGAACCGCCTCCACCACCACCCCCGCGCCCTGCGGCTCCAGGACCTCCATCACCGCGTCCGCGACCTGGTCGGTGAGCCGCTCCTGCACCTGGAGCCTCCGCGCGAAGAGTTCGACAATCCGCGGGATCTTCGACAGGCCGATGATCCGGCCGCGCGGGATGTACGCCACATGGGCCCGCCCGAAGAACGGGAGCATGTGGTGCTCGCAGAGCGAGTACAGCTCCACGTCCCGGACCAGGATCATGTTCTCGTGCGCCTCCTCGAAGACGCCGCCGCCCACCACATCGGCCACGGTCAGGTCGTAGCCGCGAGTGAGCCAGCGCATCGCCTTGGCCACGCGGTCCGGCGTCCGTTTCAGGCCCGGCCGTTCCGGGTCTTCGCCCAGGGCAGCAATCATCGCCCGGACGTGCTTGCGCAGATCAGGCGCCCTGGTATTCGACATAGTTCCTGGGAGTCTCCCACAGGCGGATGAGTTTGAGCCGACCGGACGGCAGCCGGGGCGCGATCCGCTCCCAGCAGAACACGGCGATGTTCTCGGCCGAGGCCAGGCGGTCACGGAACCAGGCGACGTCGAGGTTCAGGTTCCGATGATCCAGCTCCGCCACCACCGCCTCGTGCGCGATCCGCTTCAGGTCGCCCACGTCGATGACGTACCCGGTCTCCGGATCGATCGGCCCCTCCACCAAAACCTCGAGCTCGTAGTTGTGACCGTGGTAGTTGGGCAGGTTGCAGGCACCGAAGGTGGCGCGGTTCCACTCATCCGACCGGGCCGGATTGTGGAGCCGATGCGCCGCATTGAAGTGCAGGCGTTTTGCTACCACACAGCTCGGCATTGGCCGTCTCCGGGGCCGGGACGCAACGAGGCGCCGACGACTCGCTGGTCGGTCGGCGCCCCGGAGTCGGATGGTCACCGGGAGGTTGATTGAAGCCCGAACCCAATGCTTGGCGCCCTCACCGAGCGCGTCTGCCTTCCCCCGAGGGGCGTGACATCGGCGCCGGTATCTGGACCCGGTTTCGGACCTGTTGGCTCAATAACGTTGTTCCCGGCCACCAGCCGACGCCATATTATATCGGTCGCCAGGAACACCGTCAACGCATCGGGGCCGCCCGGCATGATCGATCTCATTGGCGCGATCGTTGCACTCACGCTCTGGTTCGTGCTGACGTTCGTGGTACCGGTCGGCCTGGGTCTGGTGCATGTCCTGCTGGCCGCCGGCGTCGTGCTGTGGATCCGCTGGTGGGCGCTTCGACCCTCGCCCGCGGCCTGAACGCGGCTCAGGCCGGCGACGGCTTCTCCAGCTGGGCCTCGATGTCGCTCGCGATCGCTTCAGGGGTGTCTCGCGGCGCGTAGCGTTTCGCCACCCTCCCGTCGCGCGCCACCAGGAACTTGGTGAAGTTCCACTTGATCGTCTTCGAGCCCAGCACTCCGGGCTGAGCCTCCTTGAGCCGGCGGTAGACGGGGTGTGTGCCCGGGCCGTTGACGTCGATCTTGGCAAACATCGGGAACGTCACCTCGTACCGGGTGGAGCAGAATTCGCGAATCGCCGCCTCGTCGCCGGGCTCCTGGTGGCCAAACTGGTCGCAGGGGAAGCCCAGCACCGCGAAGCCGCGGCTGCGATAGCGGCGATGGAGCTGCTCCAGACCCTGGTACTGCGGCGTGAACCCGCAGCGGCTGGCCACGTTCACCACCAGCAGCACCTGGCCCCGGAACTCGCCCAGGGATCGCGGGGTCCCGTCGATCGCGGTGGCCTCCAGGTCGTAAATCACTCAGATCTCCCAGTTCGAGAAGACCACGCCTCGCTCCGGGCGTCGCTCCGGGAAGCCGGCGAGGAACATCCTGAGGTCCGTCCAGTGCACCCGGAAGCCCAGGTCCAGCAGCGCCGCATAGGCGTCGCTGAATCCGGTCTGGCAGCGGATCGTGATGCGGCGGAATCCGAGCCCGGCGGCCCGCGCGACGACCCGCCGCACCAGGGCGACGAACCCGGCGTGATCCGCGGCCACCACCTTGAGCACCCGGAGCTCGTCGCTCCCGCGGGCCGCCGCGAGCGGCGCGGAGTGCCAGAGCGCGAACGCCGAGAGTTCCCTTCCTCCGAGCCCGGTCACGTCGCCCAGGCCGTGCTCGCGGGTGAGGGCGATTTCCCGGCCGTAGTCGGGACCTGGCAGTACCCGGCTGGTCAGCGCCTGGCAGGCCTCTACCGGCACCGGCTCTCCGGCGGTCTCCGGCCCGTCGGCGGCGGACTCGACGCGATCCGCCGGCTTGAGGTCGCGCACCAGGGAGACCGTCAGGTGGGCGGGCCGGAACCCCAGTCCGCTGTAGAACCCGATGTTGTCGATCGTCCGGGGCATGGTCTCGAGTCCGATGACGGCTGACCGGTGCGCCACCAGCCGTTCGATGCCGGCCGTCACGATGGCGCGACCGAGGCCCTGTCCCTGGCAGTCCGGCCGGACCGCGAGCGGTCCCATCCAGCCCTCGGCGCCGGCCTGGTGGATCATGTTGAACGCGGCCACCGCGCCCTCGGCGTCCCGCCAGATCAGAGCGCCGTCTCCCGCCGCGGCGATCGCGTATCGCCACACGGCCGGGTTGAGCTCCGGCACCCGGACCGACCCCATGCCGTCGCGGTGGTATCGATCGGTGAACGCCTCGGCGAAGACCCGATTGATCCCCTCGATGTCGTCGGGACTGGCGGGGAACGGGCCCCGGACGCCGGCGTTACGCCGCCACATGCGGGACCTCTGATCGTGGGCTCTCCTCCCGGGCGGTCGCCGAGTCCCGCTCCCGGTCGTACTCGATCCGGATCACCCGATCGACGCCATCCCGAACGGCCTCGATGTGGGTGATGAGCACGACTTGCGGGAAGCGGTCGGCGAGGCCCCGGAGCAGGTCCAGCACGGCCGCGCGGCGCTCCTCGTCGAGCGAACCGAAGATCTCGTCCAGGACCAGCAGGCTGAAGGGCTGCCCCGCCCGGTCCGCGATCATCTGACTGATGGCGAGCCGGAGGGCCAGGTTCGCCACGTCCTCCTCCCCCCCCGAGATCACCGTCTGCGGTTCGCCTTCGTCGTAGATGGTCGGGCGGTACTCCTCGTTCAGTTCCAGATCGCTGTACCGGCCGTTGGTCAGGTCGCGCACCAGGACGGACGCCGCGTCGGACAGGTCGGGCCGGATGGTGGCGTTCAGCTCGTCCTGGAGAGCGGTCAACGCCCGGTCCAGCTCCTGATTGAGCAGGAGTTCATCGCGCAACTGGTCCAACTGCGCCTGGCGCCGGTCGCGCTCGGCCCGCCGCGCGGCCACGGCGGCCCGGTGCTC
>CAZFSA010000004.1:0-60528 GCA_964521535.1 uncultured Gemmatimonas sp.
GGCCTCGCTCCGGCGCTGGCGCCAGCCGAGGGGCGCCCGGGCCGGGCGGGCGAGGTGCCAGCTGGCGCGAACGCTGTCGATCGCCCCGAGTTCCCCCGCCTGCACGAAGCTCCGCACGGCCTGCACGTCGGGCCGATACCGGTGCGTCATTCCCACCATCACTACCCGGTCCCGCTTCTCGGACGCCCGCGCGATCTTCTGGGCGCTCGCCGACGAGAGCGCCAGCGGCTTCTCCACCAGGACGTGCAGGCCGGCGGAGAGCGCGGCCTGAATGTGGGGCTCGTGGAGGTGATTCGGGGTCGCGATCAGCAGCGCGTCGAGCTCTTCATGGCCGAGCAGATCCTCGATGTCGTCGTAGACCGCGGGAATGCCCGATCGCTGGGCCAGGGCCCGGGCCTTGGGCACGTCGGTGTCGCAGATGGCCCGGAGGTCGATCCCCCGCATCCGGCGGAGCACGGGAAGGTGCGCCACCTGCACCACGGCCCCGGCGCCGATGATGCCCAGCCGGAGCACGGTCGCGGCCGGTGATGGCTCACCAACGGGCCGCGAGGGCCTCGGGTGTGGTCCCGAGCGTCTGGTACCGGTCATCGGCAACCTCAGTAGAAGCGGCGGATCTCGGTGCCGGGAAAATAAGCACTCAGGATCTGGCGGTAGTGAAGCCCGGCCCGGGCACGCCCCACCGCACCCCACTGGCACATGCCCACGCCATGCCCGTTCCCACCCCCGCTCACCACCACCCGCCCGATCCGGTCGCCCGTTCGGCTCACCTGGATCGTGAACTGGTTGCTGCGCAGCAGCCCCCCATCCGGGAGGCGGAGCGTCTGCCGGATGGAATTCTGCCCGGCCACCGGGTAGGTTCGCCGCCCTGCCACCAGCACGATCTCCGCGACCCGCCCCGCCGCCGTCCGGGCCGAGATCTGCACGTCCGACACCTGGCCGGCCGCGGCGCGTTCCAGCCCGATGGCTGGCCCCGTGGCCCGGAGGGTTGCGGCCAGCTGCTCGCTCGTCCATTCCTCGCGCCACCGGAAGCGCGGCGACAGGGCGCAGTACGCCTGGCCTGCGGGATCGCGATCCGACACCGACCGGAGATAGGGCTGGGGCGCCCCCGAGAAGGCGTCCTCCACCGCCACCGTTCGGCCCCCGCAGGTCGAGTGGAAGAACCCCTCGATGATCGCGCCGTTCCAGGTCAGGACCTCGCCCCGGGTGGCGCGAACCGCCTCCCACCCCAGGTCGGTCTCGCTCCCCACGCCGCCGTAGGCCTGATCTGCGACGGTGCTGACCAGGTCGTAGCCGCGAACCCGGTAACGGCCCAGCGCGCGCATCGCCACGGTGCGCGACACGACGGCCTGCGCGTGCATCGCCTCGCGATCCGCCGGGGGTCGCCGACCCATCTCGGCGTTCACGACGCCGGCGACATAGGCCTCGAGCGACAGCGTGTTCACGGCCAGCAGGCCGTTCGCTCCCCGGGTGACCACCACCTCGCCCCGATACTCCCGCCCGTCCATCCGGACCAGGCCCTCGGTCTCGCGCGGGCGCACCACCAGGGCCGGCGTGCTCGGCGTGGCGACGCCACCCAGGCGGGCCCGAACGCCTCCCGGCTCGGCCACCAGCGTGGCGGTCGCCCCCTCGGACACCTCGGCCAGACCGGCGCCATCCGGGCCGCCGAGGAGCAGCGGGGCGCCGCCACCGACGGTCACCTGGGTCAGGTCCAGCCCGATGCCGACGCGAATGACCGGTTCGGCGGTCTCCGTCGCCGGCAGGCCGCCCACCTCCACCGGCGCGCAGGCAGCCACGGCCGCCGCGGCCGCGATCGCGACCCACCTACCCGCGGTAGTTGCCGAAGCGGAGCTCGATCCCAAAGTCCTGCCCGCGGAGGAAGGCGATGACCGACTGGAGCTCGTCGCGGGAGGGGGCCGAGACCCGGATCTCGTCCCCCTGGATGGCAGTCTGGACCTTCTTGAAGCCCTGGTCCTTGACGGCCCGGGTGATCCGGCGGGCCGTGTCGGCGTCGATGCCCTGGGTCAACTTCACCAGACACCGGACCGAGGTGCCTGCCGCCGGCTCGAAGGGGCCGATCTTGAGGTTCCGGGCCGGCACGCTCCGGCGGGCCGCCTTGGCCTGGAGCACGTCCAGCAGCTGCCGCATGCGGAACTCGTCATCCGCGGCGAGCCGGATCTCCCCCTTGGCGCGGTCGAACTCCACCGTGCAGTTGCTGCCCCGGAAGTCGTATCGCTGGCCGATCTCCTTCAGCGTCTGATTGACGGCGTTGTCGACTTCCTGGAGGTCGGCCCCGGTGGAGATGTCGAAGCTCGGATTGGCAGCCATCAGGACAAGAAAACCGCGGCCGGTCAGGAGAGGAAGCTCTCGAGGGCCTTCGAGCGGCTGACGTGCCGGAGCCGGCTCAGGGCCTTCTCCTTGATCTGACGGACTCGTTCCCGGGTGATCCCGAGCTGGGCCCCGATCTCCTCCAGCGTCAGCGGCTCCGGGCTGTCGAGCCCGAAGTAGAGCCGGAGGATCCGGGCCTCGCGCTCCTTGAGCGAGCGGAGCACCTCCTCGATCGACTGGCTCAGCGCGTGCTCGAAGGTCTCGGCATCGGGGCCCGGGTTCTGGGTGTCGGGCAGATAGTCGAGAAGCCGGTTTTCCTCGCCCGGGGTGAGCGGCGCATCCAGCGAGACGTGGTTCTGGCTGATGGAGAGCGTCTTCTCGACTTCCTCCACCTCGATGTCCATTCCCTCGGCCACCTCCGCGGCGGTGGGCTGGCGGCCGAGTTCCTGCTCCAGGGCAGAGCTGCGCCGGGTGATCCGGTGAAGGGTTCCGGCGCGATTGAGCGGAACCCGGACGATCCGGCTCTGCTCGGCAAGGGCCTGGAGGATGGCCTGGCGGATCCACCAGACCGCGTAGGAGATGAACTTGATCCCCTTCGTCTCGTCGAACTTGTGCGCTGCCCGGATCAGGCCGAGGTTGCCCTCGTTGATCAGGTCCGAGAGGGAGACGCCCTGGTTCTGGTACTTCTTCGCCACCGAGACCACGAACCGGAGATTGCTGCGGACCAGCTTGTCGAGCGCCTCCTCGTCCCCCGCACGGATCCTGCCGGCCAGCGCGACCTCCTCCTCCTGGGAGATCAGCGGATAGCGGCTGATCTCCCGAAGGTACAGGTCGAGCGACCCGTCGTCTGAGCCCGGGCTACCCTTGGACGTGCCGACCCGAATCGGGCGCATGCGCAACGGACCTCGGCAGGAATTGCGGGCGACGCTGCAACCTAGCCCGGCCGCGCCGCCACCGGAAGCCGGGCCGGAACCGGACGGGAGCAGGGACCTCAGTCATAGTTGTCGATCTGGGCCCGCTGGAGGGTGCCGGAGTAGTCAACGTAACCGACCTTGGTCTCGGAGTAGAAGTCGTAAACCTCCCACCCGCCCTCGCGATGACCGTTTCCGGTCTGCTTCACCCCACCAAAGGGGAGGTGAGCCTCCGCCCCGATCGTCGGCGCGTTGACGTAGGTGATGCCGTTGTCCAGCTCCTCCAGCGCGCGGAACCCCAGGTTCACGTCGCGGGTGTAGAGCGCGCTCGACAAGCCGTACTTCACCCCGTTGTTGATTCGGACCGCCTCGTCGAACGACCCGAACCGGATCACCGAGAGCACCGGTCCGAAAATCTCCTCCTGCGCCACCCGGTGCCCCGGACGGACCCCGGCCAGGATGGTCGGCCGGTAGAACCACCCGTGCCGGTACCGCGCTCCGCCGGGCCGTTTTCCGCCTACGACCAGTTCGGCCCCCTGCTCCAGCCCGATCGCCACATACCGCTCGACCTTGGCGCGGGCCGCGTCGTGAATCAGCGGGCCGACATCGGTCCCTTCCCGCCGGCCGTCCCCCAGGACCAGACGCTCCGCCCGGCGGGCGAGCGCGGCGACGAAGCGGTCGTGGATCTTCCGATGCAGCAGCAACCGGCTGGTGGCAGTACACCGCTGGCCCGTGGTCCCGAACGCACCCCAGACCGCCCCCTCCAGCGCCAGGTCCAGGTCGGCGTCGTCCATGACGATCATCGCGTTCTTGCCACCCATCTCCAGCGAGAGGCGCTTGTGCATCCGGCCGCAGACTTCGCCCAGGGCGGCGCCGGTCGCGGCCGAGCCGGTGAACGAAATCGCGGCGACGTCCGGGTGCTCCACCAGCGCCCGGCCGGCCGAGCCGCCCCGGCCGTGCACCAGCTGCACCGCCTCCGGCGGGAGACCGGCCTCGAGCAGGATCTCCACCAGCAGATGCGCCGTGTGGGGCACGTCCTCGGAGGGCTTGAGGATGACCGCATTGCCGCAGAGGAGGGCTGGAAAAAGCTTCCAGGTGGGAATCGCGAGGGGAAAGTTGAAGGGGGTGATCAGGCCCACCACCCCGATCGGGCGGCGGTAGCTCATCGCCCACTTCCGACGCAGCTCCGACGGAACCGTCCGACCGAAGAGTCGGCGCCCCTCGGACGCAGCGTAGTAGGCGGTGTCGATCCCCTCCTGCACGTCGCCCCGGGTCTCGGCCAGGACCTTGCCCATCTCCCGGGTCATGGCCTCGGCAATGGCCTCCTTGCGGGCGCTGAGGAGGTCGCCCACGGCGCGGAGGACGTCGCCGCGGGCCGGGGCCGGGATCCGGGACCACTGCTCGAATCCCCGGCGGGCGGACGCCACGGCGGCGTCCACGTCGGGGGCCCCCGAGTCGGGAAATCGCCCGATCAGGTCCCGGATGTCCGCGGGGTTGCGGTTCTCGAGATAGCGGCCCGAGGCGGGAGCGACCCACCGGCCCCCGATCAGGTTACGGAACGTCCTTGGCATCCGATTCGTCCTTGAAGAAACCGGGTTGGATCCCTGCCACGGCCAGGTCCGACCGGGCCCCTCAGCACCACCACGCCGCGGCCTCGCGAGCGTACCCGACCCGCGGCAGGACCACGGCGGCGGCGAGGATCAGGGCCCAGAGCATCACCAGCAGCGAGAGCACGTGGGCGAGCCCCATCCGCTGCCGCCAGCCGGTCACCGCGGCCCACCCTCCGGCAACCAGCACCACCCCCACGGCGCCGAAATACAGGAAGAGCGCCAGGCCGCAAGCGTGGGCGTAGGGCCACTGTGTCATCGCGGCGGCGAGCACCACCCCCAGGCCGACCCGAACCCAGGTGCCGATGGTGCTCCGCCGGGCTGCTCTGGCTGGTGGCGCCGGGCGGGCCGGGCCCGCGGCCGGCACGCCGGGCTGGTCCCGGCCTCCTTTCGCCTGGGCCGGTGGGGTGGCGGCCATCAGCCGGTCGATTTCGGCCAGCTCCTTGTCCCAGTCCCGCGGCTCAGGACTCATCCCGACTCCGGCTTGAGTTTGTACCGCACCATCTTCTTGTAGAGGTTGGACCGGGGCAGCTTCATCGCCCGGGCCGCTTCCGCGATGTTCCAGTCGTTCTCGCGGAGCTTCTGCAGGATGAAGGCGCGCTCGGTCTCGATCTTGAAGTCGTCGAACGACTCGGCGGCTTCGAGGGCGGCGCCGGCCGGCAATGCCTCCGGGCCCGGGGCCACGCGGTCGACGTCGGTCCCGGTCACCGTCTTGCCGGGCGCGAGGATCAGGAGCCGCTCCACCACGTTGCGAAGCTCGCGCACGTTCCCCGGCCAGCTCCGCGCCGCCAGGCGCCGGACTGCGTCATCGGTGAACGGCTTGGGCACGATCCCCGCCCGGCCGCCCAGCTGCCGGACGAAGTGGGCGACCAGATCCGGAATGTCCTCGCGCCGCTCCCGGAGCGGCGGCACCTGAATGGGGACCACGTTGAGCCGGTAGAAGAGGTCCTCGCGGAATCGACCCTCGGCGATCTCGGTCTCCAGCCGCTTGTTCGTGGCCGCCAGCACCCGGACGTCCACCATCAGCGACTTGGCGGCACCGATTCGCGTCACCAATCCCTCCTCCAGAACCCGCAGGACCTTGGCCTGGGCCGAGAGCGACATGTCGCCCACCTCGTCCAGGAAGAGGGTGCCGCCGTCTGCCAGCTCGAACTTGCCGGCGCGGTCGGTGACCGCACCGGTGAAGCTGCCCTTGGTGTGGCCAAACAGCTCGCTCTCGATGAGCTCGGTCGGAATGGCCGCGCAGTTCACCTCCACGAAGGCGCGGCTCCGCCGGGGCGAGGCATCGTGGATCGCCCGGGCCACCAGCTCCTTGCCGGTGCCGTTCTCCCCGGTGATCAGCACCCGCGCGTCGGTAGGACCCACCCGGGCGATGAGGTCCCGAACCTGCCGGAGCACGGCGCTCGACCCCACCATCGCATAGCGGGTGTCGACTGCCTCCCGCAACCGCTCGTTCTCGCCGGACAGAGCGGCGTGAGCCAGGGCGTTCCGGAGCGTCACCAGCAACCGATCGGCGTCGAGCGGCTTCTCCAGGAAATCGAACGCCCCCCGCTGGGTCGCCTGGACGGCGGTCGCGATGGTCCCGTGTCCCGAGATCATCACGACGACGGCGTCGGGCGCCGCCTGCTTGAGGCGGCTCAGGGTCTCCAGACCGTCCAGGCCGGCCATCTTGACGTCCAGGAGCACTGCGTGGGGCCGAAACGACTCGAACTGGGCCAATCCCTCTCCACCGGACCCGGCGAGTCGGACCTCCATCCCCTCGTACTCGAGTACCTGGCGGACCGCCTCCCGGACCCCCGGCTCGTCGTCGACGACCAGCACCCGGGGCTTCACCGGGCACCTCGCCCGTACAACACCACGCCGGCTGCCGTGACCCGGATTCCCGTCACCCAGGCAGGAAGGTCGAAGCCGACCTCCCCACTCTGCCCCGGCACCAGCAGTTCCGCCAAACGGGTGCCCAGCGCGCGGGGGAGCGGAACCCCGCGAACCTTGAAGGTCGAGACCCGCCACTCCCCGCGTCCGAGCCGGCGGAGCACCAGGGGGCCTCGTGCCTCGATGGGCTCGCGGCCCGCCACCCATTCGGCCAGGGGGCCCAGCGCAGACCGGGAAAAGCGGTCTCCGTCGAGCCGGCCACGGACCGCCACTTCGTCATCGCCAAGCACCAGGGCCACGCTGTCGATCGCGCCCCCGGCCCGGGCCACGACGGCCGGCGCCACCACCGCTTCCAGTTCCCGCACCCCGAGGCGCACGGAGTCGGTCCGCCCTCGGGCCAGCGAGTCGAGCCGGGCCATCGCCCGCTCGCGGGCCCGGTCCGGCGATCCCTCAGGCCCCGCCGGGGCCTCCTGCTCCGCCGTCATTCGATGAACCCACCGCCGGATCGCCTCCCGCTCGCCCCAGGCCACCCAGACAAGGATGGCCAACAGGGCCAGACCCGCCAGTCGGAACGGAAGGCTCAGGCAGCCTCGCATTCAGCCGAGCCGGGCCTCGTGCCGGACCTGATAGACAGAGCCCTGGGGACCGGGCACGCTTTCGAACAGCACCACCCGGTCGGCCACGAAGGCCGCGGAGGGCCGGGTCGCCTCGAGCCGGACTCGCCAGCCATCCGGCAGCCGCTGCCCCTCGCGCACCCGGCCCAGCGTAACGTGGGGATTGAAAGGTCTTACCTCCGACGGAAACCCGAGCCGCTCGGCTCCGCGTTCCACCCGATCCTGCAGCAGCTCCAGCTCCGGGCTGGCCTCGATCCGGAGATGGAGCACGCGCGGTCGCTGCCAACCCGGGAAGGCGCCGAGCTCACCGAGCGACATCGGAATCGGCGGGGTGCCGGCGGCGGCGAACGCGACCATTTCCGCGATGGCGTCGAGCCGATCGCTGGTGACGTCGCCAAAGAACTTGAGGGTCAGGTGCAAGCCATCGGCACGAACCCAGCGCACCGGCCAGTCCAGGGCCCTGAGTTCGGTCAGGAGCCGACCGGCTTCGCGGCCCGCGTCTTCGGGGAGCGGCACCCCGACGAAGAGTCTCATCCGACCAGGAGACTGCCTCGGCGGTAGCCGCCGGGCGCTCGCTCCACTGCGGCGAACCCCAGGCGCCGGAGCTCGGCCTCCACCAGGTGCCAGGCCCCGTCGACCAGGTCGAAGGCCTCCGAATCCACCTCGACCCTGGCCCGTTCACCGAGGTGCCGGACCCGCAGATTGCCGGCAACGCCGAGGTCCCGCAGGAACGCTTCGGCGGCCTCGACTTGGGCCAGCCGGGCCGGCGTCACCTCGAGCCCATACCGGATCCGGCTGGAGAGACAGGGGGCCGCCGGCGCGTCCCAGACCCGGAGTCCCAAGTCGCGAGCCCGGGCGCGGACCATTGCCTTGGTCCAGCCGAGCTCGGCCAGCGGTGATCGGACCCCGGCGCCTCTGCCGGCGGCCAGACCGGGCCGGTGCTCGGCCAGGTCGTCGGCGTTGGTGCCGTCGATCAGCTGATCGTATCGACCCGATCGGGCCATCTCGCCCAGCCGGGCCCACAGCTCCCGCTTGCAGAAGAAGCAGCGGTCGGGAGCGTTGCGGCGGTAGTCGAAATCCTCCAGCTCCCGGGTCTCGAGCTCCGCCAGCGGGAAGCCGTGCTCGGCGGCCAGCGCCCTGGCCGCCCGCCATTGAACCTCGGGATAGGACGCGCTGCGTCCGATGACCGCCAGGAAGTCCGTTCCCAGCACCCGGCTGCCGACCACCGCGAGCAGGGCGGAATCCACGCCCCCGGAGTACCCGAGCAGGGTGCGGCCCGCGCCGCGAAACCAGCTCTCGAGAGCGTCCTCACGCCGACTCATCGCCGGAAACTAACGGTCTCCCATGGCAACGGAAGCCAGTGCCTAGGTACCTTGTGGCATGGTGCGCCCCACCCGGCACCAGGCCGGACCCGCGTTGGTGATTCCCGATCACGAGCTCGAATTTCGGGCCTCCCGATCGAGCGGGCCCGGCGGCCAGCACGTGAACAAGGCGTCGACCCGCGTCGAGGTGCGATGGAACATTCCCGCCAGCTCGGCCCCTACCGCCCCACAGCGGGCCCTCCTCCTCGACCGGCTGGCCTCGAGGCTCGATGCCAACGGAACCCTCCGGGTCACCGCCAGCGCCTCGCGGAGCCAGTGGGCCAACCGGCAGGCCGCCACCGAGCGACTCCTGGATCTGGTGACGCGTGCCCTCGAACCGACTCGGACCCGCCGGCCCACGGGGGTCCCTCCGGCCGAGCGGCGACGGCGACTGGAGGCGAAACGGCATCGGGGAGCAGTCAAACGCGAACGGCGCCGGGTCTCCGAGGATGACTGATCCGGATACCCCGCGCTCGCCCCACGGCTGGCGGTATTTCCGGATCCGCGAGGTGACCCACGCCCGGATCTGGGCCGGGCAAGGCGGAATTGCCGTCCACGAGAACCTCTTCAAGTCCCGGGGACGCCGGACCGCCCACCTGCTCGCCCGGGACGAGGATGCGCTGATCGAGGCCGCGCTGGCGGTCGGCTGCTCGCCCTGGTGGATCCAGCGAACCCGCACCGTGCACTTCGACCTGGTCGAGCAGTACCTGGCACGCGCGCTTGGCCGATGCGCCCGAGAGCAGGAATCAAGGGGAAGGGCGAGCGACGAGCTGCTGGCGATGGGCGTCCACCCGTTTCCACAGACCCGAGGTGATCGGGCCGAGGCGGGTGCGGGCGACGCCGGGCAGGCGGAGCACGACTCGCGCCAATGGACTGGACACCACTCGCTCCTCGACCACCGTGAGCCTGGTCCCCTCGACCACTGGGAGTAGCGTGTAGATCCAGCTTCGCTCGGGGCCCGCTGACGCCGTCCGGATTACCAGCCGCTCCGGAGCCACGGCCTCGACCCGTTCGACCGCGAGCCTCGTCCTGGGGCCTACCTCCACCCACCGGACCACGTCCCCCGACGCGGGGAGCCGTTCCACCGCCACCAGGTCGGGCCGCCAGGTGGGAATGGCATCGACATCGGTCAGAACCGCCCACACCGTCTCCGGCGGGCTCGGCAGGTCCAGCCGGGCCTCGGTGCGGATCTCCCGGGGCAACCGGTGTCCGATCGCCAGCGCGGCGGCGAGCAGCGCCACTGGAGTGATCGCGAGGGCCAGCCGCAGGCGGGTGCGGCGACGACGGCGGCGACGGTTCATGAGGAACCTCCGGACGGACGATCGGCCTGGGAGGCCCGGGCGGCCACGAGACGGCGGGTCGCTTCCGCCAGAGCGGTGAGCCCGTCGACCCCGGCTGCCTGCTCGGCTGGCGTCATCACGCCGAGCAGGGCCCGGACCCGGTCGGGGTCGAGCAGCGAATACCCTGACCGGACCCGCTCCCCGGCCGCAGTCAGGCGGAGCAGGACGCGACGGCGGTCCTCGGGATCGCGGTCGCGGCGAATCAGGCCGGCCCGGACCAGGCGATCCGCGAGGAGCGACGCGGTGGGCAGGGCCACACCGAGCGCTGCGGCCAGAGCCGTGGGGGTGACGCCGTCGCGACGATCGAGATGCGCCAGGGCGGAGGCCTGGTGAGCGCTGACCCGGCGCCCGGCCGCTGTTCCGATGTCTCGGCGGCGACAGGCCTGATGGACCAGCGGGTAGGCCAGCAGGATTCGGGTCAGGGTATCAGGGGGCACGGGTCGAAGGTAGCCAATATATTTTTATTTGTCAAACAAAAATAATGGCGCCCCCGGCCTCCGTTTCGGCCCCGGACCTCGGCCCCGGCCGCCGGCCCCCTTGCCCCGGTCCCGAGCCCGGATCTAGTGTTGAAGCAGAGGCGTCCTACGTTGCTCCGTCAGTTTGCGCTCCTGCCTCCCCGGCCCGGCTCCTCCCCGGCGGGCTTCCTGGTGAGTCTGGTGATCCATCTCGCGATCACTCTCCCGCTGGTCCTTCCCCGCCCGTCGACCCTCCCGGCCGAGGATCCGATCGAGCGACTGGTGGTCTTCCTGCTTCCGCCCGACAAGGAGATCGGTGGCGGCCAGACCTCGGGAGTCGCGATCGACTGGCCCGGCCTCCGGGGGGACCACGGCGCGGTTGATGTCGCGCCGCCGGCCTCCGACACCGAGGAGCTGCTGACCGAGGGTCGGGCCGGCGACCCTGACCCGGCCGAGACCGAACCGACCGGCCCCCCCGCCGACCTCGCCGTCGAGACCGCGCTCACCGAGCTCGAGGTCGACTCGTTGGTGGAGCGCGATCCCTCCAGCGCAGCCCCGGTGTACCCGGCCGACATGCTGGCGAGAAGCCTCGAGGGCAGCACCTTCGTCCACTACGTGGTCGACACGACCGGCCGGGTGGACACCACCACCATTCGGGTCATCCGGAGCACCCACCCGGCCTTCACCCGGTCGGTCCGCGATGCCCTGGCGCTGATGCGGTTCCGCCCTGCGGTGCAGAACGCCCGCAAGGTGCGGCAATGGGTCGAGCAGAACTTCGCCTTCCGCATCCTCCCGCGGGTTCCCGCCGACACGACCTGATGCAGGTCGACCTCAACGCCGACCTCGGCGAGAGCTTCGGCCGATACCGAATCGAGTCGGAGCCGGAGCTCCTGAGCCTGGTCACCTCGGCCAACATCGCCTGCGGCTTTCATGCGGGCGACCCGTTGGTGATGCGCGAGACGGTTTCGCGAGCCGTGGCCCGGGGGGTGGTGATCGGTGCCCACCCCGGCTTCCCCGACCTGGTGGGATTTGGCCGGCGGGACCTGGCCGCGAGTCCGGAAGAGATCGAGGCGATGGTGATCTACCAGACGGGAGCGCTGGCCGGGTTCTGCGCGGCGCACGGCGCCCGGCTCCGGTACGTCAAGCCGCACGGGGCGCTCTACCATCGCGCCGCGCACGATCCGGCGGCGGCTCGGGCGGTGGCCCGGGCGATCCGCGGGGTGGATCCCGACCTGCTCCTGCTCGGCCTCGACGGCACGGTGATGCTGCGAGAGGCGGAGGCCCTCGGTGTTGCGGTGGCGCGGGAAGCGTTTGCAGACCGCGCCTATCTCCCGGATGGCCAGCTGGTACCCCGCGGGACCCCCGGCGCCATGCTGGACGACGTCGAACTGATCGCGGAGCGGTCGCTCCGGATGGTGGCGGATCGTTATGTAACAGCGATCGACGGGACGCGGCGGATTGTTCGGGCGGAGTCCCTCTGTGTGCACGGCGACGGCCCCCGCGCGGTTGCGATCGTGGGCCGCATCCGGGAGCGATTCGAGGCCGAAGGCATCGAGATCGCTCCGTTCGCCCGGTGACCGGGCGCTGGCCGCGGATCGCGCCGCTCGGGGATTCGGCGCTTACCGTGTCCTTTGCCGGGGACTTCGATGCCCGGGCCACCGCTCAGGCCAGGGCCTTCGCGCGCGCCGTCACGCTGGCGCAGCTGCCCGCCGTGATCGAAGTCGTGCCAGGCTACGTGGCGGTCACGCTGCACTACGACCCGTTGCTGAACGACTTCGCCACCCTCCGGGAGGAGATCCGCCGACTGATCGCGGTCGAGGGGCAGCCGACCGCCCTGCCGTCCACCACTCCGCCTCTGGTGATTCCAGTCCGGTACGACGGCCCCGACCTGGAGTGGGTCGCTACCCGCACCGGCCTCTCGCCAGCGGAAGTGGTGGCGCGCCATACCGCCCCGGTCTACGAAGTCGCTCTGCTTGGCTTTGTACCGGGTTTCGTCTACTGCTCCGGTCTCGATCCCGCGCTGATCCTGCCGCGCCGCCAGACGCCCCGAACCCGGGTGCCGCAGGGGTCCGTCGCGATCGCGGGGGCCCAGGCGGGGGTCTATCCCGCGGCTACTCCGGGAGGGTGGCACCTGCTCGGCACGACCGACGTGCGGTTGTTCGATCCCTCGCGGGTTCCCCCGATGATGGTCGGGGTCGGCGACCGGATCCGCTTCGTCGTGGCCGCCTCGTGATCGAGATTCGGCGCGCTACGACCCTGGTCACCGTCCAGGACGGCGGCTGGCGAACCGGGCGGGACATCGGGCTCCCGCGGTCGGGCGCCCTCGACCCCGAGGCCCTCGAGCTGGCCAACCTGCTGGTCGGGAACCGCCCCAGCGCCGCTGGTCTCGAACTGGCCCTGGGCGGGATGACCGAGGTTCGATTCGAGTCGGAGACCCGGTTCGCCGTGACCGGAGGCGACGTCCGATGCGAGCTGGATGGCGCTTCCGTCGGCCGGGACACGACCTGGAGTGCACCCGCTGGGGCCACCCTTCGAATCGGGCCGTCAACCGGCAGCCGGTTTGCCTACCTGGCGATCCGGGGCGGCGTGTCGGTCCCCCCGATCATGGGCGCTCGCTCGACCTACCTCCCCACGGCCATCGGAGGGCTCGACGGCCGCCGGCTCGCCGCTGGCGACCGCCTCGCCGCGGGCGCGGACCTCGAGGGGCCCTCACCGCCAATCGGGTTTTCTCCGGCGCCGCTGCCCCTCCGGTCGGGTCCCCTGGCCCTGATCCCGGGGCCTCAGTTGGAACTGTTTGCCGCTGAGGCTCAGGCCCGGGCCGGGTCCCAACCCTTCCTGGTCTCCGCCCGCTCGGACCGGATGGGCATCCGGCTCGCCGGGCCGCCGGTGCAGCCGCTGGTCAGCGCCCGCTTGCCATCGGAGGGGACCTGCATCGGGGCGGTGCAGGTCCCGGACGACGGGCAGCCGATCGTTCTTCTCGCCGACGGGCCCACGGTTGGCGGGTACCCGAAGCTCGGCGCGGTGGCCAGCGTGGACCTGAGCCGGCTGGTCCAAACGCCGGTCGGTGGGGCCATCCGGTTCGCGTGGACGCCCGTGGCGGAGGCCCAGTCGGCCCTGCACGCCTGGCGAGCGGCGGTCGCCGCGCGCTCAGCGGAGGTCCGGCGCGCGGCCGGCTGAGTCGGGCCGGGGCGTGCGGACAGAGAGCACGGCCCAGCCCCGGGCTTCGTCGCCCGCATAGCGCAGGTCACGAACCCGCACCGTCAGGGTGTCACCCGAGGACTCCCGGGAGAAGGCGGGAAATCGGGCCCAGTGCAGGAACGCCCGGCCGTTGGGCGCAGCGAGGACCGCGGCCACGGCGGCCGGGTCCGCGCCCTTGGGCACCGTCCATTCGATCCGCAATCGGGGCGCGGATCCGAACGTGAACCGGGCGCCCCAGTACCGCCCGCCATCGTCGACGATCACGTCCTTTCGCCAGGGGATCACGGGCACCGGAGCGGCCATGAAGCGCCGGTCACCGACCTCGCGGCGGATGGCAGCCCTGGCGGCGACGGTGGTCAGCATCATCGCACCGACGTAGAGTGCCACCGCTCCCACCGCCAGGCGGGCTGGACGGCCTGGATTCGGTCCCCCGCGCCGCTCGGCCCGAAGCGACCACCAGATCCCGGCGCCGAGCAGCAGCCACATCCACGGGTCGACAATGAACAGCGTGTCCCCGTAATACCACCGATCGCGGAACGGCATCAGCCATCGCAGGCCGTACGTATTCAGATAGTCGAGGAAGGGGTGGGTCAGCACCCCGATGGCGGAGAGCCGGAGGACGGCCCGGAACCGGACTGCCGGCCGCCCGGGCCGGGGCCAGGCCCGGTCCCAGGCGGTCATCACCAGGGCCAGCAGCAGGGGCAGGACCACCAAGGCGAGGAGGCCGTGGGTCCATCCCCGTCGAAACGCCAGATTCTCGCCGAGCGGAATTGCCACCACGTCGAGGTCCGGGAGGTTGGCCGCAATCACCAGCGTCGCCGTCGCCAGGCCGGTGTGGTGGCGGAGCCCGGTGCGGGCCAGACACCCGCCGACCAGGGTGTGACAGATTGGATCCACGCGGGCTTTCCCGGACAATGGCGGCGGTAATATTCACCTGATCGGGCCGGTCGCGTAGACTGGGGGAGGTGCCCTTGAAGGCGATTCAGGCGATTCATCGGGTCGGAGCGTTGGTGTCGCTCGCGGCCCTGGGGACCGTTCCCGGCCTGCTGGCGCAGGATCGGGAAACGGATTGGGGACGGGTGGAGTTCTCTCGCGACGCCGGGCTCACCCGGGGCCGGATCCCCGGTCCGCCGGACTCCGCGTGGCGGGTGCTGAAACGGCTGGTGGAGGACGCCGGGATCCGGGTGACGATCGAGGAGCCGGCGAACGGCCTGCTCGGGACTCGGCGACTCCGGGCGGTACGCCGCCTGGGCCGAAGCCCGATCTCGACCTTCCTCTCCTGCGGCGAGAACATGACCGGTCCTAACGCTGACACCTATCATGTCTTCCTGACCTTCCTGGCCACCGTGAGCCCGGCCGTTGGCGGGGGAACGACGTTCCAGCTCGAGTTCCACGCGGACGCGGTGGATGTGCCAGGTGGACGGCCGGAGCGTCTTCCCTGCTCCACGACCGGCCGCCTGGAGCAGCGCCTTGTCGGCCGGCTCGACGAGGTCTTCCCCGGCACCAAGTAGGCAGGTACCGGCCGGGCCGGGTTCGTGTCGGCGGGGCGTGTCGTTCGTACACGCTCGCGGTGGCCGCTGCCTGACCGGCGTTGCCGGGCCGTCGGTTGGACGTGCCGCGACCGTGGTACGCCCCTTGCTCTGCCACCAGCGAGCGAGGTGGGCGAATGAAGCGAGCGGGGTGGCTGCTGGTGCTGGTTGCTGCAATGTCGACGGCCTGCCTGGGCACGGAGCCCGGCGAGGTGGGCCTGGATGAGGAGTTCGTGCTGGCCCCCAATCAGACGGTCCGTCTGGTCGGGACCAACCTGACGGTCGGGTTTCGACGGGTGGTAGCGGATAGCCGCTGTCCGCTCGATGTGCTGTGCGTCTCCGAGGGGACGGCGGGGGTGGAGCTCGACGTCTTCCGCGCCACCACCCGCCACGCCGTGGTGCTCGAGCCCAGGCCCGGCTTCGAACTCTGGACGGACGATACCTACCAAGTCCAGCTGCTGGCCGTCGAGCCGGTCCCGACGGCGCAGCGGCCGGTGAAGCCGGAGGACTACCGCGTGCGCCTGATCGCGCGGCTCAATCTTCAGTAGCCGCCCCCGCCCCCGCCCCCGCGGCGGGGCCGGGAATCGCCGCCGGTCCCACCCGATCCAGCGCCCGATACTGAATCGCCTCGGCCACGTGAGGCGACCGCAGCTGTTCCTCGCCGGCCAGGTCGGCGATGGTTCGCGCCAGGCGGAGGATCCGGGCATGGGCCCGCGCCGAGAGCCGGAGTCGTCGCATGCCAAGCTCCAGAAGGCGCCGTCCCTCCGAGTCGAGCGCGCAGTGGCGCCGAAGCTCCGACGGCGACAGCTGCGCGTTGGGTCGGCTGGCGCCGCCCAGACGGTGACGCTGGCGGGCGCGGGCGTCGATCACCCGGGCTCGAACCGCCGCGCTGGGCTCCGGGGCGCCGGCGGCGTCCAGATCTCTCCATGCCACGGCGGGCACCGGCAGGTGGATGTCGATGCGGTCAAGCAGGGGGCCGGAGATCCGACCCAGGTAGCGCGCAACCGCGGCGTCCCCACAGACACAGCTTCGAGTCGGGTCACCCCGATATCCGCAGGGGCAGGGATTCATCGCCGCGATGAGGGTAAATGCGGCGGGATAGGTTACGGCACGAGCGGCCCGGGAGAGGGCCACCACTCCGTCTTCCAGCGGCTGGCGCAGGACCTCCAGCACGTGCCGGCGAAACTCCGGCAACTCGTCCAGGAAGAGCACGCCGTGGTGCGCCAGACTCACCTCTCCGGGACGCGGTGGGGTTCCGCCACCGGCGAGCCCCGCGTCGCTGATGGTGTGGTGCGGGGCCCGGAAGGGACGACGCGTCATCAACCCGCTGCCCGGGGAGAGTAGTCCGGCGACGCTGTGGATCTTGGTCACCTCGACGGCCTCGTCCTGGCCGAGCGGCGGCAGAATGGTGGGGACCCGCCGCGCCAGCATGGTCTTTCCAGCGCCGGGCGGCCCGATGAGCAACGCGTTATGCCCGCCGGCCGCCGCGATCTCAAGGGCACGTTTGGCCGCCGCCTGGCTCCGCACATCCGAGAAATCCACCGTGTCGGCCACCGGAGCGGAGCAGCGGGGCGGCCCGGATGCCGGCGCCAACGGCTCCCGACCGGCGAGGTGGGCAAGGACCTGGCGCAGGTGCCCTGCGCCGAGGACCTCGAGGCCTGCCACGATGGCCGCCTCCGCTCCGTTCTCGGATGGCACGATCAGGGTGGACCACTGGAGGCGACGGGCCGCCACGGCCATCGGCAGCGCTCCTCGCACCGGTCGGAGATCGCCCTCCAGGCCAAGCTCGCCCACCAGTGCGGCACCAGCGAGTGCCCCACCGTTCAATTGGCCGCTGGCCACAAGGAGCGCGATGGCGATCGGCAGGTCGAAGGCCGAGCCGTCCTTGCGAACGTCGGCCGGGGCGAGGTTGACCGTGATCCGCTTCAGGGGGAACTCGTGCCCGGCGTTCACCAGGGCCGCGTGGACCCTTTCCCGCCCCTCCTTCACGGCTCCCTGGGGCAGCCCAACCGTGGTGAACGATGGCAGGCCCGCCGCCAGGTGGACCTCGACATCCACCGGAAAGGCGTCGATGCCATGGACGGCCAGCGACCGGACCCGGGCCAGGGACCCGGCGCTCGAGGGCGGCATGGCACCAAGCTACTGGCCCGGCAGCCGGTCGCCCCCATCCTTCCAACGCAAGCGGGCGCGAAGCAACGCGCCCCACGCTCAGGACCGCGTGATCGGCTCCACCAGCACGGCCGTGCCGTAGCACAGCACCTCCGTCACCCCGTTCATCACTTCGGTGGCGTCGTACCGGATCGCCACCACCGCGTTGGCCCCGTGCTGCTCGGCGTGCTGCAGCATGAACTCGAACGCCTCCGACCGGGTCCGCTCGCACAGCTCGGTGAACCGTCGAATCTGCCCGCCGCGAAGGGTCTCGAGGGTCGCGCCGATGAGCCCGAACACCGAGCGGGACCGGACGGTAATGCCCAGCACCACGCCGAGGTTTTCGACGATGCGATACCCGTCGAGCACCAGCGAGGTGGTCGTCATGTGGTGAAGGATCCTGCCCGGACTGGCAAGGAGGGCGGACATCGATGCTCCGAGAGGCGGACCCCCGGAAACTCCACTGGTCGGTGTGTTGTTTCAAGCCGGGCGGCCCCGTATGATTCCCGCGCCCCTGTCCAGCGGGCCAGGTGATCACCCTCGACCACGCCATCATCCTCACCCGCAGCCTGGATCAGGCCGCGATGTCCTACGGCCGGCTGGGGTTCTCGCTTACGCCCCGCGGGCGCCATCCCGCGCTGGGCACCGCCAACCATACGATCGTCTTCGAGCGCGACTATCTCGAGCTGCTCTCGGTCGAGACCCCGGGGCCCCAGGCCGACCGCTGGACCCGCCGCCTGGAGCGCGGCGAGGGTCTGGCGATGATGGCGCTCGCCAGTGACGACATGGAGGGCACCCGGCGAACGCTTCAGGAACGGGGGATCGGGGTGGGCCAGCCGATCAGCTTCGACCGGCCGGTGGCCACTCCGTCGGGGCTCGCGCTGGCCCGGTTCACCGTGTGCTTCCCCGACGAGGCCGCCAGCCCCGGCCTGCCCGCTTTCTTCTGCCAGCACCACACGCCCGAGCTGGTCTGGGGGCCCGCGGCCGTCCCGCACTCCAACACCGCTCGGGGCATCGCGGGCCTCACGGTCGTGGCATCGGATCCGGTGGCGCTGGCGCCGGCCTACGAGCGGCTGCTCGGCCGCGCCCGGGTCCACCCGCGACCCGGGGGCGTGACCGTCCTGCTCGGAGCCACGCAGGTCTGGCTGGTAACCCCGCTCTACGCCGCGACCCGCCTCGGCCGGAGCCTGCCGCCCGACCCGGGCCCGCTTGGCATCACGGTCACCGTCAGCACGCTGGCGGTCGCCCGGCAGGTGCTGGCGGCCAACGGAGTGCCCTTCCGGGGCTTCGCGCCGCGATCGATCCTGATCGAGCCCACGTTCACTCACGGCGTCTTTCTCGAGCTGCTGTCGGGGTAGGCCTGATGCCGAGGTCCGCGAGCACCACGATCAGGGCGGCCATCATGCCCGCCCCCCGAACAGCGGTCCGGGTCGAATCGTTTGGCCCGCCCACGCTGGAGCCAGGGGCGGCACTCCTCCAAGTGGTCTATTCGGAGGTCTGCGGCACCGACGTCCACCTCCATCACGGCCGTCTGGCCGGGGTGCCGTACCCTCTGATTCCCGGCCACGTCTCGGTGGGGCGGCTGGCCGCGGTCAGCGGTCGGATCAACGACATCGAGGGCCGACCGTTCGCCGAGGGAGACCTCGTCACGTTCCTGGACGTCCACGAGACCTGCAACGCCTGCTACCAGTGTCTGGTGGCGAAGCAGACCACGCGGTGCCCGAGCCGCAAGGTGTATGGCGTCACCTACGGGGCCCGCGACGGCCTTCTGGGCGGCTGGTCAGAGAAGGTCTGGCTCAAGCCCGGAGTGAAGCTGGTGCGGATTCCGGAGGGACTGGACCCGGAGACGTTCATCGGCGGCGGGTGCGGGCTCACGACCGCCGTGCACGCGATCGACCGGGCCGCCATCGGGCTGGAGCAATCGGTCGCCGTGCTCGGCGTGGGTCCGGTGGGACAGTCGTGCGTCGCGTTGGCGCGGCTGTCGGGTGCGGGCCTGGTAATCGCCGTCGGCGGACCCGCCAGCCGTCTGGCCTTCGCCCGACGGATGGGAGCGACTCATACCTTGGGACTGGATCTCGCACCCGACGCGAGGCTCTCGGCCGTCCGGGACCTGACCGGGGGCCGGGGCGCCGACGTGGTGATCGAAGCGGCTGGACGACCGGAGGCGGTGTCCCAGGCACTCGACCTGGTGCGCGACGGCGGGCGGGTGGTGGTGGTGGGCCAGTATACCGACCACGGCGACATCCCGATCAACCCGCATCGCCAGCTCAACCGGAAACATGTCGAGCTGCGCGGCTGCTGGGGCTCGGACTACTCGCATTTCCACCGGGCGGTCGCCCTGGCGGCCCGGCATCATTCAACCGTGCCCTGGCGCGAAATGATCTCCGGCTACTACGGACTGGACCAGGCGGGCGAGGCGTTGGCGGCGGTCGAACAGCAGGAGGTCCTGAAAGCGGTGATCCGGCCCGGGTGAGTTTCAGGCCTCGGCTTCCCGCCGGGCGCCGAGGCCGATGGCCAGGAGGCCGAACCCGAACAGCGCGGCCAGAAGCCATACCCCGGGTATCACGAGCCCGGCCAGCGCCAGCCCTCCAGCCGTTACCCCCACCAGCCCCAACGGCCTGAGGACGCTCACCGGCTGCCGGCCCGTCCCGCCGGCCAAGCCAACCACGACCAGGGCCCCGGCCACGAGCCCCAGGGCGCCAGAGAGCAGCCACGGCGTCGTCCCATGGAGCGGCGCGGCGCCGCCAGCGAGCACCACGTGCTCCAGTCCCACGGCCGCGACCACCAGCCCGAAGGACAGGGGCAGATGAGCGGCGAGCCAGGCGACCAGTCGAGCGGGCCTCGAGAGCGCCGGTGCAGGAAGGCGAGCGCCGCCACGCACGACGTCGAAGTAGGCCCACCAGAGGCCGAACGCGATACCCAGGGCCAGCAGGGCCGAGGCTGCGGCGGGCACGCTCCAGACCTCCTGCTGCTTCATCCCGGCCATGGTCCCGACCACGGCCTCGCCCAGCACGATCAGCGTGAACAGACCGAACCGCTCGGGCAGGTGTGACGCGTCGGGGGGGTGGTGACGGGCCGAGGAACCGGCCGCCAGCGGGGTGAGGAGGTCGACGGCGAGAGCCACTGCCCAGAGCCCGAATCGGGCCGGCGGCGGCACGACGCTGGAGACCAGCCAGAGCGACGCTGCCAGGCCGATCCCGGCGACGTGCCGGGCGACCGGATCCCGAGTGCCCGGCAGCCGCGCCGCGCGAAGATACTGGACGGCCAGCAGGATCCGCATTACCGCGTAGGAGGCGGCGAAGCCGGCCGCCTCCCGGCTGGTCAGGTCGGCGTGAGTGTTCACGGCCATCACCGCCACCGCGAACATCTGCCCAACCGTGAGGAGGCGCTGGGCGGGATCGTCGCTGTCGAACCGCGTGGCGAACAGCGTGTGGCCGATCCAGGCCCACCAGATCAGCAGGAAGAGAAAGCCGAACCGGACCAGGCCGGCCCAGTCGTAGTGCTCGCCCAGCGAGCCGGCCACTTCCGCGACGGCGGCGACGAAGACAAGGTCGAAGAACAGCTCAAGCCAGGTGGCGCGGCGCTCCGCGACATGCGCTGCCAACGCGGCCGGGTCCGCCGGCGGCGGGGCGGAAGCAGTCATGTCCTCGGAACGCGGCGCCTCGGTCCCGGGTTCCCGGCTTCAGCGGCCCTGGCGACACTCCTCCAGCGGCTGCGCCCGCCAGTACCGGAGCAGATACCCGAGGTAGCTGCCCCGCCACTCCAGCGCCGTCGGATCGGCCCGGCCGCGGATCTCGGCATCGGCCTCCGGCAGGCGGTAGTAGGGGATCGAGGGCCAGAGATGATGCGCCGCGTGCAGGTTCATGTGGTGGGGGGCGAGGAACCAGCGTTCCACCGGGTTGCTGCGATAGGAGATCAGGCGATGGGCGTCGGCGGGCCCGTCGGGGCCCGGCTGCGAGTGCTCCGCGAACGAGCGAAGGTTGTCGGCGAGGTAGGCGAACAGGTAGACCGGGAGCAGCCAGAGCAGCGGGTAGGCCCACCAGCCAATGGCCGCGGTGAGCCCCCCGGCGATGGCGACCTGGACCGCGACCAGGATCATCAGATCGCGCAGCGTGTGACCGCCGGACGACTCGCCGTCCGCCCGGGCCGCGCTCCCGCCCGCCGGCCGGAAGACGTTGCGCGCGGTGCGCAACAGGCCGGTCACGCCGGCCAGGAATCCCAGCAGCTCATGGTGTTCGACCTTGTTGAAGCAGGCATGCTTGTGGCGATCCGGATCGAGCTCGGTCGCCAGATACTGGTGATGCCGGAGATGGTTGCGGTTGTTGACGTGGGTCACTGCTCCGATCGGACCGTGGCAGAAGAGATCATTCCAGAGATCGTTGAGCCAGCGGCGCCGGAACAACCGCCGATGCATGCCATCGTGCCCGATGATGAAGAGGGCGTAGTACCGGGAGCCGATGACCGGAAGGGCCAGCAGGACGCTCCACCATGCAGGCCAGCGCGCGACCGCGGCCCAGGCCAGGACGATCAGGCCCCACGCCACGGCAGTGTCGACCACGACCCGCCAGGGCCGAAGCTGGCTGAGGTCGCGCACCCGCTCGGCCGAGAGCAACGACTGGCGCCAGGGCCAGTAGGGGTCCCGAGGCCGGCCGGCCGAACCCGGCCCGGCAGGGGCGGGCCACGCCTCCTGGGCGGGGGCGACGTCGGTCATGTCGTCCCCGGGGCGGCAAACCCCGTGCCCCCCGCTGCGGGAGGGCGCCGCCCGAGGACCAGCACCGCCGACGTCCGGAAGTTGAGAAATGCCCGGAGCTTATCCCAGGCGGTCACGGCGGCCAGGGGAAACAGGCTGCCCATGGGATCGAAGAGCTTCGCAAGTCGCGGCAGGGGCCGGCGGCCGTAGCGAAGCGTATGGTGAAACGAGTACAGCCAGAAGGAATGACCCGTCTGATAGTTCACGCTCACCGGCTCGAGGCCCGCCTGGCGCAGGAGCCGCTCCACCCCCTCGGTCGTGAACAGGTGCCAGTGACGCGGGATGTGGTACCCACCCCAGAACGTCCGGCCAAACAGCCGGGCATCGAGGCTCTGCCGATTCGGTGTCTCCAGCGCCAGCACCCCTCCGGGCGCGAGCCATGAGGCCAGCTTCCGGACCAGCTCCACGGGCTGATCCACGTGCTCGATCACATGGAACATCGTGATCAGATCGATCGCCCCGGGGCCCACCAGCGTGGAGTCCTCGACCCGGGCGCATTCGACCTGGTACCCCGCCCTGGTCAGCCGGTCCACCACCGCGCGATCGAGCTCCAGACCGAACAGGCGGTCTCTCGGCACGCCCAGGCGCTCCATCGCGCGCAGGAACCGTCCTTCCCCGCACCCCACGTCGAGAAAGCTCCCCGGCGGCCGTCCGAGCCGGTTCAGGATTCCGGCGAGCTTGCGGCGGTCGAGCCATTCCTTGGCTCGCGCGGCCACCGGATGTACCTGGGCCGAGTACTGGTATGCGTAATAGTGAGGCGGGTAGATCACCGGAAGCGCTGCCGTCGCCGGTCGGGGATCGAGCCAGGCATGACCGCAGCGGGCGCAGGTCACGAAGGTCCATCGGTTGCGGCAGGTTCTGAGCTCATAGTCGAAACCCGCCGCGAGCACCGCGCGGTCGCTGGCCCCGCAAAGCGGACACGTCGGCACTGCCGTGGTGGGAACGACCGGCAGGGTGGGATCGGCGAACTCCGGTGGCTCCACGGGCGCGCTCACGGGGCCCACCGTTCCACCCGTCCCGACCCCGGGTCGAAGGTGTAGGCGGTCCGTTCCGGCGCGAACGCCACTAGGCGCCGGTTGTCCTCGCCGCGATCCTGCACCACCCAGACCCGACTCCGCTCGAGGTCCGGCTCGTTCACGACGTAGCTCTCGTACGGGCGGTGGGCTGGCCCGCTCAGGACGAAGAGGATCGCGGGTCCCGGAATCGAATCGATGGCCCGGGCCAGTTCCCGGGGCACGATCCGCATCGTCTCCTGTTGCTCGCGGGCTCGCACCAGGCGCTCCACGGCGCCCGGAACCGCGAGCGCGATCCCCGCGAGGAGGAGGCCGCTGGCGAGGCCGGACGCCGTCCACGACCGGTGCGGGTCCGCCCCCGGCACCGGACCGGTCCCGCCCGCCCGTGACCGCAGGAGCCGGCGGCCGAGCCACCCTGCGATGGTCCCGGTGC
Organism: uncultured Gemmatimonas sp.; assembly: GCA_964521535.1. Taxonomy (GTDB): domain Bacteria; phylum Gemmatimonadota; class Gemmatimonadetes; order Gemmatimonadales; family GWC2-71-9; genus SHZU01. The sequence continues at coordinate 23,557 of CAZFSA010000004.1, forward strand.
CAACCGCGGTGATCGCCGCCAGCCAGGGGAAGGCCTCCAGGTAGTACACTGTCCACAGGGGGCGCGCGGCGATCGAGAGGTAAGCCAGGATCAGAGTTCCGGTCGACAGGAGGCCAAACCGGAGCTCGGGCCCGGCCCTGCCGATGCCCACGACCAAGGCGGCCAGGAGCAGCCAGCGGAGGGGCCCGTCGCCAAAGAGGGTGATCCCGATACCGCGGAGCCGTTCCCCGAGGATGGCCGGGAGCCGGCCCGGGCGGTGCCCCTCGTGCACCGGGAGCCACTCCCGCCGGAACTTCTCCAGAGCGGGGGTGGGCGGGCGGAGCGGCGGGGTGGTATCGACCCCGAACCCGGGGAGGTTCCAGGGAGCGTACACCCGGGAGTATTCGCTGTACGGGGTTGGGAACGCTCGCCCGGTGGTGGCGTGGCTCCACACCGGAACAAGGGCGAGCACGGGGAGCGCAGTTGCCGCGGCAAGCGCGACCTGTTTCCAGGCATTCTGTCGCGCCGCGCGCCAGACGATCCAGAGTCCCGCCGGGATCAGAAACGCCGCGGCTGTCACGGGTCTGGTGACGGCGGCCGCCGCCGCTGCAAGAGCGAAGCCGATCAGGGCCGGACTCCGCCCGCTGGCCCGCCAGCGGAGCAGCGCCAGCCACGCCAGCACCCAGAGCAGACCGGAGGTGGTCTGGGCCATGTAGCTGGGCCGGATGTACAGCTCCGCGGGGGAGGTGATCCACACCAGCCACGCCACGCCGGCGAGCAGCGGGGTGGCGAGCCGGCGCACCGCCGCGAAGATCAGTCCGCCGGTCGCCGCGCTGAAGAGGATGGGAACGAGCGCCGGGAGCCCGAGCCAGACGCCGGGCACCAGGAAGAGGGCATGCCCCGGCGGGTATTTGGGAACCAGTCGCGGGGTGACGAACACGTGGAACTGCTCGAAGAACTCCGGTAGCGGACGCCCCGCCGCGGACCAGCGCCCCGAAGCGAAGATCCGGGCCTGAAGCAGATAGGCGGCCTCGTCGTAGACCCAGGGAAGCGGTCGGAGCGAGCCCCAGAGCCAGAGCACCAGGAGACCGGTAACCGCCGCGATGAGCCAGGGAGCGGCACGCCCGGCAAGCGCCTGTTCCGCCCGCGCGACCAGGCGCCGCAGCGCGGCACTCACCCGGCCGGCTTCCGGGCCAGGACGAGGTACTGCCCGCCCAGAGGAAGGCGCACCAGGAACCGCTCGAGCGGCCGGAGGAAACGGAGCGGCCGCGGGAAGACGAACAGAAAGTCGGTGCCGAGAATCTGGAACCCGCGGCCCTTCACCAGACGTCGGGTCTCCCTCGCGGAGAGCATCACCGCATCCCGGTCGAATGCCACCCGTCGCATGATCAGTCGGGTTCCCGGGTTCCAGGGATTGTTCTCCCAGAGGGCCAGCACCCCGCCGGGCTGGAGCGATTCCGCCAGATACGCCAGCGCCGCTGCTCGCTCGGCGGCCGGGATGTGATGAAACACGCCGTTGGTGAAGACCAGGTCGAACGAGGCATCGGGAGAAGCCGCCGCCGGATCGGCAAAGGTCACGCCGGGGCCGCCGAAACGCTCCCGGGCACGCTCCAGGCTCGCCGCCGAGGGGTCGACGCCCAGAACCGAACGCGCTCCCAGCAGGTCGCGAAGGAGCGGCGTGGCGGTGCCGGTGCCGCATCCGAAGTCCAGCACCCGGTCCACCCGCGCGCCGACCTCCCCCAGGCGCCGGCGGAGCCACGCCACCCGGCCCCGGGCGTAGAAGTCCTTGTCCTCGCCGGTGAGCGCCAGGCCCCGCGCCAGATCGTCGTCGTAGCTCGCGGCGAACGCGTCGAACTCCGCCCCCCCCATGGTCTACCGCCGGGCCAGGCCGATGATGCTGAAGAAGAAGCTCGACAACACGGTTTGCGCCCCGAGCGCGGTGAGGGTCACGCCCGGAATGACGATCCGCATGGTACGGCCGTAGTCGAGGGCCCCGAAGTCCGCCCGGTACCAGCTCGCAATGGCCGCGGCGAGGAACCCGAGACCCACCAGGGCGACCACGACGCCGATCAGGATTCCCCGCTCCAGGTTGAAGTACCGGTAGAGCCGGGTCAGCCGGGGGTCCTCCGGGAGGAGGCCCTCGACCGTCCCGAAGATTCTGGTGAGGAACGCAAACAGGATCGACTGAAAGCCGAGGATGATGCTCAGGCTCGCGAACAGGAGGGTGTGCACATCGAACGTGGCGCCCCGGAACGAGAGGCGCGGGAGGGCCACCGCGTAGCCGGCCACTCCGATCAGGGCAAGCAGCAGGCCCGGCACCAGGAAGAGCCACCGCGGGCTGTAGAGGAGGTAGAAGCGGAGGTGGCGCCAGCCATCGCGAAAGGTCCGGAGGTGGGAGCGGTGGGCAGTTCGTCCGTCCGGGTGAAGCGTAATCGGCACTTCGCCGATCCGTGCGCGGCGCAAGGCGGCCTTGATGAGCATCTCGGAGGCGAACTCCATTCCGGTGCATTGCTGGTCGAGGGTGAGCCAGAAGTCGCGACGGAACGCCCTGAGGCCGCAATGGATGTCGTGAATCGGCACCCGGAACCACCAGCGCCCCAGCAGCGAGAACATCGGGTTGCCCCAGATGCGGTGCAGGAACCGCATGGCGCCGGGCTCGATCCGGCCGCCGCCCGCCGGCAGGCGGCACCCCTGCACCAGGTCGAAGCCCTTGCGGATCTCGGCGACGAACCGGGGAATCTCGGCAAAGTCGTAGCTGGCGTCGGCGTCACCCATGATGACGATCTCGCCCCGCGCGGCGTGGATCCCGCCCATGAGGGCCGCGCCGTAGCCCCGCTCGCCGACCGCAATCACCCGGACGCCGTGGCCCACGGCGATCTCGATCGACCCGTCGGTGCTGCCGTTGTCTGCCACCACGATCTCTCCGCGGAGCCCGGCGCTGGCGATCGCCTCGCGGGCCCGCGCGATGCAGCTGCCGACGGTGTCGGCCTCGTTGAGACAGGGCATCACCACCGTGACCTCGACGGGCCCGGTGTCCGAAACGGAGGGAGTGAGCTCGCGCCAGCCGCGCCGTTCGACGCGCATGCGCCTCCTGCTCGATGGCAACGGAACGGGCGGGCCGGCTCGGTGCCGGCCCGCCCGCGCAAGATAGGGCGTCCGGGCTCCAAACAGGAGCCCGGCGCCGATGGTCTGTCAGCGTGACGCCTGACGGATCCGCACGGTGCCCGAGAAGGACTCGACGTCGATCGTGGCCGACCCACTGCCCCAGGTCGCATTGAACCGGCTCCGGCGCCGACGGTCGCCGCTGGTAGTCGGGAAGTCAGAGACCACGCGGCCGCTGAAGGTCGAACCCCGGAGCGTGGCGTCAGGGGTTCCCGGAACCACCAGCTCGACGTCACCACTCAGCGTCTTGAAGTAGTACTTCCCGTCCCGCCGGATGGTCCCCGCGTAGGTGACATCGCCGCTCACCGTCTCGGCCTCGACGTCCCCGATGTCGGCCTCGGCCAGGTCCACATCGCCGCTCACGGAGGTGGCCTCGAGGCTCGGGCCCCGGACCCCGGTGAGGCGAAGGCTCCCGGAGACGGTGCCCACGACCAGCGCTCCTCGCAGTCCGTCGCCCGTCACGTCGCCGGAGACGGTCTTGATGTCCACGCTGAGATCGGCGGGAAGGCGCACCGTGAAGTCCACCCGGGTATCGTTGCGGTCGTTGGACCAGCCGCCGCCGTCCCGTCGGCAGGGGTCGTCGCCCCCGCGGCGGCGCCCCTGGTCTCGATCGCGGTCGCGGCGGGTGTCATTCCGCCACCGGCCACTGCCCGGGTACTCGACGCAGATCGCCACCCCGTCGCCGCCCAGGTCGACGGCGCGGATCTCGACGTCGTCCGGGTCGCCGTGCCGCCCCTCGCGCTTGACGGCCGTCACCTCCAGGGCCCGGCCGGAGGCGGCCTCGATCCGAACGTCGCCGATCACGTTGCGGAGGGCGAACCGGGCGTTGACGGGAAGCTCCCGGCGGAACTGGAAATCGGACTGCGCGGCCGCCGGCGCCGCGAGCCCTGCCACCGCCACCAGGGCGGCGGTCCCACCGGTCATGCACCTCATCGTTCCTCCAAGGAGTCACGGTCGTGGTCGAACCCGATCCGCACCCGCGGCCAGGGAGCGCGACGGCGGGGTCCGTCCCGCTGACTTCCCACGTCTTCCGGCCGCACCACCCGGATGTCGCCGCTGAAGGTCTCGAGCTCGATCGTGGCGCCGCCATTGCCAAGCCGGAACGTCTGCCGCCGGCGGGTGGTCCGCTCGGGCCGCATCTCGAACCCCAGACGGAACTCGCCGCTGGCGCTGGACAGCGTGAGGAGGGCGTTGGAGCGCTCGGGGATGCCGAGGGTGATGTTGCCGCTGTGGGTGAAGAGCGAGTAGGTGCCTCCCTCGGCGATCGCGCCGGTGAGCAGCAGGTCCCCGCTCACCGACTGCGCCTCCACCGACCGCGCGGTTACGTTCCGCAGCTCCACGTCGCCGCTCACCGACTCGGCCACCACATCGGCCTCGATGTCCACCGCGCGGATGCTGCCCGACAATGCCTTGAGATCGAGCCGCCCGCGCGCGCCCGCCACGTCGATGCTCCCGTTGGCGGTCGACAGCGTCACCGACTCCGCGCCGCCGCGGAGCGAGATGCTCCCCTGGACGGTCTCCACGCGCACCGGGGCGCGGGTGCCCTCAACCGAGACCTCGGCATTGAGGCCACCCAGCTCGAGCGCCATCCAGGTCGGTACCGTGACCTGGTAGTCCACCGTGCTCGGCGTCCCATACCGGCCGCGGGCGCTCACGTCGATCACCGACCCCCGCCGATCGATCGACAGCTCCGCTCGCCGGGAGTGGTCGGCCTGGATCCGAAGCTGGCTCCGGTCCCACGCCCGCACCACGATGTCGCCACCCATGTTGTTGATCCGGAGCCGGCTTCCCCGCTCGACCGGGATCACCGTGTCGGTGGCGAACTGGGGTGGCTGCCCCGGCGGGCCCACCGCCGTCAACAGCAGGAAGAAGGCTGTATGCATCACGACCCTCGCGTCGTTCGTCAGGTTTCCGCTCCGATAGCGCGCGCCGCCATCCGGAGAATCGCCAGCTTCTGTCGCATCCGGGCGGCGATCCGGCCATTGAGATACGCCTTGGTGGAATCCCGTTGGATCGCCGCCCGGGCCTCGGCGATGGCCGCGTCGATCAGCCGGAGGCTCTCCTCGACGACGCGCACGGTTGAGGTGTCGAGCACGGCCCGCCCCGCTTCGAGGAGCTGCTCCAGATCCCGGATCTCCAGGTCGTCGGGGGCCGCCGCCACCGGCAGCGTCCCGGGGCTGCCCGCCACCTCCTGCGCCAGCTCAGCCGGTCGGCCGCCGCGCAAGGCCATCCAGACCGTTCCGCCGCCCACGACCGCCATCAGCAGACCGGCGGCCACCAGCTGCCGCCAGGAGAACCCCGGCCCAGTCCCCCCTGCCCGCCGCCCCACCGGCAGCGCCACGATCCGCCTCTGGTCGATGACGGCCTGGATCGAGGGCCACGGGTCACCGGCCGGCGCCCGTCCCTCGAATTTCTCCGCCCAGTCGATCACCGCCTCGAGTTCCGTCCGGACCCGGCGACACTCGGCGCACTCAGCCAGGTGCCCTTCCAGCCGCCGGGCCTCGCGCGGATCCAGCTCGCCGTCCAGGTAGGCCGACAGCAGGCCTGTCCATTCGGAGTGCATTGCGTCTCCTCCGTTCATGCCAGATGCCCGCGGAGCAGCATGCGGGCCCGGTGCAGCTGCGATCGCGACGTTCCCGGGTCGATGCCCAGCAACGCCGCGATCTCCTCATGCCGATAGCCCTGCACGTCGTGCAGGACAAACACGTCCCTTGCCCCCCGGGGGAGCCTGGCCACCGCCGTTTCGATCGCGATGCCGAGTTCCGGGTCGCGGCGGCCGGCCGCCGGCTCGGGCACCCCTTCCAACTCGGCGAACCGGGCCCGGTTCCGCCCCGAGACCTGGCGGCGTCGGAGCATCAGGTTGACGGCCACCCGATGGAGCCAGGTCCCGAAGGCACTCTGACCCGCGAACGTCCCGAGCTTCTGCCAGACCCGGATGAACACTTCCTGCACCGTGTCGTCGACGTCCTCGGGACCGACGAGCCAGCGCGCCAGCGAGGCGACCCGCGGCAGATGAATCCGGTAGAGCCGCTCGAACGCCTCCACGTCTCCGCGGGCAGCGAGGACCACGTCGTCGGTCTCGTCGGGGCGCGGGAACGCCGGGGTTTCGGCCACAGACATGATCGCCGTTGCTGGAATCCGGCCCTATCCGGTTGCGATTCCAGAAGTTCGATCCCGGCCAACTGGCGAGCGTTGCAATCGGGACAGGGGCCGGCTCCCAAGCTTGACACGTCGATATCTGAATGATATCATTGGGCTATCAACCAACCCTGAGGGGTTCCGTCCCGATGATCAAGGAACGCGTGGTTCGTCCGACGCCCGGCCTGCTCGCCCTCTTCGGCTTCCTCGCCCTGGTCGGAGTGTCGGTCTGGTGGCTGGTTCGCTCGGCCCGAGCGGAGGCGGAGCTGCAGGTCATTGCCGCGGTGATCCTCTTCATCGTGGGAGTCATCGGCCTCTCCGGCATCTTCGTCGTCTATCCCAACGAATCGAAGGTCCTCACGCTCTTCGGCCGGTATATCGGAACGGCGAAGGAGGCCGGCCTCTGGTTCGCCAACCCGTTCGCCGTCAAGAAGAAGATTTCGGTCCGGGTCCGGAACTTCGAGACCGCCAAGCTCAAGGTCAACGACAACCACTCCAACCCGATCGAGATCGGCGCCGTGGTGGTCTGGCAGGTGGTCGACACCGCCGAGGCCCTCTTCGAGGTGGACGACTACGAGAACTTCGTGAAGATCCAGAGCGAGGCGGCGCTCCGGGGCCTGGCGTCGACCCATCCCTACGACGCCCACCACGGCGAGATCTCCCTGAGCGGCAACACGGTGGAGGTGTCCAACGAGTTGCAGGGCCACGTGGAGGAGCGACTCAGCAAGGCCGGGGTGCGCGTCCTGGAGGCGAGGATCAGCCACCTGGCGTACGCGCCGGAGATCGCGCAGGCGATGCTCCAGCGCCAGCAGGCCAGCGCGATCATCGCGGCCCGGCGAAAGATCGTCGAGGGTGCGGTTGGCATGGTGGAGAACGCCCTGGAGATGCTGGCGGAGAAGCAGGTGGTGACGCTCGACGACGAGCGCAAGGCGGCGATGGTGTCGAACCTGCTGGTCGTGCTCTGCAGCGAGCGCACCCAGCCGGTCGTGAACACCGGCTCGCTCTATACGTGAGCGGGCCGTGGCCGTCCGCAAATCGCTGCTGCTCCGGATCGACCCCGCTCTGCACGACGCGCTGCAGCGGTGGGCCGCCGCGGAGCTCCGGAGCGTAAACGGCCAGATCGAGTACCTGTTGCGGCGGGCGCTGGTCGAGGCCGGGCGCCTCCCGCACCGGACCGCCGAAGACACTCAGGAAGACCCTGAACCCGACAAGGAGTAATCCCGATGCGCCCAGTCCCCACCCTGCTCGCCGCCGCGGTCCTCGCCGCGGCCGGGCCGGTCATTGGCTCCGCCCAGAGCACCTTCGTGCTCCGCCAGGGTGCCGACACCATTAGCGTCGAGCGGTTCACCCGGACCGCCACCAGGCTCGAGGCGGAGATGGTCGTTCGGGTGGCCTCGAGCCGGGTCAGGTACACGCTGGATCTCGATGCCGCCGGCCGGCCCGCCAAGCTCACCAGCTGGTTCTGGTCGGCGAGTGATCCGTCGGACGGTCCGGCCCGTCAGACCGCGGCACTCACGTTCGAGGGCGCTACCGCCGTGGTGGAGATCTCAGGCCAGGCTGGCCAGCCGGTCACCCAGCGCCTGCCGAGCAAGGAGGGCGCGTTCCCCCACATCAATCCCTCCTTCGCGATCTGGGAGCCGGTGCTGGCCTGGGCACGGCGAAGCGGCGCCACCGCCGTGCCGATGTTCGCTCTGAGCGGCGGCCAGACCTTTGATGCCGCCATCACCTGGGTGGGTGCCGATTCGGCGGTCCTGGACGCGCCGGGCGGGGCGACCCGCCTGGCCGTGGACCGGGAGGGACGGATTCGGGGCGGCTACATCGCGGCCCAGCGCCTGACCATCGAGCGGTCCGAATCGACCCCGGCCGGGGCGTTGGAGTTGGAGAAACCGGACTACTCGGCCCCGCCGGGGGCCCCCTACTCGGCCCGTGACGTGACCGTACCGACGCCGATGGGGCATACGCTCGCCGGGACCCTCACCGTCCCGGCCGGCGCCGGACCGTCTCGCAAGGTGCCTGCGGTGGTCACCATCACCGGTTCCGGAGGACAGGACCGTGACGAGGCGATCTCACTGTTCCCGGGATACCGTCCCTTCCGCGAGTTCGCTGACGCGCTCGGCCGTCGGGGCATCGCCGTGCTTCGGATGGACGACCGGGGGGTTGGCCAGTCCGGCGGGAACGCGGCCACCGCCACCAGCGCGGACTTCGCCCAGGACATTCGAGCCGGTCTGGCCTTTCTGCGCCAGCAGCCGGAAATCGACGGCACCCGCCTTGCGCTGATGGGGCACAGCGAGGGCGGGATCATCGCCCCGATGGTGGCCCTCGAGGAGCCCGAGCTCAAAGGGATCGTCCTCCTCGCCGGCACCTCCCGATCCGGTCGCCGGATCCTCGAGTTTCAGCTGCCCAATCTGATCCGCGGCGACACCGCGCTGACGCCGCGCCAGCGGGATTCGGCCCTCGCCGCCGTGCCAGCGCAGATCGACTCGGCCGCCACGCAGCCCTGGACCAGGTTCTTCCTCGATTACGATCCGTCGGCCACCGCGCGCCGGGTCCGGACTCCGGTGTTGATCCTCAACGGCGCCACCGACCAGCAGGTGACGCCCGACCAGGTGCCGGAGCTGGTGGCGGCGTTCCGGGCCGCCGGCAACCCCGACATCACCTCCCACATCTTTCCCGGGGTCAACCACCTGTTGGTCCGCGATCCCGACGGTTTCCCGGGTCGATACCGAACGCTGTCCAGCTTCGCGGTCGCGCCGGAAGTCCTGCAGCTGGTGGGCGACTGGCTCACGGCGCGGCTCCTGCCGCCTCGCCGGTAGGCTATATTGGCGATCGGGCCAGTCGAGGAGGAGCCCATGCGAATCGCCGTGTTGCTCGCCCTGTTCGCGCTGGTCGCGGTGCCAGGGGAGGCCCAGGACCGGACCGGCGCCAAGGCCAAACCCAAACGCGAGACCAACGTGATCTCGCTGGCCGAGATCGAGGAGACCCGGGACCGGGCCGAGGACGCGATGGCTCTGATTCGCAATCTCCGGCCCCAGTTCCTGCGGGCTCGGGGGCCGAACTCGTTCGGCAACGCCCGTGGCGGCCGGACCGTGCCCTACCCCAGGGTCATCGTCGATGGGATGCCGCGCGGGGAGCTCGACGTGCTATCCCAGATCCCGTCGGCGACGGTGAAGGAGATCCGCTTCCTCAGTTCGGCGGACGCCAGCGTGCGGTTCGGTACCGGCTACGACGGCGGTGCCATCGTGGTCACCACGCGCTGACGCAACGCGCTGGCGAGCAGGGCGGCCGCCCCCCCCGCCACCATCGGGAACAGGATCGTCGCGCCGACCAGAACGGCCGGTGGCGCGCCGAACAGGTTCCCCAGGTGGGTGGTCAGCCGGGCGAAACCTTCCGCGCGTGACGCCCTGATCAGGAGGGCTCCCCAGCCGAGCGCCGCACCCAGCGAGACCGTGAGCACGGGGCGGGCGGACCGCGGCAACAGGAGCCCGGCCGCGAGCCCGAGTGTCGGCACCGCCCACCAGCCACCCATCATCGTCCCGATCGCGAACGCCACGGCCAGCGGCCCCAGCCAGGTGAGGGCGCGCCCGGTCATCTCGGCCTCAGCTGGAGGCGAAACGCCCCCTGTTCGGCCGGGAGCCCGGACGGGTCAGACGGCGTGACCAGACTGTCCAGTCGGCCCTCGAGCCAGGCGGGCAGGAAGTCGAGGTAGTGACGGCTGGCCGGATTGCCCGACTGCCCACCCGGATAGATGGCCCACGCCCGGAGTTCGCTCCCCAGCTCCACCACCATCCGCCAGCTGGCACCCGCCGTCCCGCGACCGCTGGACGGATTGACGGTCGACGGACCGGCGTCGACCGCAAGATTCAGGGCGGAGAAGCTCGGGATCTGGAGCAGGTGGCGGATGTTGGCCCGATGCGCGGCGTCCCATCGCCACCCCTCGCCCGGATCGCCACGGTCGGCCCGAACCCGCTCCAGGCCCGCGGCCAGTGCGGCATCGATCACGTCGTCTCGGTGCTCCACCACGGTGGTTCGGCGGTCGTCCCACCAGGGATTCGCGGGATCGTCAAGAAGGGCCAGCAGCATGACGTCACTGGGCCGGGGCGCGGGCATGGCGGTGTCCGCCGCTCCTGGAGGCAGGAGCTCGTCCCAGGTTCGGCGAGCCAGCTCCCGAATCACCGCTTCGAAGAGCACGGCCTGGCGATCATCGCGGGAATAGCGACCATGCCACCCCGCCAGGAGTCGACGCGCCTCCCCCGCCGACCCCGGCGCCGCCGCCAGGCGGACCGAATCCGCGCCCGCTCCCAGCAAGTACGGCAGCAGCGCCCGGGCCCGGGCGTCGACGTGGTCGGTCTGATATCGCCGCATCGCATCCACCGTCACGGCCGAGTCAGCCCGCAGCAGTTCGTTGATGCGGAGCGCGCGCCAGGGGGCAGGCCAGTCCGCCCCCAGGTACCGCGGGTTGACCTCCGGGTCGACCGGCTGCTGGTTGGCCGAGGACAGAAAACCGCGTCGGGGATTGAGGCTGAAGGGGTAGTACTCGATCGGCAGCGCGCCGTTCCAGTCCTCGGCCGAGTGCGCGCCGTCGCGCACCAGGTCCCCGCGCCCGCCCGGCCGGCTCGGATATCGGCCGGTGGACCGGATCGCGATGGTCCCGCGTCGGTCAGCGACGATCATGTTCTGCGCCGGCGCCTCGTAGTCCCGCATTGCCTCGAGAAACTCGGCCACCGTACGGGCCCGGTTGCCGCGAACGAACTGCTCGGCGCTGGTCCGCCCCCGGTAGATCGTCCAGGCCATCGAGAGCCACTCGCCCTCGGCGCGCTGAAGGGGCCCCCGATGGGTGAATCGGACGGTGTCGACGGCCAGGGTGGCGCCGGCGGGGCCCCGGTAGACCTCCAGCCGCCGCTCAAGCGGGCGCCACTCGCCGTCGACCAGGTAGCGGACCGGATCGTCCGCCGGCTCGACGACCTCGCGGAAATAGTCGTTGACGTCGGCACCGGTGTTGGTGAAGGACCAGGCGGCGTCTCGGGTGAAGCCGATGATGACCCATGGCGCGCCAGGCAAGGTCGCGCCCTGGACGTCGAGGCGGCCGGGGACCACCAGGTGAGCGTGATACCAGATCGATGGGAGACTGAGCTCCAGGTGCGGATCGCCGGCCAGGAGTGCGTACCCCGAGGCCGACCGGCCGGGACTTACCGCCCAGTTGTTGCTCCCGGACACCGCGTCTGCCTCGGACCGGGACGCCTGCCCCAGCGCGGCCCCGGCGAGGGCAAGCCGCGCCGCTCCCGAGTCGCCGCGCCCCGGCGGGGGAATCGCCGCCGCGACCCGGCGAGGGGCGTCGACCTCGTTGGGCTGAACCGGTTCCTGAAGCGGGGCATCGATCGGGAACAGGGCGTCGGCGGCCGCCCATCCCACCCGGGCGGCAGCGGCAGCCTTGGTCAAGGACGCGTCATTGAGGGCGAGGGTGAGCGCCATTCGCCCAAGGAGGTAGAACGTGTTGGCAGGTACCCACGGCTCCGGCCTGACCCCGAGGAGTCGGTACTCGATCGGGAGATCGCCGGGCCGCATCCGCCGGATCCAGGCGTTGACCCCCTCGGAGTACGCCAGCACGCTCCGATATCCCTCCGAGGCCGAATCGATCGCCGCGAGGCTCTGCTCCACCAGCCGCGGGAACCCCAGCCGGCGCGCCTCCCGGTCAGAGGCAAGCCCGCGTTCACCGAGCCATTCCGACAGGCGCCCGGCCGCGGCCCGGGTTTGAAGCTCCAGTTGGAAGAGTCGGTCCCGGGCGGTGAGAAACCCGAGCGCCCGCCAGGCGTCCGCTTCGGTCGAGGCGTAGATGTGCGGCACCCCACGGCGATCCACCACCACGTCGACCGGGGCCTCGAGACCGGGCAGGCGGACCGGCCCGTGGAGGGGCTCGGCCGCTCGCGCCACCGCCCAGATCCCGTTGGCCGGATCGAGGAGCGGGCCGAGAGCCGGGAGCGGTGTCAGGCCCCGACTGCCAACCAGGAGGCAACCGACCAGGATCAGGAGGCCTGACGTGAGGCGCAACACGAACCGGAGCATGAACGCCGCTGGGCGCGGGACGGGGCAAGTGTTCCCGGGCACCCGGGCGCTTGTCAAGCCGCCTCATCGGCTTGCCGTCAGCGAACCCGGGGGGTAGTCTTTGTATACAAAAATGTACTGGGTCGCGCGCCCAGCCGCTGCCTCGCCGGCGCGCTTCGCGGGTTCACCTCCACGACCTGCCGCCTCCATGACCGCTCCGCCCCGGATGCTCCTCCTCGCGGCCTTCACGGCGGTGCTCGCCTGCCAGCCGCCGGCCCCCCCGCCGGGCGCTTCCGAGGAGGAAGCCCGGTCGTACGACGTCGTCATCACCGGCGGCCGGATCGTGGATGGGACCGGCACCCCCTGGTACCATGGTGACCTGGCCATCCGCAACGGGCGGATCGCGCGCCTTGCCTCGCCCGGTCGGCTGGCCAGCGCCAACGCGGCACAGCGGATCGACGCCACCGGCAAGGTCGTGGCCCCGGGATTCATCGACATCCAGTCGCACTCGCGGCAGGCGTTCACCGTTGGGGATGGCCGGGTGCTGAGCAGTGTCACCCAGGGCATCACCACCGCGATCCTCGGCGAGGGCGATACCCATGGACCGGCCAACGACCTGACGATCGCGGCCGCGGCGCGGATCGATTCGGCCTACGCCCGCTCGATGGAGCCGTTCCGCGGGCCCCGCGGGTTCGGCGCCTGGCTGGAGGCGATGGAACAGCACGGCATCTCCCAGAACGCTGGTTCGTTCCTGGGAGCGACCACGGTCCGGGTGTACGCGAAGGGCGAGGCGGAGGGTCCGGCGAGCGCAGCCGAGCTCGACACCATGCGCACGGTGGTGGTCCGCGCCATGGAGGACGGGGCGTACGGGCTGGCCAGCGCCCTGATCTATCCGCCCGCGAGCTTCGCCTCCACCGAGGAGCTGATCGAACTGGCCCGCGCCATGGCCCCGCGGGGCGGGGTCTACATCACCCACATGCGGTCCGAGGCGGACCGGTTCCTGGAGGCGGTGGACGAGGCGCTGCGAATCGGCCGGGAAGGCGGCGTGCCGGTGGAGATCTACCACTTCAAGGCCAGTGGCCGTCGCAACTGGGGGAAGATCCCCCTGGCGATCGCCAAGATCGACTCGGCGCGCGCCGCGGGACAGGATGTCACCGCCAACATGTACCTGTACACGGCGGGCGGGACCGCCCTTGCGGCCTGCACGCCGCCGTGGGCCTCGGCCGACGGCAAGCTCCTCGATCGGCTGCGCGACCCGGAGAGCCGGCGGCGGATTCGGGGCGAAATGACCCGACCGCAGCCCGATTCGGAGGGCCTCTGCGAGCTGATGGGCCCCGAAGGCGTGCAGGTCGTCGGGTTCACGGTCGACAGTCTGACCCGGTTCGAGGGCCAGCGGCTGGACGCGATCGCCCGATCGCTGGGCCGGGACTGGGCCGACGCTCTGATGGATCTGGTGCTGGCGGAACAGGGACGTCTGGGTGCGATCTTCCACATGATGACGGAAGCAAACCTTCCCCTGCAGATCCGGCAGCCGTGGATGAAGTGGGGGACCGACGCCGACGGCATGGACCCCGACAGCGCCGCCGGCCTTCTGGCCCATCCCCGGGCCTATGGCAATTACCCGCGTCTCCTGGGACGGTACGTGCGGGAACAGCGGGTCATCTCGCTGGAGGAGGCCATTCGGAAGGGCACGTCGGCGGTGGCCAACCGGCTCTCGATCAGCGACCGGGGAACCCTTCGCGAAGGGGCAGCCGCTGACGTGATCGTCTTCGATCCCACCACCGTCATCGATCGCGCCACCTTCGAGGCGCCGCACCAGCTCTCGGTGGGGATCGAGCAGGTGTTCGTCAATGGCGTCGCCGTGGTCCGCGACGGCCGTCACACCGGAGCCAAGCCCGGCCGGGCCCTCCGCGGCCCCGCCTGGACGGGGAGGAATCGATGAGCGCCACGAAGCCTGTTCGCCGAGGGTCTCGACGTGATCGTCCCAAACAGGTCTACGAGCAGCTCCGCCACCTGATCGTCCGCGGCCGGCTGGCCCCCGGGAGCCGGCTGGTCGAGACCGACATCGCAACCCGGTTCAACGTCAGCCGCACCCCGGTGCGGGGCGCGCTCCAGCGGCTCCAGCAGGAGGGTTACATCATCGATTCGCCGTCGATGCGGCAGTCCCGTCCCACCGTGGCCCCCCTCACCGGTGAAGACGCGGAGGAGCTGTTCGACATCGTGGGCGAGCTGGAGGGCCTGGCGGCCTTCCAGGCAGCCCGGCTCCCGGCGGCCAGGCGCCAGGCGCTGGTTCGCGAGCTGAGCGCCCTCAACAACGACTTCGGCCGGACCGCGGCCTCGGCCCGGGTCGACCACGACCGGCTCTGGGACCTCGACGAGCGGTTTCACAAGCGGTATGTGGACGTGGCCGCGGGGCCGCGGCTGAAGGCGTTGCACGACTCGGTCAAGCCCCAGGCGGAGCGGTACGAGCGGCTGTACGTGAGCTTCCTCGCCGGAGAGATCATGACGTCTGTCAAGGAGCACGAGGTCATCATCGAGGCCATCGCCGCCGGCGACCCGGCGGCGGCCCAGGCCGCGGTGCGACGCAACTGGCACAACGCCGCCGAGCGATTGGGCCGGGTCATCGAGCGGGTCGGCGACCGGGGCAAGTGGTAACCGGATGAGCGACGACCTGAGGCGCACGCTGACTGCGAGGGACGTCGCAGTCATCACCATCGGCACCATCATCGGCTCGGGGATCTTCCTCACCCCGGGGACCGTCCTCACCAACGCCGGCGGTTACGTCGGCCTCTCGCTCTCGGTCTGGGTCGTCGGGGGCGCCCTCACCCTGCTTGGGGCTCTGGCCTACGCCGAACTGGGCTGCATGCGAACCGGCACGGGCGGCCTCTACGCCTACCTCCGCGATGCCTTCGGGCCGGTGGTCGCCTTCGCCTACGGCTGGACCCTGTTCGTGGTGATCGCGAGCGGCAGCGTGGCAGCGCTGGCCGTGGCGGTGGGTGACAACCTGGCGGCGCTGGTGCCCGTCGGGGCCACGACCAAGAAGGTCGTCGCCGCGATCGTGCTGGCGGGACTGGCGCTGGTCAACGTCCGCGGCACCCGACAGAGCGCCGCCGTCCTCACGATCGCGACCACGCTCAAGGTCGGCGCCCTGGCGTTTCTGATCGTGGTCCTCCCGCTGGTGGGGACCGGCTTTCAGTCGGTCTCCACCGCCTGGCCCGAGCAGGTCAACCCGGCAGTGCTCACCGCCGGCCTCGCTGCCATGATCGGGGTCCTCTGGGCGTACGAGGGATGGCAATACGCCACGTTCGTCGGCGGGGAAGTCCGCGAACCTCAGCGGAACTTCCCTCGCGGCCTGATCGGGGGGACCCTGGCGATCATCGTAATCTATGTGCTGGCGAACGTCGGGTACGTCGCCGGCCTCGGACCCTCGCAGCTGGCTGCCTCGAGCACGGTGGCGCCCGACGCGGCCCGGGCGGCATTCGGGCCCGGTCTCGCACCAACGCTGATCGGGATCGCCGTCCTGGTCTCCGTTACCAGCGCCGCCCACGGACTCCTGCTGACGGCGTCGCGGGTCTTCTACGCGATGGCCAGGGACGGGGTGTTCTTCCGCCAGCTGGGCGAAGTGCATCCCCGGTTCGGGACCCCGGCGAATTCGATCATCGCGCTCGCGGTCTGGGGCGGTGTGCTGGCCATGAGCGGTACCTTCAACACCCTGCTCACCTACGTAGTGTTCGTGGGCTGGGTGTTCTACGGCCTCGGGGGCCTGTGCGTGATCGTCTTCCGGATCCGGGAGCCGAACGCGCCCAGACCCTTCAAGGTCCCGGGTTATCCCGTCACGCCGGTACTCTTCGTGCTCTCGGCGGCCGCCATTGTCGTCAACACGGTCGTTGCCAACCCGATTCGGGGGGCAATTGGTCTCGGCGCTGCCCTGATGGGGGTCCCGGTCTTCTTCGCCTGGAAAGGCCGGCGCGGAGCGCGAGCCGTCTCGCCCGGGTCATAGACCGGGCGGGGGGTAACGGGAGTCCGCCGCTCGGCGCTCTCAAGCAAGTACCCGCTTGCATCCGGTGGGCCGGTCCATTAGGCTTTCGGGCCCTATGGACCTTCGATCCCGGATTCTGGCGGCGGCCGCGGAACTCTACAGCGAGTCGGGATTCCGGGGTGCCACCACCCGCCGGATCGCCGAGCGAGCCGGGGTCAACGAGGTCACCCTCTTCCGGCAGTTTGGCTCCAAGACCCGGCTCCTCCACGAGGCGATCCAGTGCGCCGGCACCGCCTCGAATCTCTGCGCGCTCCCTGACCGTCCTCTTCATCCACGGGCCGAACTGGCGAAATGGGCCCTGGACAACCACCGGGAGCTGTTCGCCCGCAGGTCGCTCATCCGGACCGCCCTGGGCGAGATGGAGGAACACCCGGATCTGATGCCGGTCAACCGGAGCCCCGCGGTGTGCGCGGGCCTGGCGCTTCGGGCCTACCTGGGACGGCTCCGGAGCGAGGGATGGATCCGGTCCGATATCGACCCCGGCGCGGCAACCACGATGTTCATGGGGGCGTTATTCGCGGATGCGGTGACGCGCGACGTGATGCCAGACATCTACCCCGACGATGCCGAGACTTCCGTCGGCCGGTACGTCGATCTGTTCGTTCAGGCCATCGGCCTGGTGGAGAGGCGCCGGTGACCGGGTTCCGCGCGATGGCCTGGGTTTCGATCGTGCTCCCTCTCGGCGCGCTTCCGCTTGCCGGGCAGGTCACCGGCTCGGTGCGGCCGCTGTCGCTCGGGGAGGCTCTCACCCTGGCCGTACCGGCGAGCGAGGCCGTGGGACTGGCCCGGCTCGGCGTGGACCGCGCCCGTGGTGGGGAGCTGGTGGCCCGAAGCGGCTTCTTCCCGCAGCTCACCGGGTCGGTTTCCTATACCCGCCAGATCAAGTCGCAGTTCGATGCGCTTTTCCGGGCGGCGGCACCCGACCCAGGCGCCCCTCCGCGGCCGACCAGCTGCCCCCCGTTCTCACCGGACCCCAGCCAGCCCCTGGCCGACCGGTTGGGTGCGCTGGAGGCGGCGGTGGAGTGCGCCACGACGGTCGACCCGTTTGCCGGCTTCGGCCAGCTTCCCTTCGGGCGGAAGAACACGTATACGCTGGGCCTCTCGGGGTCCCAGGTCCTGTTCGACGGGGGCAGGATTCTGGGCCGGCTCCGGTCGGCCCGGGCCAACCGGGCCAGCGCCGAACTGGCCCTGACCGCGGCCGAAGCGCAACTGGTGCTCGACGTGGTCCGGGCGTACTACGACGCGGCGCTCGGCGACCGGCTGGCCGCGATCGCGGTCGCCACCCTGGCCCAGGCCGACACCACCCTCCGGCAGACCGAACTCCGCCACGAGGTCGGGACGGCGCCGGAGTTCGACGTGCTCCGCGCCCGGGTGGCCCGCGACAATCAGCGGCCGGTCGTGATTCAGGCCCGGACCCGCCGGGACCTGGCCCATCTCCGACTGAAGCAGCTGCTCAACCTGCCACTGGCCGATTCGGTGGACCTCACCACCGACTTGGCCGATACCTCGCTGGCTGCGGTGCCGATGCTGGCCCGGTTGGCGAGCGCGGTCCCGGACACAGTCGCGGCGCATCGGGCGGGGGTGAGACAGGCCGCTCTTGCGATCCAGGCCGAGGAAGGGCTGGATCTGGCCTCGCGGGCTCAGCGGCTCCCCTCGCTCGCGGTCTCCTCGCAGTGGAGCCGGCTCGCCTACCCGTCCCGGGGACTCCCGGGGTGGAGCGAGTTTCTCACCGACTGGAACGTCTCGCTCGGGCTCCAGGTCCCGATCTTCACCGGCGGCCGGATCAAGGGGGACAGGCTCGCCGCCCGGGCCGGCGTGGGGGAGGCCCGGCTTCGGCATGCCCAGGCCATCGAGGCCGCCCAGATCGATGCCCGGAATGCGCTCGCCGAGCTGGAGGCGGCTGGCGCCACCTGGCTGGCGAGCGAGGGAACCGCGGCCCAGGCGGTCCGCGCCTATGAGATTGCCGAGCTCCGGTTTCGGGAGGGCGTTTCGACCCAGACCGAGTTGCTCGACGCCCGCATCGCGCTCCAGCAGGCCGAGGTGAATCGCGCGCAAGCCGCACGCGATCTGCAGGTTGCCCGGGTGCGGGTGGGCCTGCTCCCGAATCTGCCCCTGGCCGCCGCGGCACCCACTGCCGCCCTGGCCCCGGGCGCACCGCAATGATCGAGGTTCGCATGGTGGTCCGATCCTGGTGGTCTCGTGCCGCGAGCGCCGCGGCCGCCGTGGCGGTGTTGGCCGGGTGCGGCGGCGCGAGCGGAAGCGAAACCCGCCCGGAGGAGGCTGGGCCGGTGCTGCTGGGTGCCGAAAACCTCTTCGTGGCGGAGACCCGCACCGTGGAGACCGGGCCGGCCGTGTCCGGCACGCTGGTCGCCGATCGCGAGGCGACGGTGCGGGCCGAACTGGGTGGCACGGTGATCCAGGTCGCCGTCGAGGCCGGCCAGCCCGTCGCGCGGGGTACCCTGCTCGGGCGGATCTCCGACGATGCGATCCGGGACCAGGTCCAGTCAGCGCGATCCGCAGCCCGGACCGCGAGCGAGGCGCTCGCCGTGGCCCGCCGGAACGCCGAGCGCTCCGAGCGACTGGCCGCCGCCGGCGCGCTGGCGGAGCGGGACCTGGAGCAGGCCCGGTGGTCGGCCACCAATGCCGAAGCGGCGCTCGCCGAGGCGAACGCCCGGATCGCGGCTGCCGAGAAGCAGTGGTCCTACACCCAGCTCCGATCGCCGATCGGCGGGGTGGTGAGCGAGCGCCATGTCCGGGCCGGCGACGTGGTGTCGGCCGGCAATCCGCTCTTTACCGTGGTCGACCCCACCAGCCTCAAGCTCGAGGCGCAGGTACCGGTCGCCACGATCGAAGCGCTGCGGGTCGGGACCCGGGTGCCGTTCACCGTGGATGGCCTGGGCGACCGGGTCTTCGAGGGTCGGATCGCCCGGATCAACCCCGCTGTCGATCCGATGACCCGCCAAGTGCGGATCACGGTCACCCTGCCGAACCAGTCCGGACGGCTGGTCGCCGGGCTCTTCGCCCAGGGCCGCGCGGCAACGGAATCGCGAACCGGAGTGGCAGTCCCCCTGTCCGCGATCGACCGATCGGGCCTCCGGCCGGTGGTGACCCGGATCCGGAACGGGATGACGGAGCGGGTCGAGGTGGCGACCGGAATCGAGGACGCGAGTACCGACCGGGTCGAGGTCGTGGCCGGTCTGGCCGCCGGCGACACGGTCGTGATCGGGTCGGCGCGCGGTCTCCAGCCGGGCACCCGGGTCCAGCCCGCCGCCGCCGCGGAGCGCCGCACCGCGGCGCAGCGCTAGCCGGAGGATTCGTCATCTCCGACTTCGCCATCCGGCGCCCGGTGATCACGATCGTCACCATGCTGTCGCTGGTGGTGTTCGGGATCTTCGCGCTGATCCGTCTGAAGACGGACGAGTTCCCGGAAATCAATCCGCCCTTCGTCACCGTGGGCCTCATCTACCCCGGGGCCTCTCCTGATGGTGTGGAGCGCGAGGTCGTCGATCCGATCGAGGAGGCGATCGCCTCGATCAGCGGCGTCAAGAAGAGCTTCAGCACCTCGGAGGATGGCTTCGGTCAGGTCTTCGTGGAGTTCCAGTTCGGCAAACCGCTGGCCGAGGCGACCCAGGACATCCGGGACGCGATCTCCGGGATCCGGAACGACCTCCCCCAGGAGCTGGAAGAGCCGATCATCAAGAAGTTCAACGACACCGATCGGCCGATCGTCTCGCTGGCGCTCTCCTCCGACCGTCTCACCACCGGCGAGCTCACCCGGCTGGCGGATCCGGGCATCACCCGGGAGATCCGCTCGCTGGCGGGCGTGGCCGAGGTGACGGTGGCGGGCAAGCGGGAGCGGGAACTCACGGTCGAGCTCAACCCCCGCGCGCTGCAAGCGGCCGGCGTGAGCGTAGGCCAGGTGGCGCAGGCCCTGGCGCTCCAGAATCTGGCCACTCCGGTCGGTCGCCTGGGCAACGGCGCCGACGAGCGGTCCATCCGGCTTCGCGGCCGCCTCAGCGGCCCCGCGGAGTTCGAGCAGATCGTGGTGGTGGAGCGGGCCGGGCGGGTCATCCGATTGGGCGAGCTCGCCGCCGTCCGCGACGACTTCGAGGAGCAGCGGACGCTGGCGCTGTTCAACGGCAAGGAATCGGTCGGGATCGATATCAAGAAAGCATCCGGATACAGCACCACCGATGTGAGCGACCGGATTCTGGCCCGGATGGATCTGGTCCGGGCTTCCCTGCCCGCCGAGGTCTCGCTCGACGTGGTTCGGAACGCCGGGGAGCGGGTCCGCCGCTCGGTCTGGGAGGTGCAGAAGGCGCTACTCGAGGGCGCGCTGCTCACGGTGCTGGTCGTGTTCCTGTTCCTCAATTCCTGGCGCTCCACCGTCATCACGGGTCTGGCGCTGCCGGTGTCGGTGCTGGCTTCGTTCATCGCGGTCTGGGCCTTCGGCTTCACCCTGAACACCATGTCCCTGCTGGGGCTCTCGCTGGCGATCGGGATCCTGATCGACGACGCGATCGTGGTGCGGGAGAACATCGTCCGCCATGTGGAGATGGGGAAGGACCACTTCCGTGCGGCGCACGAGGGCACCGACGAGATCGGCCTGGCGGTGGCTGCCACCACCTTCTCCATTCTGGCCGTCTTCATTCCGGTGGCGTTCCAGGGCGGGATGACCGAGCAGTGGATGAAGCCGTTTGCGCTCACCATCGCGTGTTCGGTGGCGGTCTCGCTGCTGGTGTCGTTCTCGCTCGATCCGATGCTCTCGGCCTACTGGCCGGACCCCAGGGAGCGACGGCGGGGCTGGATCACGCGGCAGCTCGACCGCTTCAATGCCTGGTTCGGCCGCCAGGCCGAGAACTACAAGCGGGTGATCGGTTGGGCGCTGGACCACCGGCTCTCGATGGTGATCATCACCGTCGGAACGTTCGTGGCGGCCTTCGTCCTGCCGGTCAAGGGCCTGCTGGGCCTGCTGGGCGCGCTGGCCGGGATCGGGGTCATGGCGTTCGCCGCCGGCCGACGCCGCGCCTGGCCGATCAAGGTTGCCGGAATTGCCGGGGGACTTCTGCTCGCCGTCGGGCTGGTGCGGATCGCGCCCGTGTACAAGAAGGTGGGCGTCGGATTCTTCCCGATCGACGACCGTTCGGAGTTCTTCGTCAAGGTCGAGACCCCGCCGGGGTCCAGCCTCGACTACACCCGCCGCAAGGTCGAGCAGGTCGAGGCCGTGATCCGCGAGCTGCCGGAACTTCGCTACATCTACACCACCCTGGGCGGGGGGGTCTCGGGGACCGTGGACGTGGCGAACCTGTACGTCCGGGTGATCCCCAAGGCCGAGCGTCCGGGACGAAGCGTGGAGGTCATGGCCGAGGAGGTGAGGGCCCGGGCCAGACAGCTGACGGGGTTCACCACGTCGGTGTTCACGACCGATTTCGGGGGTGGGCGCAAACAGCTCGCGGTGAACGTCCAGGGCACCGACGTGGCCACCATCAGCGCGGTGGCCGAGGTGCTTCGGCAGGAGGTAGCCCAGGTGCCCAATGTGGTGGATCTCGGACTATCTTCGAAGGGGCAGAAGCCGGAAGTGAACGTCGAGCTCAATCGTGGGCTCGCCGGTGCGCTGGGGATCACCGTGGGACAGGTGGCGCAGTCGCTCCGTCCTGCGTTCGCCGGCATCGACGCCGGCGACTGGGTCGATCCGAGCGGGGAAACCCGCGACGTGCGGATTCGGCTGGCCCCGGAGTTCCGGGAGCGGATCACCGACCTGGCGCAGCTGCCGCTGATCGTGCCGAGCCCGGGAGGCGCCCCGATGACGGTGCCCCTGGGCCAGGTGGCCGAGATCAGCCAGAGCCTGGGCCCGGCCGCCATCAACCACCTCAATCGGGAGCCCAACGTCGCGATCGAGTGGAACGTCGCCGGCCGATCCACCGGCGAGGTGTTCGCCGACGTGGAGGCGCGGCTGGCCGCCCGGGGCTACCGCCTGAATCAGCCGGGGCCGGGCGGCATCACGGTGAGCCAGGGCGGCGACCAGGAGTTCCAGAACGAGTCGTTCACCAGCATCTTCCTGTCCCTGGGCGTCGCGATCCTGCTCATGTATCTGGTGCTGGTGATGCAGTTCGGGTCGTTCATGGACCCGATCGCGATCATGGCGTCGCTGCCGCTCTCCCTGATCGGTGTGATGCTGGCGCTATCGATCACGAACTACACCATCAACATCATGAGTCTGATCGGGGTCATCCTGCTCATGGGACTGGTGGCCAAGAACGCCATCCTGCTGATCGACTTCGCCAAGTGGGCGCGGGAGGAGCGGAACCTGAGCATCCGGGACGCCCTGGTCGAAGCCGGCGGCATCCGGCTCCGCCCGATCATCATGACCACGGTGGCGCTGATCGCCGGCATGACGCCGATCGCCCTCGGAACCGGCGAGGGCTCCCAGTTCCGGTCGCCACTGGGAGTGGCGGTGATCGGGGGGGTGATCACCTCGACCTTCCTGACCCTGCTGGTCATCCCCACGTTCTACGAGATCCTCTTCGAGTGGCGGGCCCGCCTGGGACGGGCGCTCCGTCCCTCGCGCCACCGGCCGGCCGAGATGGAACCGGCGGCAGCCCCCCTGGCCCGGGAGCCTTCCCGATGAAGGTGCCGCTCGCCAAGGACTACCCCGATCACCACGACGCCGATCTGGTACTCCGGGCCTACGACCTCCGGCGGGAGCCGGTCCTCCGCGAGGCCCGGCGGACGCTGGCCCGCGACTTCTGGCCCCGGAGTCTCGACGACCTGCTGGCCCTCGCCCGTTGGGACCATCCCCACAACGAGGCCTTCCGTCAGGTGGCCGCGTACTGGGAGCTGGTGTACGGCATGGCCCGGCACGGCATTGTCAACGCCGAGTACCTGGCCGAGTCCTGCGGCGGCGAGGCCCTGATCCTGCTCGCCAAGGTGGAGCCCTTCCTCCCGGCGTTCCGGGCCACGGCGCCGGGATTCCTGGCGAACACGGAATGGATTGCCCGCGAGACGGCGTACGGGCGGGACACCTACGCCCACCTGAAGCCCCAGGTGGAGCAGCAGCGACGGGCCGGATGACCGGATGATCGAGGCCAAGCGCAAGACCGACTTCCGCGCTGCCTGGGCCGAAGCGCGGACCCTGATCTGGAAGCATCGGCGGCGCCTGGCGGTCGGCATGGGGCTGATGCTGGTCAACCGGGTGTCGGGGCTGGTGCTGCCGGCCAGCTCCAAGTTCCTGATCGATCACGTGCTGGTGCCGGTGCCCGACCCCGGCCGCCTGGCGGCCTGGCTCCCGGCCGACCCGTACCGCCAGCTGTGGTTCATCGCCGGAGCCACCCTGCTCGCCACCATCGTGCAGGCGGGAACCTCGTTCGCCCTCACCCGGCTGCTCGGCGTGGCCGCCCAGCGAGCCATCACCGACATGCGGCGAAGCGTCCTGGAACACGTGGTCCGCCTCCCGATCCGGGCCTTCGACGGGACCCAGACCGGCACCCTGGTCAACCGGGTCATGGCCGACGCCGAGGGAATCCGGAACCTGGTGGGCACCGGGCTGGTCCAGATCACCGGCGGTCTGGTCACGGCGGCCATCGTGCTGGCCGTGCTGTTCGTCCTCAACTGGCAGTTGACCGCTGTGACCCTGGTGGTGCTGCTGACGTTCGGCGGCGGCCTGGCATTCGCGTTCACCAGGCTCCGTCCCATCTTCCGCGAACGAAGCAAGATCCAGGCAGCGGTGACGGGCCGGCTCACCGAGACGCTGGGTGGGATCCGGATCGTCAAGTCCTACGTGGCCGAGCGGCGCGAGGAGCTGGTGTTCGCCAGGGGCGTCCATCGCCTGTTCCGCAACATCGCCACGACCATGACCGGGGTGTCGGCGGTCGGGGCCTTCTCGTCGCTGGTGGTCGGCGTGATCGGCGCCCTGATGATCGTGGTGGGCGGCAGCCGGGTGGTGAGCGGGGCGATGACGGTGGGGGACTACTTCATGTACGTGCTCTTCACCGGCATGATGGCCCTGCCCCTGATCCAGCTGGCCTCGATCGGCACCCAGGTGAGCGAGGCCTTCGCGGGACTGGACCGGATTCGCGAGCTCCGGCAAATGACCACCGAGGACGATGAGGACGCTTCCCGCCAGCCAATCGAGCGGGTGCGCGGCGACGTGGAGTTTCAGGACGTCTGGTTCGAGTACCAGCCCGAAACCCCGGTCCTCAGGGGAATCTCATTCCGGGCGCCCGCGGGCACCACGACGGCCCTGGTGGGGTCCAGCGGGTCGGGCAAGAGCACGCTGATGAGCCTGGTGATGGCATTCAACCGGCCGACCACCGGCCGGATCCTGATCGACGGGCGGGACCTCGGCACCCTTCGGCTTCGCGACTACCGGGCCCACCTCGGCATCGTGCTCCAGGACAACTTCCTCTTCGACGGCACCGTCGCCGACAACATCCGGTTCTCCCGTCCCGACGCCTCGATCGACGACGTGATCCGGGTGAGCCGCATCGCCCACGCCGACGAATTCATCGAGGACTTTCCTGATCGGTACGAGACGGTGGTCGGCGAGCGCGGGGTCCGGCTGTCCGGGGGCCAGCGGCAGCGGGTGGCGATCGCCCGCGCCATCCTGGCCGATCCCTCGATCCTGCTGCTGGACGAGGCCACCTCGAGCCTCGACAGCGAGAGCGAGGCGCTGATTCAGGACGGTCTCCGGTCGCTT
Organism: uncultured Gemmatimonas sp.; assembly: GCA_964521535.1. Taxonomy (GTDB): domain Bacteria; phylum Gemmatimonadota; class Gemmatimonadetes; order Gemmatimonadales; family GWC2-71-9; genus SHZU01. The sequence goes on from CAZFSA010000004.1 coordinate 48,609, forward strand.
CGTTCCGGACGCACCACCATCGTGATCGCCCACCGGCTTAGCACCATCCTGAGCGCGGACCAGATTCTGGTGATCGAAGCGGGCCAGATCGTGGAGCGGGGCACCCACGCCGAGCTCCTCGCCCGGGACGGCCGGTACCGCCAGCTCTACGAGAAGCAGTACCGCCTGGAGCGGGACCGCTTCATCAACCCGGGCGAGGACTTCACTCCGGCGCCGGAACCGCCGGTGGTCCCGGTGTCGACCGGTCGCGGCGCGGGCGACTAACCCTCGCGACCCAGGGGGAGCGACCGGAACCGGCGCCCCGTTGCCGCAAACACGGCGTTCGCCACGGCCGGCGCGATGGGAGGGGTCCCGGGCTCCCCCACGCCTGCCGGCGGGTCGGCGTTCGGCACCAGGTGAACCTCAACGACCGGCATCCGGTCGATCCGGAGCACCGGGTAATCGTGGAAGTTCCCTTCCTTCACCCGCCCCCCCGCCAGGGTAATTCGACCCGTGAGCGCGGCACTCAACCCGTAGACAATGCCGCTTTCCATCTGGGCCATCACGGTGTCCGGGTTGACGATCGTACCGCAGTCGACCGCGCAGATCACCCGGTGGACCCGGACCTCGTTCCGGTCCCCGACCGAAACCTCGGCGATCTCCGCCACCACGCTGCCGAAGGATTCGTGCACGGCCACCCCCCGGCCCCAGTTCGGCGGAAGCGCGGTTCCCCACCCCGCCCGCTCGGCCGCGAGGTCCAGCACGGCGCGATGCCGCGGAGCAGCGCCGAGCAAGTCGCGCCGAAACGCCACCGGATCGCGGCCCGCGGCCTGGGCCAGCTCATCGATGAAGCTCTCTACGGCGAACGCGGTGTGGCTGTGCCCCACCGAGCGCCAGAACCCCACCGGCACCGCCAGCTCGAGCTCGGAGAAGGCCACCTCGACGTTGGGGATGCCGTAGGGGACCTCCAACGCCCCCTCGATGGCGTTCCGGTCGACGCCACCTTTGAGCGGGCCGGCGATTCCCGTCGCCCAGCGGGGCACCGCGCGGGGCACGAACTTCCGGATGATCGACTGGGACACGATATGGTGGCGCCAGAGCACGGGCGCGCCGGAGGTATCGAGTCCCCCGCTCATCGCATGGCGGGCCGCCGGCCGGTAATGGTCATGCCTGGTATCGTCTTCCCGGGTCCAGACCAGGCGAACTGCCCGGCCTCCGGTGTGGCGCGCCACCTCCACGGCCTCCCGGACCACGTCCAGTTCCGAGCGCCGGCCGAAGCCCCCTCCCAGGTGCGTCGTTACCACCTCTACCTGTTCGGGGCGCAGGCCGGCGACCTTGGCCGCTACCCCCCGCGCCCCACCTCCAGCGAAGTACCACGGAGCCGCCTGGAACTGGGTCGGCACCCAGATCGTGGCCCCGTCGCTCCGGACCTGGGCCACGCAGTTCATCGGTTCCATCGTGGCGTGCGCCAGATAGGGCACGTCGTAGACGGCGCTGACCGTGGTGGCCGGGGCCACCCCGCGGGGATCGCCGGTCGTGCGGCCCACCCGCCCACTCCCGCGGAGCGCCTCGTCGAAGGCCCGGTCCAGCGCGGCGTTGTCGAAGCTGGCGAAGGAACCCTCGTCCCACTCGACCTCGAGCCCGTCCCGGCCCCGGAGCGCTGCCCAGGTGTGGTCGGCCACCACCGCGACGCCGCTCCCGATCGCCACCACCTCGCGGACTCCGGGCACTTCGCGCGCCCGTGCAGGATCGAACCGGCGAAGGCGCCCGCCGAACACCGGACAACGCGCCACGACCGCCACCAGCGCGTCCCGCGGCCCGGCATCGAGGCCGAACACCGCTCGGCCCGTAACCTTTTCCGACAGGTCGAGCCGCGTCACCGGCCGGCCGATCAGGCGGTAGCTGCCGGGCGCCTTGAGCGGCACCTTCTCCGGCACCGGCTGCCGCGCGGCCTCGGCTGCCAGCGCGCCATAATCGGCTCGCCGCCCCGACGCCTCGTGCACCACCTGGCCTGGCTCCGTACGGCACTCGGATACCGGAACGCCCCAGCGGGCCGCCGCGGCGGCCAGGAGCAAGGCGCGCGCCGTGGCTCCGGCGCGGCGCAGCGGCTCCCAGGCTGCCGCGACCGCGGTACTGCCACCGGTCAACTGCGCCCGGAGGAGCGGGTTGTAGTAGGCCTCATTGGCGGGCGCGAAGCGATACCGCACCCGTGCCCAGTCCGCGTCGAGTTCCTCGGCCACCAGCATCGGCAGCGCGGTGCTGACGCCCTGGCCCATCTCGGACCGGTCGACCAGCACCGTGACCACACCCTCGGGATCGATCTCGATCCAGGCGTTGGGAACGAACGACCCCGGCGTGCCCGAGGGTGCCGGCTCCGGTTCGCAGCCCTGCAGCGCCACGGCAATCGAGAGGGTCGAGCCCGCGGCGAGCGTGACCCGGAGAAACTCGCGCCGCTCCATGGGGCGCGGCCTACTTCCGCGGTGCGGCGGTATAGCGGCCGGGGTCAAGCAGGGCGAAGGTGGCGCGATCGGCGACCGCCTCCACCTGCACCCGGTAGCTGGCCGCGGCAGCAAGGTCCGGCACCCGGAGCCGGAGGATGTCGCCAGGCGAGAGGGCGCCGATGACGATCATCCGGGTGGCGTTGGGGCCGGCCGGGGCGCTCTCGACGCGGTAGGGCGAGAGCGGAGTGACGGCGTCAACCGGTCCGCCGGTCACCAGCAGGAGGAGCGCGCCGTCGTTGCTGCCGGAACCGGAATACGAGACCGTGAGATCGCCGGCGGTGGGGCCAACGGGCGGCTCCTTGCCCCCGCAGGCGCTGGCACCCACCAGGATCGCGGCGGAGAGGAGCAGGACCCTGCTCATTGGCGGCCCTCTTCGCGACGGACGGCAGCGACCTGAGCGACGGCGGGGGGGGCGGCCAGCCCGTTGCGGGACAGCAGCGCGAGGTAGTCGCCCAGGTCGTAGAAGCCATTGCGGTTGCCCGCCTGATCAAGGAAGTCCCGCTGCTGAACCGTGAGCTTCGGCGTGCCGAGCAGCTCAGCCGTCGCGTCGGCCACGTCGACGGCCACTTCCGCCACGAACGAGGCCTCGAGGTCGTAGGGGCGATCCATCCGCACTACCAGCGAGCCGCCGGCCGCGCTGGTGTCCCCGCGCCAGCCCGCGAAGAGTCCGCCCGGACCGGCCGTGGCGGTGAGGGTCACCGGGGTTCCCGCCGCCAGAAAAATCCCGCTTGCCAGGTTGCCGGCCACGCTGGCCGTCACGGCCCCGGCGCCGGTCCCGGTCTTGACCACCAGCACCCGATGCTCCGCCGCGAAGGTGGCCGAGAGCGTGTCGGGGACGGCCCCCGCGGTGATGGTCTGGGTCCGAGGCCCGCCGTTGCTCCACTGAAGGAACCTGGCCAGGGTCCGGCCAGTGAGGGTGAGCTGCTCGGCCGGGGCGCTCACGGTGAACTGCTGGCCCTCGGGGATCACGTCCTCGAACCGGTTCCAGGCCTGCCCGTTCACCTCGATCGAGACGCCAGCCAGGAGCGCGCGCACCACGCTTGGCTCCCGGCGCAGGAAGCGAAACCGCATGGCCCCGCCCGCCAGCTGCTCGATCTGATCAATGATGAAGCCAGTGTAGCTCCCCCCATTGAGTCGCGCCGCCGGCGTACTTCCGAGCGTGAACGCGGTGCGCCCCAGCACGCCCGGGAACGGATCGCCGTGGTCCCCCCGGTTGCCACCCCGGGTTCGGAGCTGGTTGAGCCCGTCGGACTGCACCAGGGCCACGCCCTGGGGCGAGCCGGCGTTGATCCGATTCTGCTGCCGCCGGGCGGCGATGATCGCCTCGTCGATGTGCCAGATCAACAGCCCCGGCGCCTTCCGGCAGTTCGACCGGCAGGGATTGGCGCCGTCAGGGAGGGACGGGTTGGTGGGGTTGAGCATCGCGGTGTCCGAGTGCACCGCCTGTCGATTCTCGATCAGGAAGTACTCGTTCGAGACGCCAGTACGGGCGAGGAAAACGGTGTCGCTGGTCTGGCGGGGGCCGGTGGTGACGGTCCGGCTGCCGGTGAGCGGTTCCACCGTCACCCACCCCAGCTCGTTCAGGGACCAGGCATCGTAACCGGTGGGGCTATAGGCCCGCGAGTAGTTGCCGCTCCCCATGATGGCCCATTCGCCCACGCCCTCCGTGCCCGACCCGGCGAAATCGGTGTCGTACAGGTCGGGCAGGCCGAACGCATGGCCGGTCTCGTGGGCCACCGTGCCGATCGGCATGATCTGCTCCGGGGCCGGTGGCGTGGGCGGCAGCGGGGCGTTGCAGCCGGAGCCGCCGCCCACCTGGCTCTGGATCGTGTAGTTGTTGATGGTGATGAACTGACCGGGAATGGGCTGGCCACCCGGCCCGCGACGCGGTGTCCTGGTCACGTACTTCGACCCGTTGTTCCAGCCCGCAATCACCCAGCGGTGAGCCCAGATCCCCGGGCTCGGCTGGCAGGCCCCATCGCGGACCGGCTGGAGGAACGTGACGAAGTCCACCTCCCCGTCATCGTCGCCGGAGTTGGGAATGCCATCGGGTCCGTCGTTGTCGAAGCGGGACCAGACCGTGTCGGCCCCCGGGCGGTTCGAGATCGAGTCCAGCACCGCGAGCAGCAGTCGACCGAATCGCGCGCCCCCGTCGGGGCAGGTGTTCCGGACCCCGATGCCGTTGCAGTTCTGCTGATAGAAATCGGCGGTCGAGTCCGTCCGCACCGGGTCGAAGACCCGGCCGAACATCGAGATCCGGCCCCCGGAAACCTGCTCGTAGTAGGTCTTGAGCGTGTAGGCCCGCCCGTCGGGGGGGGTGGCTGCGAAGAGGAGGTCCTGAAAGGCCTGGACCGGAAACGCGACGTTGACATCCTGGAAGGCGATCAGGACCACGGGCACGTGGAAGGTTCCGGTCACCGCCACCCCCGATGCGGGCTCGGCCACGGCCCCTTCAGTGCGAAGCAGGGCCGTTCCCCGCCGGTTGAGGCCCTGGATATCGCCCCGCCGCAGCATGGCGGCCCGGTTCTCGCGCACCTGGCGCGCGTGGCGGCGCCAGGCGGCGTCCGGCCCCCAGTCCATTCCCGGAATCTCGAAGCGGCCCGGTTCGGCGTTCAGCCGTTGACCCGGGGTCGGGCGCTGGCCCACGGCCGGCCAGAGCCAGATCCCGAGACCGGCCAGTACCACCGCACCGACCACGAGCAAGCGTGTCATCGCCGAGTGTCCTCTGCTGCCAGCCCGGCCCCGGAACTCCGTTTCCAACGGGAGAACAATAACACCACCAATCCACCCTGACCGGCCCGACGGCGGGTACCGATCCGGTCAAGACCGACCGACCCCCGGAAGTCTTGTGTCCGGGAGCCACGGCCGCTAGCTTAACCGATTATCCCGCAAGGGGATCGAGCAGGTCCTCCTTACCACCGACGGGGCGCTCCGTGGCCACACCGACGATTCAGTCTGAAATCTCGCTCTTCGAGAAGTGCCGCAGGTACGTCCGGGCCGACGAGGTCAAGGCGCAGGGTCTGTACCCCTATTTCAAGCCGATCTCCGAGTCGGAGGACACCGTCGTCGTAATCGAGGGGCGGAAGCGCATCATGCTCGGGTCGAACAACTACCTGGGCCTGACGCACCACCCCCGGGTGCTCGAGGCCGCGACTCGGGCGCTCCACCTGTACGGCTCGGGCTGCACCGGGAGCCGGTTCCTCAACGGCACCCTGGATCTGCATCTCCAGCTCGAGGATGCGCTGGCGCGGTTCCTGTCCAAGGAAGACTGCATCGTCTTCTCCACCGGCTACAACGCGAATCTCGGTCTGATCTCGGGACTCGTCACCAAGGGCGACGTGGTCTTCCTGGACAAGCTCGACCACGCCTCCATCGTGGACGGGGCCAAGATGAGCTACGGCGCTACCGGCCGCTTCAATCATGGCGACCTGGCCGGGCTGGCGCGGAAGCTGGAGCAGTGCGCGGAGCCCGGCGGCCGGATGGTGATCGTGGACGGCGTCTACTCGATGGAAGGCGATATCGCCGATCTGCCAGGCCTCCACAAGGTCTGCCGCCGCTTCGGCGCGGCGCTCGCGGTGGACGATGCGCACGCGATCGGGGTGATCGGGCCTAACGGCGACGGGACGGCGGCGCATTTCGGGATGACCGACGAGACGGACATCATCGCGGGCACGTTCTCGAAGTCGCTGGCCTCGATCGGGGGGTTCGTGGCCGGGTCGCGCCAGGTCATCAACTATCTGCGCCACCACAGCCGACCGCTGATCTTCACCGCGGCGCTTCCACCAGCCAACACGGCGGGCGTCCTGGCCGCGCTCGAGGTGCTCCAGGCCGAACCGGAGCGTCGGGAGGCGTTGTGGGCCAATACCCGCCGCCTCGCCGAGGGCTTCCGGTCGCTGGGCTTCGACACCGGTCCCTCGGAGACTCCGATCATTCCGATTCTGATCGGGCCCCTCGACAAGACCCTGGTGATGTGGCGCCGGGTGTTCGACGCCGGCATCTTCACCAATCCCGTCGTTCCCCCTGCGGTCCCGCCGTCGCAGTGCCGGCTGCGCACCAGCCTGATGGCCACCCACACCGCCGACCAGATCGACTATTGCCTCGAAACCATCGGAGGCATCGGTCGGGAGTTGGGCGTCATCTGACACCAGTCTCCGTCCGGCCGGTACGCTCCGCCGGCGACCTGCGACGGTTCATCGCACTTCCCTACCGACTCCATGCGCGGGACCCGAACTGGGTCCCGCCGCTGCGTCGGGACGTGCGGATGCACCTCGATCGCCGCCGCAATCCGTTCTTCGAGCATGGCGACGCGGAGTACTTCCTCGCCGAAGCGGGAAGCCGTCCCGTCGGCCGGATCGGGGCCATCGTCAACCATCTGCACAACCAGACCCACGGCGACCGGATCGGGTTCTACGGATTCTTCGAATCGGTCGACGACACCGCGGTGGCCCGCGCCCTGTTCGACGCCGCGGCGGCGTGGCTCCGAGACCGGGGATTCCAGGCGATGCGCGGCCCCGCCTCCTTCTCCGTCAACGACGAATGCGGCCTGCTGGTGGAGGGATTCGACCAGCCCAATACCATCATGATGCCGCACAATCCACCCTGGTACCCCGCCCTGCACGAGGCGGCGGGGCTCGCGCCGGTCCGGACCATGCTGGCCTATCAGGGGGGCGATCCCCACCGCTACCTCGAGGCGCCGGAGCGGATTGCGAGGGCGGTCGAGGTCGGACAACGCCGGTTCGGGATCACGATCCGGGCGCTCCGGCTCGCCGAGTTCCGCTCCGAGGTCGATCGGATCAAGCGGCTCTACAACCGGTGCTGGGAACACAACTGGGGGGCCGTGCCGATGACGGACCGGGAGATCGACCACCTGGCCGCTCAGCTCCGCCCCGTCGTGGTCCCGGACCTGGTGCCCTTCGCCGAGAAGGACGGAGAACCGATCGGGTTCGGCCTCGCCCTTCCCGACTTCAACCAGGTCCTGAGGCAGCACCGCAGCGGGCGCTTCCTGCCCGCGGCGCTGCACCTGCTGTGGGCCCTCAAGGCCCGTCGGATCAGCCGGATCAGGATCCTCCTCCTCGGCGTCCTCCCGGAGTACCGCGGCAAGGGCGTCGACGCCATGCTCTATCACTGGATCTGGACCCACGCCGGGCCGCTCGGGATCCGGTGGGGCGAGGCCGGCTGGATCCTGGAGGACAATGCCCAGATGAATTCGGGCCTCGTGAAGATGGGATTCAGCGTCTACAAGACCTACCGGATGTACGAACGGGCGCTATGAAGGCGATGGTCACCGGTGCCACCGGATTCGTGGGGGGTCACCTGGCCGCCGCCCTGCTCGATGCCGGCTTCCGGGTCACCGCGCTGGTCCGCTCCCCGGCGCGCGGCGCCGAACTCGCCCGGCGCGGCGTTCGCCTCGTGGAGGGAGACCTCGGAAGCGTCGAGGCGCTGGCACGGGCGGTCGAGGGGCACGACCTCGTGTTCCATGTCGCGGGCCTGATCGCCGCGCGGAGCGAGGCCGAGTTCATGGCCGTCAATCGCGACGGCACCGCCCGGCTCGTGGCCGCTGCCCGGGAAGCGGGCGCCGGGCGGCTGGTACTGGTGTCCTCGCTTGCGGCCGGCGGGCCCACCGAGCCAGGCACGCCGCTCGCCGGCCACGAGCCCGCGCGTCCAGTCACCAGATACGGGAGAAGCAAGCTCGCCGCCGAGGAGGCGGTTCGATCCTCGGGCCTGCCGTGGACCATCGTCCGGCCTCCGGCGGTGTACGGTCCCGCCGATCGAGAGATGTTCCGCGTCTTTCGGGCCGCGACCCTCGGGCTCGCTCCGGTGTTCGGCGACGGCTCGCTCGAGCTCAGCCTGGTGTACGGCCCCGACCTGGCGCACGCCCTGGTCCTCGCGGGAACCGCCCCGGCCACCCTGGGCGGGGTCTACTACGCCGCCCACCCCGAGGTCCTCACCAGTCGCGAGCTGGTGATCCGGATTGGACAGGCAGCGGGCCGGCGGGTCCGGGTGGTTCGCCTGCCGGCGCTCCTCGCCCGGAGCGTGCTTGGCGTCACCGAGTTGGCGGCACGCCTGGCCGGCCGCGCCACGGTGCTGAGTGTGGAGAAGGCCAACGAGTTCCTCCAGGCTGCCTGGACCTGCGACCCCGCACCGCTGTCGGCGGCGACCGGGTGGCAGCCCGAGCACGACTTCGACCGGGGAGCCCGCGCGACGCTCCACTGGTACCGCCGGATGGGATGGCTCTGAAGACCCGCCCGGTGGAGTGGCTCCTCGCCAGCTACGCTGCGGTGGTGGTGGTGGTCGCGATGGCCCGCTGGCCCGGGACTCCCCAGGCCCTGAGCGTCGCCCTCGGTCACCTGCTGGTGATCGCCCTGGTCGCCCTCTTTCGGCACCCGGGCCTCGGCCGCGTCGGACGGGCGGCTCGGGAGATCGCGCCGCTGATCCTGTTACTCTCGCTCTACGGCGCCCTGGACGTCCTGAACGGCTTCGGGTCGCGGCCCACCTTCGACGGCGTGATTCAGCGGTGGGAAGCCGCACTGTTTGGCGGCCAACCCAGCCGGGACTGGTGGCAGGCCAGCCCGAGCGCGCTGTGGTCGACGGTGTTCCACGCCGCCTACTTCGCGTACTACCTGGTCGTGCCCTTCCCCTTTGCCCTCTTCCTGCTCCGGGGGGAGCCCGACCGGGCCCGGGGCGCCGTGCTCATGGTCCTGTGCGCGTTCCTGCTCTGCTACTTGTCGTTCCTGCTGCTGCCGGTCGCCGGACCATACTACGAGTTCGCCCGCCCCGAAGGCATCATGGTGGACAATTCGCCGGCCCGCCTGGTCTACGGCATCCTCTCGGGCGGAAGTAGCTACGGCGCGGCCTTTCCCTCGTCCCACGTCGCGGGAACCTGGGCCGCCGTGGCCGCCACGGCGGCGGGCGCGCCGGGGTGGGCCGCCATCCTGCTGGTCCCCGCCGGTTTGCTCACCGTCGGTGTCGTCTACACCCAGATGCACTACGCCATCGACGTGGTGGCAGGGCTGGTCGTGGCGGGGGTGGCGGTCCTCGCCGCGCGGAGGATGGAGGCCAAGCAGTGACGCGAGGCCCCGGTCGGGGGCCTCGCGTCACGTCGGTAACCACCAGCAGTCAGGGCGTGATCGTCAGCTTCGCCACCATGCCCATCGCGAGGTGCGGGGTGCAGTAGTACTTGTACTCGCCGGTCGGCAGCCCCGTGAAGGTGATCTCGTACACCGCATTCGGCTCGATGAGCAGCGGGCCACCGAGGGGCTCGAGCTTGTCGCCGGTCATCAGGGCGTCGAGCGCCTGCGCGGCGCCTGCGGGAATGCTGTCGGCCCAGAAGTGAACGTTGTGCGGCCCGCCGCTGACGTTGTGGAACCGGACCTTGTCGCCCACCTTGATGGTGAGCTGATCCGGGACGTACTTGTAGGCGGTTCCCTCCAGCACCATGTTCACGTCGTGTACCGCGCCAGCAGGCGCCGCCGCGGGTGCTGGCGCCGGCGCGGGCTCGCCCGCCGGCTGGGCCGGTCGCTGCTCGCCACCGCCACAGGCCGCGAGAACCAGGGCGACCGCCGCCATCGATCCGGTGATACGCATCGTTACTATTGTCCTCTCCAGGGTGAGTAGGGGCCCGACCTTCTGTCGCAGCGGGTTGCCGCGGCCGCGCGGCCCGCAGGCTTGTGAAATCGTTCACAATAATACGACCAGCCCTCCGAAATCTCTAGGCCCGGCCCGGTGACCCGCTCATGACGCCTCCCCCGCCCTGCGCCGCGCTGGGGCCCCACTGTCACGCCCTTCGGGTGAGACTTCGGGTCGCGCACCTCGACGCCGGACCAACATCGGCCGACGCGGAGGCCACCTGGCTGCTTGGCCACACCGAGCGGATCCGGTTCGGCCGGCTGTCCCGTCACGGCGACCACCTGCATGCGCCGGCCACGCTCCACGTACCGTGCAAGCACCTCGAAGAACTGGGCCCAACCCAGGCCCGCTGCCGGGCTCACGGGTTCTCCGGGCGGCTCACGCCACCGGAGCATCGGCCCCGGTCCCGGCAACGGGGACAAGGGCGCTTCGAGTACGTCCACCGCGGCCGCCTTCGATCCGGCCCGCTCCCGGAGGCCCGCACGTCCCGGCGGGCCCTGCCCGTCGCAGCGGTCGCCAACCCCTGTGCCACTGCGCGGTGCCGCACCGCCAACCACGCGATCGGAGCGGCCTGCTGTCGCGACCTCCAGATCGAGATCCTCTGCCCGCCTCGCAACCAACGGCTGGAACTGCTGGTGCGGAATCGCCGAGCGCCGCTCCTCTGCAAGACCGATCGGGAAGCAGAGGACTCGCTGTCGGCCGAGATGATCTCGGCGTGCAGCTTTCTGGCCGATGACCGGATAGGTTGCGTCCTCCATGACCGCCGACGGCCCGATGGACGCCGGGCGAAGCCGGATCTCTGCTACCACTGGCCCAAGGGGGAGAGTACCCTTCACCCTGGATGTGTCCTCGGCCCACCATCTTAAGTCAATTCATATCAATGAATTACGTCGCCTGAGAATCCGCTCGACCGCCGGATCGTCACCCCGGGCTCTCGTGCCTAAGTCGTTGGTGTGCAAGATTTCACCGCGCCGGGCGTCGTAGGAACTGTCGGGGGCGCCTGGACCACGGAAGGATCGGCATGAACGACGAGCTGGAGCGGCTCTACCGGACCACCTACGGGGCCGTGGTTCGCTTCCTGTACCGCAAGGTCTGGGACGCGGACCGGGCGGAGGACCTGGCGCAGGAGGTCTTCATCCGGGCGATGGCTCACCGGCCGGAGAAGCCCCGTGCCTGGGTGTTCGCCGTCGCCGCCAACCTGGCGCGCGATGAGGCCAGGGCCGCCGTCCGGCGGAAGAAGCACCTGACGCTGCTCAGCCACGATCCGCTCCCGATGTCGACGCCAGCTCCCCGCGCGGATGAAGCCCTCGAGGTCGAGGAGCGGCGGGCCCGAGTCGACGATGCCCTGGCGCAGCTGACCCCACGCGACCGGGAGGTCCTGCTTCTCTGGGACGCGGGCTTGAGCTATCCAGAGATCGCTGAACAAACCGGGCTGGCGGTGGGAGCGGTGGGAACCACGCTGGCCCGCGCCCGCAAGCGGTTGCTCGACACGTATGATCGGATGGACCCGGGACAGTCGTATGCGGCACATTCCTGAAGACGAACTGCACGCCTATCTCGATCAGGCGTTGAGCCGGTCGCAGTGCGTGGAGATCGAGTGTCATCTCGCCCGCTGCGCCCGTTGCGCGGGCGACCGGGACCGGGTCGCCGCGATCCGGGATCGGACCACCGCCCTGCTCGCCGCTGCGGCACCCCGGGTGCGCCGGCCGCCACCGGAGTTCGAACAGCTGGTCGCCAGGCATCTTGCCCGGCGGGACCGGCGGGCGCTCTTCCTCGGCCGCCTGGTCCGCGCCAGCGGTCTGGCCGCTGCCCTG
>CAZFSA010000005.1:0-60427 GCA_964521535.1 uncultured Gemmatimonas sp.
GGTGGGGCCGAGCCGATGAAGCTCGCGGGCCACCAGCTCCTTGCCGGTGCCGCTCGCGCCCATCAGCGTGCTCTCGCCCAGTCGCTGGCGGAGGGCGCGGACCTCGTCGCGGAGCCGGCGCCGTTCCACGGCGCTCGCCACCTCCAGCGCCACCCGCTCCACCGGCTCGGCCTTGTCGATGAACCCGGCCGCGCCGAGCCGCACCGCCTGGACGCAGCGGTCGAAGTCTCCGGTGCCGGTGTAGACGATCACCGGGGTCTCGTCGCCCCGGTGGGCCAGCCGGCGCAGCACCTCGAAGCCGTCCATTCCCGGCATCTCGAGGTCCAGGATCACGCAGTCCACCGGCTCACGCGTCAGCCGCTCCAGCGCCGCGGCGCCGCCGGCGGCCACCGACACCTCGTGGCCTCCCAGCCGCCGGAGGTCGTAGGCGTACTGCTCGGCCAGGGGGGCCACGTCATCCACCACCAGGATCCGGCTCACGCGGCGGGCAGCTCCACGATGAAGCGGCTTCCCTGGCCGGGGGCCGTTTCCACCTTGAGCGCGCCTCCCAGGTCGCCTACCAGCCGCCGGACCACGGAAAGGCCGAGCCCCGTGCCGCCAGGCTTGGTGGTGTAGAAGTCCTCGAACACGCGGTCCAGCTCCTCCCGGCTCAGGCCCGGGCCGGTATCGGCCACCACGAAACGTACTGCCGGGGCGATCGCCGTCCCGGCGGGCTCCACCGTGAGCGAGACCCGTCCCGGCCGTCCACCCAGCGAGTCCACCGCGTTCCCGGCCAGGTTCTCCAGGATCCGGCGCACCGTCACCCGATCGCCCCCGACCGGGGGAAGGTCGGGTTCGGCATGCAGCTGAACATCCAGGTCGGGGCGGACGATGGCCCGGGCGACTTCCCGGACCAGCGCGGCGCCGTCGCAACTCGCCGCCTCGGGCGCCGGCGCCAGGCGGGCGTAGTTCCGGGCCAGCTCCTCGAGGTAGGCGATGCTCGCGTCCAGCGTGCCCCGACGTTCGCCGAACACCTGGGCCAGCTGATCCGGTGTCTGGTCGGCGGTAGCGCTCAGGTGCCGGAGCACGTTCCGGATCGGCACCAGGCCGTTCTTGACGTCGTGATTCACCTGGCGAGCGAGGTCGCCGGTAGCCGCCCGCCGTTCCGCCTCGCGGAGCCGCGAGGTGCTGGCGCGCAGGCGGCGCGACATCGCGTCGAGCAGATTCTCCAGCGCGCCCAGCTCGTCGTTCCGGCCGGTGGAGAAGGTCTGGTCCAACCGATCGAGGTCCACCGCCCTGGTCTTCTCGGCGAGTCGGGCCAGCGGTCGGGATACGCCGGCGGCAAGCACCACGCCGATCGCCGCCGCGAGGGCCAGGGCCAGTCCGGCCGCGCCGATCACCCACCGGTCCACCGCGCGCTCCAGGGATCGGATCGCCGCGGGATCGCGGGTGATGACCAGTCGTGCCTGGGTTGCCCCGGAATCGGTGGCCAGCGGAAGGCGGATCTCGGACACCACGTCCCGCGGGGCGCAGGGCAACAGGGGGATGCCGGGCAGAGGCGGGCCGACCGATTCCGTGCCGCAGTCGGCCCTGCCGGCGACGAGGGTGACGCCGAGGTCTCCCTCAGGATCGAGCCCGGCGATTCGGGCCGAGTCGACCAGGGTGCCCCCGATCAGGGTGTAGGGCGTGCCACCCACGGTGAGGGAGTCGAGTGCTGCGAGCGTCAGGAATGGCCCCTCGGGCCCGCGCGCGATCGCCAGGGTCGGCGCGCCGTCTCCTCGCAGGGCCGCCGGCAGCGCCGGATCGAGCCGGTCGTATTCGTTGCGGAAGTGGCCGGAGCTCACGATCCGCCCGGTGCTGTCCTGGAGCTGGAGCATCTGGAGGCCCGCGGTTCTCATCGCGGGACCGCCCCAGTCCAGCAGCGCGCGGCGGTCGCCGCCCCGGCCCTCCAGCACCAGACGGATCGCGTTGTCGCCCGCGGCCTGCCGGGCAAGCTCCGTCAGCCGCCCCTGGAGCGCAGTGGTGCGGGCGGCCAGGTCGGCGGCGATCGCGGTGGTGAGCGCGCTCACGCGGCGGTCGGCCTGAGCGGTGGCGCGGCGGGTCATCTCCGAGCGGACGCCCGCGCCGAGCAGCATCACCGGCACCAGCGCGGCCAGCGCGAACGCGAGCCCGAGTCGGAGGCGGAAGGTCACGGCCGCTGCTCCGCCATCACCCTGAACCCCCCGTTGGCCAGCAGCAGCACCGGCGGGCTCCCGGCCCGGATCACGAGATGGCGTCGGGTGTCGATCAGGCCCACCTCGGCCGCCTGGGCGGGACGGGGCTCCAGGTCCCGGCAGTCCAGGGGGGCGGCCCGGGGGTAGGCCAGCACGAAGGCCGCATGGCGTCCCTGGCGCAGGGCATCTTCCAGGTCGCCGGGACCGAGCGCCAGAACCCGCCGCGGTCCGCCGGACGACGCTGGCAGAAGGGTCCCGAGCCATGGGGGGCGATCCGACGTAGCCGCCATTGCCACGAGCCGCTCCGCCAGGGCCCTGGCGACCGGGTCCGAGCGGGAGAATGCGACGTAATTGTCTCTGCGGCCGCTGCCCGGAGGATTGCGACAGCGGGCGTCGGCCGTCCACCAATGGGGTGAGGGGGCGCCGCGGGCGTCGATCGGCACAGCCTCGCGGGCCAACGCCTCCCGATCGTCGGAGGGGACGGTTACCGGGGCGGCCCCGGGGACCAGGAGGACGTAGGTGGTTTGCCAGGCCAGGGCGGTGACGGTGAACTCGCTCTGACGCCGGGCGTAATCCAGGACGGCGGGATCGTCGGTGAGCAGCACGTCGGCGCGCGGCGTGGAGCCGCGGCCGTCCAGGGCGTCGCGCGGGTCGCCCCTTTCCGGGAGCTCGACGAACCGGAGCACGGCGCCCGTGCCAGGCCCCGCTCCGAGGTCCACCTCCCGGTGGCGCGCGCCGAGAACCGGCATGGATGGGCGGGCACGCGAGGCCAACCGCGGATCCGCCAGGGCCTCGGGGGGTCCCGTCAGGGCGGCGGGAGTCGGGATCCGGAGCGAACGGGCGCTCGTGGCCGTCAGACCGTCGCCCCACCAGGATTGGGCCGCCCAGGTGTCTGCCAACGCGGCGGCGTCGAGCGGGGTGCCGTCGGCCGCCTGGAGGCCGGCCCTGAGGAGGATCTCCCAGCCCGGCTCCGGGTCCTCGACGCGGGTCCACCGCTCGGCGAGACCGGGTCGCCACTGGCCGGTGCAGTCCTGGCTCAGGAGCGGCTCCAGGCGATGGCGAGCGACGATCGGGGACGAGGACAGGTCGGTGTGCGACGGGTTGTACGGCAGGGCAATCACCAGCGTGTCAGCTCTCGGGCTCGAGGGCCCTGCGACCAGGCAGGGATCGACTGCGGGGGCCGGGATGGGGGGCGGGCCGCCCCCTCCGGCGCAGGCGGCAAGGGCGAGCAGACCGACCGTCGGGCCGGCCACACCGCGGGCCAGCCGCGAGCGTGAGACCATGTTTCGATCTTAGCGGCCTCGGGGCGGGGGTCACAACGGCGGCCGGGGACCGGCCAGCCAGCGAGATTAGTTTCGTTGGCGACGAGATTGCCAATCCCGAGCGGCGGACTCTGGACCGATACGGATCCGATCCATGGGCACCAGCGACGACGTGGTCGACGAGCTTCGCGAGGCGCTGGCGCCAGAGCTCCTCCTCCTGGAGCCGATCGGCAGCGGCGGGATGGGCGACGTCTACCTGGCCCGCGACCCGGTGCTGAAGCGCAACGTGGCCGTCAAGCTGCTGGCGCCCCGGCTGGGCCTGAGCCCGTCGGCCCGGCTCCGGTTCGCTCGGGAAGCGGAAGCCGCGGCGGCGGTGGCGCATCCCAACGTGGTGCCGATCCACCGGGTGGGCCACCTGCCGCGCTCGGAACTCGGGTACATCGTGATGGCGTACGTCGAGGGGCCGTCGCTCCGGGACCTGGTGCCCGAAGGAACCGTTGCCTCCGAGTCCGACGTGCGCCGGGTGGTGGGCGAGGTCGCGGCCGCGCTGGCCGCGGCCCACGCCCGCGGGGTGGTGCACCGCGACATCAAGCCGGCCAACGTGCTCTACGATCCGCCCGGCGGCCGGTTCGTGGTGGTGGACTTCGGGATCGCGGCCGTGGCGAACCGCGACACCGACGGCGCCGGGGCGCGGCTCACGATGGAAGGAGTCCCGGTGGGGACGCCGTCCTACATGAGCCCCGAGCAGGCGGCGGGCGACCCGGTGGACGAGAAGAGCGACATCTACAGTCTCGGCTGCGTGGCGTACGAGCTGCTCGCCGGGCGGCCCCCGATAACCGGAGCCACAGCCGCGGCGGTGGTGCGGGGCCATCTCGCCACCTCGCCCCCTCCGCTCGCTTCCCTGCGATCCGACCTCTCGCCCGACTTCGCGGCCCTGGTGATGCGCTGCCTGGAGAAGGACCCGGCCCGCCGTCCCGACGCCGAGGAGCTGACCCGGGCCTTGGGCGTGGTGCAACGGGCCACGGTCGAGTGGCCGCCGCCCGGTCTCGAATCGCTGCACCGCCAGGGCGCTCTCTGGACCCGGACTGTAGGGCGGTTCGCGACCGCGCTGCTGGCCTTCGTGCTGATCCTGGGCATTCACCCGGCCGCCGCGAGGCCATGCTGCGCCGACTTCCCGGACCGATCTCCCGGCTGGCTGCTGCTCAAGCGGCTGTCGATGGTGACGCCGATCCACTTCGACGATCCCGACGCGCTGGCGATCTGGTACTTCCTGCTGGACGTCTCCTTCTTCGTGATGCTGGCCGCGATGATTCCGATGGCCGTCCGGACCACCCAGCTCGCGAGATGGCTCCTCGCCGGCCGCCGAAGCGGGTATCCGGTGGCGGTCCTGGCGGGGGTGGCGTGGGACCGGCACCGCGACACCGCCCAGCTGCTCAACCTGACGGGGCGGTACGCGCTCCTGCCCGCAGGCCGGCAGGAGCGGCAGCTCCGCCGCCGGGCGGTGGCGGCAGCCGCTGTCACGCTGGCCTTCATCGTGCTGATCGCAGGCTCGCTGTCATGGCTCGGCGGAGGTCTCGAGATCCGGTCGGCCCCCGGGTCCGGCCTCCTGCCGTTCAGCGAACTGGTGCTGGTGGCCGGTCCCGCGGCCGCGGGGCTGGTGGTCTACCTGGTGCTCGAGGCGGTCGATCTGGGCCAGCGGCGCGCGCCTCGCCGGCAGGGCAGGAAGCGACAGCCGCTTCGGGCCGACGTCCTGCGGGGCTGGCTCACGGCGGCCGGCGTGGGCCCGCCCGCGGAGCGCTGGAGCGGTGTTGGGATCCGGATCCTTGCAGGTGCCGGGATCGCAGCCGGCCTGCTCGCGGTGGTGGTCGCCGCCTACGCTCTGATCGCCGTCTTCGGGGCGAGTGCCCGGTTCGCTGGCGACCGGGCGGGGGCGCGGGAATGGGTCCGTGAGCGCCTCGATCCGCGGGCTTCCGACTCGATCCCGCCACCGCTCAGCCCGCGAACCGCGCTGGCGCTGACCGCCGCCATTCCTCTGGAGCCGGAACTCACGCGGATCCTGCTCGGCGGCCAGTTGCCGTTTCCCGAGCGACGGCTGGTGGTGGCCTCGATAGCCCCCGCCTTCTGCATGAACCCGAGGGAAGTGCTCTTCGGCGTCGCGCCGGCCCGGCTGGAGGAACGGGACCGGGTCGCGGCCCTGCTGGGCGTGGAGACCGCGGCTCTGGACGGAGGGTTCGACGCCCGGTCGCTGGCGGCGGGGGGCCTGGCCGGGCTTCGCCGGCGGGCCCGGTACTGCGAGCGGTACTTCGGCGAACAGGCCTCGATCTCGCCCCAGCCGAGACCTAGGGAGTGACGATGAACTCCACGTCGATCGACCCGCTCGCCCCGGAGGGCGAGGCTTCGACAATCACTCGGGCCCGGTAGACCGAGGAGCCCAGGCCACCCGGCCGCGCCCGCAGCGTCAGGTTCCGGCCGACCACCTGGACCGAGAGCCAGTCCACCCCGGGGTCCTTCACGTACTCCACCGTGGCCCCGAACCGCTCTCCCGGTTCGCCCGATTCGACCCGTGCCAGGCCCACGGCCTCCTGACCCGCGGCGAGCGACGACCGCAGGAGAATTTCCTGAGGCGTGATGGAGAGCGGGGCAAAGAGCGGTCCCGTCCCTCCGGCGCACGACGAGAACCCGCTCGTGAGCAGCGCACTGGCGAGGAGGGTCAGGGTCGCCGTGACCCGGAACGGGGGCAGCAGGCGGGCGACAGCGGTACGGAACATACGCCCTTCAACGGTGTGGTCCACCAGTAAACGATACCGGAAACCCGTTTCAACATCCATCGGCTACCGGACCTCGAAGGGCGCCTCGGCCCGAAGGTCCACGTCCAGCGCCGTGATCCGCCCCAGGAGGCGATAGGTTCCCGCCACGCCGGGGGCGGCGAATCGCTCCTGATACTCCAGCGACCCGCCCGGCGTCACCCGCTCCTCTCCCAGGATCTGGGCGAACGTCCGGTCGGCGCTCCAGGTCCAGACGGAAGCGTCTGCCCCGCCCCGGATTTCCAGGTCGTACCGTTGGGCCGTGGGGAAGCTGAGCACCAGGGCGTCCCCGCCCGGGTTCCGGATCACCATCCGCGCGGCGATGGTGTCGCCCGGGCGGTACACGGTTCGATCCACGAGCAGCTCGAGCCCGAGGCTCACGGTTCCCTCGTTGGTGTCGGGTTTTGCGCCACTCTGGCTGCAGCCCTGGGCGGCGGGAGCCACGAGGGCGAACAGCACCAAGGTCAGCCGCCGCACGGTCAGGCCCGCCGCCGGCGCGCCAGCCAGGCCAGGCCCACCAGGCCGCCCTGCGCCGCGATGATGGCCGGCCCGGCGGGGTGGTCGTAGCGTACCGACGCGGCGAACCCGACCAGCACCGCCACCACCGCCGCGATCACCGCCCAGAGGAAGGTCCCCGCCATGGTACGCGCCAGGAGGAGGCCGGTAACCGCCGGAAGGACCAGGAAGTTGAACACGGGCAGCACCCCGCCGAACTGCATCGACGCGGTGATCACGACGGCCAGTGTCAGGTAGAACAGGAGGTTCCAGCGGCGGACGCTGAAGGACTGGGTGGCCGCGGTCTCGGGGTCGAACGAGGTGAACAGGAACTCCTTGTAGAACACGCCGTGCAGCAGCAGAACCGGCACACTGACCGCCAGCAGCACCATCATGTCGCGCCGGGTGATTCCCAGGATGTTGCCATGGAACAGGAGGTCGTGAGCCTCCTTGCTGGGACTCTTGGCGATGAGCAGGATGGCAAGGGCCGCCGCCACGGCATACGTCACGCCGATCGTGGCCTCGCTCGAGATCAGCCGGCGGCCGGCGCCGCCCAGCCCGAAGAAGGCCGCCCCCAGGAGCGTCACCACCAGCGACACCGCCACCGGGTATTCGGCCAGCGGCGCGAGCAGGCCCGCGCCGCCGAGCCAGAAGGCCAGGGCCAGGCCCGCGGAGGACAGCTGGGAGAGCGCCGCTCCCACGAAGACGATCCGCTTGAGGACCACGTACACGCCCAGGACCGCGCAGGTGACGCCGATGATGAGGGCCCCGTACAGGGCCTCCCGGAAGAGCAGAATGGTCTCAACCATGGGGCGTTCGCCGGGCCATCACCAGCCGGTGACCGTCGAAGGCGTTGACCTCGACCGGAATGCCGTAGACCTCGGTAAGCACCGCTTCGGTCATGATCTCGGAGACGGGGCCCAGGCGGAGCCCGTGATTGACGGTGAGCGCGATTCGGTCGACGTAGTTGGCCACTTCGTTGAGGGCATGGCTCACCATCAGCACGGTAAGGCCGGACTGTTCCTGAAGGTCGCGCACCAGGGCCAGGATCTGGGTGGTGGAGACCAGGTCCATGCCGGCGGTGGGCTCGTCCAGCACCAGCACGTTGGGCTCGCCGACCAGGGCGCGGGCGATGAGGGTGCGTTGCTGCTGGCCCCCGGAGAGGTCCCGAAGATGCCGATCGGCCAGGTCGGTGATGCCGGCCTGGGCCAGCGCCGCCCGCGCCAGCTCCCGGTCGGCCGCGGTCGGGCGTCGGCCGAGGCCCACCCGGTCGTAGCGACCCATGAGCACCACGTCGAGGGCGGTGAGCGGGTACCCGGGATCGACGTGGGTTCGCTGGGGCACGTACCCGAACCGCACGTGTCCGGCCCTGGTGATCTGGCCTGCCCGGGGAGCCAGCGTGCCCAGGATCGCTCGAACGAGGGTGGTCTTGCCGGACCCGTTGGGTCCGACGACGCCGAGCGAATCGCCCTCGGGGATGTCGAAGGTGAGATCCCGGAGAATCAGGTGCCGGCCAAAGCCCAGGGTGACGTTGCGGAAGGAGACCAGGGCGGTCATCGGAGGGCCGCGGCCAGCTGCGTCACGTTGTGACCGATCAGCCCGAGGTAGTCGTCGACTCCCTTGACGCCGCCCACGGACGAGGGGAGCACCAGCACCCGGGCGCCCGTCCTCGAAGCCACCGCATCCGCCGTCCGCCGATCGTAGAACGGCTCCATCACGATCACTCGGGCGCCTTCCCGCCGCATGGTTTCGATCAGGCCCGCCAGGTGGCTCGGCGAAGGCGGTACGCCGGGCCGAGGTTCGATGTACCCTACGATCCGGGCCCCCGTGAAGGTGGCGAAGTACCGCCAGCTGGTGTGCCAGGCGACGATTGGCTTGCCGGATATCTGGGCCAGGGCCGGAGCCAGGGTCTCCCGGACCCGCCCCAGGCGCTCGGCGAAGGCCCGGGCGTTGGCGGCGTACTCGGCTGCACCCTGGGGATCGATCTGCGTGAGCCGATCGCGGAACAGGTCGGCGATCCGGGCCCCATTGGCGGGATCGAGCCAGTAGTGCGGGTTGCCAAGGGGGTGAACGTCGCCCTGGCTCCGATCCACCGGGCCGCTCGGCACATCGAGCACCGGGATCGCCCGGGAGACGTCGACGTATCCCGGCTCCCCCGGCCGGATTCGCGGGTTACGGGCTCCGTCCAGCAGGACCGGCATCCAGCCAATCTCCAGATCCAGCCCCACGAACGCCCAGAGGTCCGCGCGCTTCAACTCCAGGACGAAGCTCGGCTTCGCCTCGACGAAGTGCGGATCCTGGAAGCCCTCGCTGATATGGCGGACCGTCACCCGGCTGCCCCCGACCTGGCGGGCGATGTCGTAGAGGTCGGTGGTGCTGGTGACGACCCGGACCTGGCCCTGGGCCGGCAGCACCACCCCGGTCAGGAGGACGATCGGAGCCAGCCAGAGGCGCGTCATCAGAACGGGTGCGGCCGATGGGGGCCCAGCGCGAACGTCGCCTGCATCAGGAGCCGGGTATAGGCCGACCCCTCACCGGGGGCGACCCGCTCCACTCCCGCCAGAATCTTGGAGAACTCGCTCGGGAAGAACTGGAGATAGCCGGACGCCGCCTTGAGGGTAGCTCCATCGGCCTCGGGGTCCTGCAGCATGTCCCAGCGTCCTCCCAGGTAGGTTCGTCGCGCCAATTGGTACCTGGCGAACAGGTACGCGCCGGTGAAGCCCCGCGTTGGTCCCAGCCAGGCCGAGGGGGGGAGCCCTGCGGGGAGCGCCGACCGTCCCTGATTGAGCTGGCGCAGCACCTCGGCCTGGAGGATGAAGGATCGGTAGAGGCCCTGTTGCAGAGGTCGCCAGCGGTAGGTGAGGTCGGCGCCCAGGACTGTCTGGCGGGCGTTGACCGCGTTCAGGCCGCCCGCCGGGACGATGGGCTGTTCCCGGAGGCCGCTGATGGCGCTGGCGGAGATCTCCAGGTTGGCATGGGCGGTGAGGTCGAAATAGTTCCGGAGCCGGGCCGAGTAGCCCAGGCCGTCGAGGTTCTGGTTCGGGGGCTGGTTCGTGACGAGACCCTCAGGGGCCTCGCCGAACCGGTCCACGGCCGTCACCTGAAGCTCCTGATAGAAGCCGAATGGCGAGAACACCTTCGAGAGATAGATGCCGGTGCCCTTCAGGCCCTCCTCGCCCAGGAAACGCTTCAGCACCCACGGGAAATCGACGGTGTGAAGGTCGTGCCGGTGGGTGGTATTGAGCTTCCCTACGGGCATCAGGATCCGGCCGATCCGGGCCTCGAGACCCCAGGGCAGGGAGGAGCTGGTGAGGAACGCCTGCTCGATCGAGATCCCCTCCGCCTCGCTCAACCCGAGGTAGACGGTGCCCCGGAAGTAGGGGTCGACGGCGGCGATGGCGCCGAGCTCGATCTCGCGGACCGCCATCCGGTGGCCGTCCTCCTGGGTGCTCCCGTCCGGCGAGGCGTCGGCGACGATGTCGCCCACCACGCTGATATCGGGGAGGAGCCGGCTCACCCGGGGATCCACGCCCGGGCCTGGGCGCCGAAGGGTATCGGCCGGAGCGCCAAGTTCGCGGGCGAGGGCCAGGGAGTCGGCCCGGCGGATGCTGTCGGCGCGGGCGCTGTCGGGACGCTGGGCCCGAGCCGTACTGGCCAGGGCCAGGGCGAGCAGCAGGCCGGCGGTGCCGAGCCGGGGGAGGAGCAGGGTCGAAGGAGTCAGGGGCGAGTGATCGGCCGGTGCCGGGTTCCGAGGTTTCGGGACCTGGCGGCGGACCGCCGCCGATCCCGCTTCTACAATAACCCGGTGCCATCCCGTCAGTGGTCCCGGCTCTCCAGGTGCCGGAGATACACGTTGGCGACGCCCTCAACCAGTTCTTCCGCCTGCGCGCCCATCAGGTTGGTCAGCACCAACCCACCCTGGCGGGGCGGGAAGGCGGGTAGCCTACGCCAGCCGGGTCGATCCGGTTTCAGGTCGGCTTGCCCGTCTTTTCGTCCTCCCGCTCGGACTCACAGCATCGGTAGCGCCAGCGGCTCCACGGCGTGGAAGTCCGCGCCCGCAATGCCGGCCAACGCCGCCTCCAGCGCGGCCTGCTCGCAGGGTTCGACCGTGATCACGAACGGCAGCGCGTCCTTCCGGTACCCCCGCTCCTGGAGCACCGCGTCGAGATCGATCCCCTGCCGTTCGAGGGCGCCGGCGATCGTCGTCAGAATGCCGGGCCGGTCTCGCACCACGAACCGCAGGTAGTACGGCCGGCGAGGTGGCGGCACCACCGTGGCGGGCCGCCATTCCTCGCGCGTGTCGCGACCCGGCCGAGCGGCCAGCGAGAGGAGGTCCGAGACGACCGCCACCGCGGTGGCGGGCCCGCCCGCGCCCGGCCCGCTCAGGCTGGCATCGCCGAGGAACCGGCCGCTCACCGTGACGAAGTTGCTGGCCCCGTCGTTCCGGCCGATGCCCGACTCGGCGTCCACCAGGGCGGGCCCCACCGATGCTTGAAAGCGGTCGTCGCCGGCGGCCTCGACGAGCGCCACCTGCCGGATTGCGGCGCCCAGGCGCCGAGCGTAGCGGAAGTCGGCGCCGATGATGGGGCGGATCGACCGGCGCGGTACGTCGGCCAGGCGAAGATGCCGGTGGAACGCAATGCCCGCGAGCACCACGAGCTTCGCCGCCGCGTCGTCCCCGTCGATGTCGGCCGACGCGTCGGCCTCGGCGTAGCCCAGCCGGCGCGCGTCGGCGAGGACCTGGTCGAGTGGTTCGTCGCCCGCCGCCATCCGGCTCAGCACGTAGTTCGTGGTCCCGTTGAGGACCCCGGCCACCCGCGTCAGGCGATCGCCCGCGAGACCTTCCCTGATGCCGTGGACGAGCGGGATGCCGCCGCCGACGGCGGCCTCGAAGCGGAGCTGCGCGTCGTGGACGACGGCCAGGTGCAGGAGGTCGGGCCCGTGGGCGGCCATCAGCATCTTGTTGGCGGTGACCACGGACGCCCCCTGCCCGAGCGCTCGGCGCACCCAGCCGCCGGCCGGCTCGAGCCCGCCCACAACCTCGACCACGACGTCCGGCCGCGCGGCGAACACCGACTCGAGATCGTCGGTCCAGGTCACGGACCGCGGCACCCAGTCGACTCGCTTCCGGGCCACGTCCCGGTTGTAGACGTGGGTGAGCGTGAGCCGGTCGGCGAGCTCCGGGCGCTCAAGGAGGATCCGCGCCACCGACGAGCCGACGGTACCGAAGCCGAGGAGGGCAACGCGCAGAGGTCTGGTCATGTCCGGGGGGCCAGTCTAGCCGGGTCGGCTGCCCCGGGACAAGCTGGCGCCGCCCTGAGGCCGCCGGCCGTTCGGCCGGCGGCCACCCTGCCGGATTGTGGTGCGGGGGGGCGATCCGTTCTGAGCGCCCAGATTATCTTTGCGGGTCCCCTGGCAGGCCTCCGCCCCCGGTTTCCAGCTCGTGCACCCAGTTCCGCTCGCCCTGACCCTGCTCGCGATCGCTTCCCGGCCGGCCACGCTGGCGACCGGCGCGGCTGCCCGGCCAGCCGCCCGGTCGGACACCACGACTCGGAGGTTTCGGGAGCCGCTCGGCATTCGCGCGGTGCCCGCCGCCGAGCGGATCGTGGTTGATGGTCGGCTGGACGAGGCGGTCTGGCAGGAGCCCCCCGCCGCCCGGGACTTCGTGCAGGCCGAGCCGCGCGAGGGTGAACCGGCGACGGAGGCCACCGAGGTCTGGGTCGCCTACGACGAGACCAACCTCTACGTGGCGGCGTTCCTTCATGACCGTGAGCCTGACCGGGTTGTCGTCAACCAGATCCGGAAGGACTTCGACGAGGCGGCGCAGGACGCGTTCGAGGTGCTGCTCGACACCTTCGGCGACCGGCGGAACGGGTACGTCTTCGCCACCAATGCGGCCGGGGCCAGGTCGGACCGGCAGGTGGCCAACGAGGGACGGGAGATCAACACCAGCTGGGACGGGGTCTGGACCGTGAAGACCCGGCGGGTGGAAGGCGGATGGACCCTGGAGATGGCGATCCCCTTCCGGACCCTCCGCTACGGCGCGACCGGCGAACAGCGGTGGGGGGTGAATTTCAGCCGGCGGATCCGCCGGAAGAACGAGATCGTCTTCTGGGCGCCGGTGCCGCGGGCCTACAACCTCGCCCGGGTATCCCTGGCGGGGACCCTGAACGGGGTGGTGATCCCCCGCGCCACCCGTGACCTGCGGGTGAAGCCGTACCTGGCCGCGAGCACCCTGCGTCCGACTGGCGGCCCCGGGTTCGACCAGTCGCTGGACGGCGGGCTCGACCTCAAGCTGGGAGTGACGCGGGGCCTGACGCTCGACGCGACGATCAATCCCGACTTCGCCCAGGTCGAGGTCGACGAGCAGCAGGTCAACCTGACCCAGTTCAGCCAGTTCTTCCCCGAGAAGCGGGAGTTCTTCCTGGAGAACTCGGGGATCTTCTACGTGGGCGACGCGGCCCGGAACAACCGGGTGTTCACGGCGCCCACGCCGGACGAGGACCTGCTGCTCTTCCACAGCCGGCGGATCGGGCTCACGCCCGACGGCCGGCCGATCACGATTCCGGGCGGGCTCCGGCTCACCGGGCGGGCCGGCGGACTCACGGTGGGAGCGCTGTCGATCCAGACCCGGGCCACCGCCACCAGCCGCGCGAACAACTACTCGGTGCTCCGGTTGCGCCGTGACCTGGGGCGCGGGAGCGACTTCGGCCTGATCGTGATGAACCGACAGGCCACCGACACCTCGGGCGACTACAACCGGGTGTTTGGCGCCGACCTCAACGCCCGGTTCTTCGGCCGGCTGGACTGGAACTCCTACGTGATCGGCACCGCCACCCCCGGCGTGAGCGACGGCCAGTATGCGGCCCGCAGCTCGCTCAACTACGAGGGCAACTTCTTTCACGGGAAGGGCGGGGTCCTCCAGGTGGGCGAGGGGTTCAACGACGAGCTGGGCTACTACCGCCGGACCGGGGCCCGCAAGTATTTCGTCGACATCGGGATCCGCCCGCGCCCGCCCGCGCTCCGGGCGCGGGGCGTCAGGGAAATGCACCCGCACATCGTGTGGGACATCTACACCGATCTCCAGGGTCGGGCGATCGGCCGGAACCTGCACAGCGGTTACACTTTCTTCCTCAACAACGGCGGCTACGCCGAGCTGTCGGTCAACGGGAAGTTCCAGCGGATCACGAGCCCGCTCCGGTTGAGCCCGAATGCCGACCCCCTGCCCGCTGGCGGCTATGGCTGGACCGAGTACCAGCTCCGCGGTTCGACCGATCCGAGCCGGCCCGTGTTCGTCACCTGGACCGGGATCCTGGGCGGGCTCTGGAGCGGATCGCAACGGACGCTCAATGCCGCGGTCACCGTGGTGCCGAGCCACCGGTTTCGGCTGGCCACGGGCCTGGCGCACACCTCCGCCGATCTGGAGCGGGACGGGGATTCGCGGTTCACCGCCACGCTGGTGACGGTTCGCGGGAGCTATTCCTTCAGCACGGTCATGTTCCTGGATGCCTTCGGGCAATACGACCCGGTGCGGAAGCTGCTCAACACCAATCTCCGCTTCAACCTGATCCACGGGCCGCTCAGCGACCTGTACCTGGTATACAACGAGCAGCGCTTCGGCGGACCTGACGCACCGGTGCCGGGCCGGAGCGTGATCGTCAAGTTCACCCAGATGCTGGCATTCTGACCCGGTGCCGCCGATGGACGAATCGGGACTCTGCCGGTTTCTCGACCAAACCGGCATCGGGTATCGCCGGTACGACCACCCGGCGGTGTTCACCTGCGAGGAGGCGGCGCGGCTGGTGCCGGCGGAGGCCAACGGCGTCCACACCAAGAACCTCTTCCTCAGGGACCGGAAGGGGAAACGCCACTGGCTGCTGGTGACCGATTGCGCCAAGCCGGTGGACCTCAAAGCGATCGGCCCCTCCATCGGCGCGGACGGACTCAGCCTGGGCTCGCCGGAGCGGCTGGCCCGGCACCTGGGGGTGACCCCGGGAGCGGTGACGCTCCTGGCGCTGGTGAACGATCCGGACCGGACAGTGGAACTGCTGATCGACCGGGAGGTATGGGGCGGGCAGGCGCTTCGGGCTCATCCCCTGGTGAACACCGCGACGCTGGTGATCGCGCGAGACGAGGTGGCACGATTTCTGGAGCGCACGGGCCACCAGCCGCGGGTGATCACGGTGCCGGCCCGATCAGGGTAGCTGCTGCGCGGCCTTGCTCCGTCAGAAACGGGACAGCCAGGTCAGCTTCACCAGCGCGGCCCGGTCTCCGGCAGCCCAGAGCCGGCCCCCCTCGCCGCGCTGCTCGTTGAATACCAGAAAGAGATCGCTCCCGGGCCGATAGGTGTAGCGGATCCGGAGGTTGCCGGCCACCGTCCGGTCCAGGCTGTTGTACTGGGCCAGGATGTTGGCCGCCAGGCGGGTGGAGGCGGCGAGCGCGAGGCGGAACGACCCCACGTCCGCGGTGAACCGGCCCCCGGGCAGGTCCGCCAGGTTGCGGGTGAGGCGGGCGACCAGCTCCACGCCCGGTGTGGGAGCGAGAGTCGCCGTTCCGCCCAGGCTGTGCAGCGTGCCGCCATAGATGCCCTGGAGCGTGACCTCGGCCCGGCCCACCAGCGGGCGGCTCGGGCTGGTCGAGCCGTACAGGCCGGTCTGCCAGAAATCGTACCGCGCCGCGGGCACGGCGATCCGGTCGGAGAGGGTGAAGCCCTCGTCCAGCCGGGTGAAGCCCGCCACGTACCAGACGTAGATCCGGCTCCCGTCGCCCCAGACCGGGTTCACGCTGGGCCCCACCTGAAGATCGACGGTGCGGCCGTCCTCGTCGCCGATCCGCTGGGCAAAGAGGGAGACCTCCATTCGGCGGATCCCGAGGGCGCCCGGGCGAGGGGTCGCCCCCAGGTTGAGGTCGGTGCGGTGAATGCCCGTTCGGGTGACGAAGCCGAGCCCGGCCTCGGCGTCGCGGCCGACGTAGAGGTGCGAGGCGCTGGCCGCCCACCGGTCGCTGGAATAGTCGACCAGGGCGCGCGCCGCGACGCCACGACCGGTGCCGTCGCTGTTGCGGGTGCCGGCGGCGAACCCCGAGAAGGTCAGGGTCGGGGTGGCCCGGGCCAGCCAGTCCACCCCGGCGGCGGTGTTGGCGCCGGCCTCGCTCCGCTGGTCGGTGACCATCGCGCCCAGGAAACCGGCTCCACCCACATCGCGACGGACCCGGACCACCGCGTGATTGGTCCGGGGCGCGCCGAAGGCGGGCTCGGTCACCACGTTGAGCACGCCGATCGACTGGCGGCCGGCCCGTCCGGTGAGTCGCAGGCCCCCCAGGAGCGGGACCGCGCCCTCGTCGGCCAGGCCGATCCGGCGGGAAAAGAAGAGCTGGAACGGCGGGGGCTCGAACGAGCCCCGCCAGCCGAACTCGAAGATCCCGGCGTTCTCCAGGAAGAACTCCCGCTTCTCCGGAAAGAAGAGGCTGAACCGGGTGAGGTTCACCCGCTCGTCGTCGGCCTCGACCTGGGCGAAGTCGGTGTTGGCGGTGAGATCGAGGAGCAGTCCCGGGGTCACCTGCCACTTGAGGTCCAGTCCGGCCTCCAACGTTTCCCCGATGGTCCGGCGGGCTCCGTCGACGGTTCGGGTCCCGCCGCCCAGGAGATACGGCTTGGCCTCGAGGCTCAGGCCAGGGCGGGGCAGGGCCTCCAGGCCCTCGAGGTGACCAGCCAGGCTCACCCGGTGAAAGCCCTCGTTGTCGCGCGACCACGAGGTCCAGAGGCTCTCCTCGGTGGTGCGGGCCGTGAAGCGGACCACGTTGAAGCCCCAGGGCCCGCCGCCGTCAACCGGATACCGAATCGAACGAAAGGGGATCGCGAACTCCGCACTCCACCCGTCCACGGTCCGGGTGGCCGCGACCTGCCAGACCCCCCACCAGTCCGGATTGGCGTCCTCACCGTCGTTGGACAGGAGGGCGTCAAGCTCGGCGCCGTTCGGGTTGGTCCCGAAGACGTAGGCGCTGCGGCGGTCGTGGAAGGGGTCGAGCAGGACGAGGACCAGATCGTCGCCGCCGTACCGGAATCCCTGGCGGAGCTCATCGATTCGGGCGATCTGATCCCGCTGGCGATGGCGCGCAACGATTCCCTCCGGCCGACTGTCCCGGGCCGTCACGGCGATGTAGAGGGCGCGGTCGTCGTAGGCGACCCGAATCTCCGTGGGCTCCCTGGCCGGAGCGCCCACGTTGGGCTCGCGCTGGCGGAAGTCGGAGGCCACGGGCGCGGTGTACCACACCGGTTCATCCACGCGGCCGTCGAGTCGAACGGCGGAGCGCTCGGTGAGTCGAACGGCGCGGAGCGAAGGGGCCTGCTCGTGCCCCTGGGCGGACGCCAGGGCTGGCAGGGCGAGGACTACCGCGAGGACGGCATCGGCCCGCCGGGGAACGACGTGTGTCAGAATTCGATCAGCTCCGCCATCCGGGCCGCGATGTCGTCCACCTGCGGGAGGACGGCGTTCATGAGATTGACGTTGTAGGGCGTGGGCACATCGGGGATGGCCATCCGGCTCACCGGCGCGTCGAGCGAGAGGAAGGCCTCCTGCGCCACCACCGCCGCGACTTCGGCGCCGAACCCCGCGGTGAGCGTGTCCTCGTGCACCACCAGGCAGCGGCGGGTCCGCCGGACCGACGCCAGCACGGCTTCGCGATCCCAGGGGCTGATGGTCCGGAGGTCGAGCAGGTGTACCGAGTGCCCGCCCGCCTTCGCCGCGGCCTCGCAGCGCTCCACCATCGCGCCCCAGGTGACACAGGTGAGCCGATCACCCTCGAGCACGGTGCGGGCCACGCCGAACGGCACCACGAACTCGTCGCCCGGGTAGGGCCGGCGGGCCCAGGTGCCATCGAGCAGGGCGCGGTGCTCGAAGAAGATCGTGGGATCGTTGGCGCGGAGAGCGGAGCGGAGGAGTCCGACCGCGTCTTCCGCATTGGACGGCACCGCCACCCGCCAGCCGGTGGCGTGCGCCCAGAGGACTTCGCCACAGACGCTGTGCCAGGGGTCGCCGCACTTGGGGGCGTAGCCGCCCGGCATCCGCACCACGATCGGCGCCGCCCACTGGTTGTTGGTGCGCCAACGGATGGTGCCGCAGTTGTTGAGCTGCTCGGTGGCGGGGTCGGCGTACTTGCGGAACTGGATCTCCGGCACCGGCATCAGACCCGCGTACGCCATCCCCACCGCCCGGCCGATGATGCCCTCTTCCGAGAGGCTGGTATCGAACACCCGCGCCGCGCCGAACTGCTCCTGGAGGCCCAGCGTGGCGGCGTGGACCCCGCCCTTGGGCCCGACGTCCTCGCCGAACACCAGGAGCTTCGGGTTGAGGCGGAGCTCGCTCTCCAGCGCCCGGCGGATGGCGGTGAGCAGGTTGATCCGGGGGCCCTCGGGCGACGGGGTTTCCCGGCCGGGCGGGAAGACGTGGCCCGAGGGAGCGAGCCCGCCCCGGCGCTGCAGCTCGGGCCGGCCATCGGGGCCAGTTTCGGTGAACCGGTGTCTGGTGATGGCCGCGGGATTGGCCTCGGGCCGAGCCAGCGCTTCGGCGAGCCCGGCATCCACGGCCCGCCGCGCGTCGGCCTCGATCTCCGCGAGCCGGTCCTCACCGATTCCCCGGGCGACCAGGTAGGCGCGAAGCCGGGGCAGCGGGTCCCGCGCCCGCTCCTCGACGATGAGGGCGGCGGGCTTGTAGGCCTGGGTGTCCTGGCCGGAGTGTCCCGAGAGCCGCGGCACCGTGAGGCGAACCAGCGCCGGTCCCTTCCCAGCCCTGGCGTGCGCGACGCCCTCGGCGAGGAGGCCGGCGGCGAGCGCCGGGTCGCTGCCGTCGCCGTCGCGCACCAGGAGGTTGCCGAAGGAGGCGAGGTTGGCCGCGATGTTGCCCCCGGGAGTCTGGAGCGCCGCCGGCACCGAGATCCCGTACCCGTTGTCTTCGACATAGAACAGCATCGGCAGCGACAGGGTTGTGGCCATGGTGAGCGCCGACCAGAAGCCGTTGGTGGCGACCGAGGCCTCGCCGCCCAGGACGCACCCGATGGCCCCGTCCCAGGCGCGGTCGCCCAGCACCTCCCGGTGATATACGGCGGCCTGCGCCCACCCGGCGCAGGGCGTGTACTGGGAGCCCACGTCGCCGGCCATCGGCAGCACCACCGGACCGGGGATGGCCGGCAGGTTGCACACCACGCCGATGTCGCGCCCGTCGCTGAACCCGCCCGACTTCCCCATCGGCCCGGCGAAGGCGTCGGCGATCGAGAGGCCGAGGGTGAGGAGCAGGGGACGGGAACGGTAGTAGGCGCTGGCGGCGTCGTGGGGATGGGTGAGCAAGGACCCCAGGATGATCTGGGGGACCTCGTGCCCGCGGGCCGAGAACTGGTACGCCACCTTCTTCTCGGGCACCAGGCGGGTTTCCTCGATGTCGTCGATCGTCCGGGAGACGAGCGCCAGATGGTAGACGCGCTGCCAGTCGATGGTCTCGGTCACGGTCGGCGGCGGGGTCAGGGGGTGGCGGTCGAAGGGAAGTGGGGTCGGTCGGTGCGATAGGCGGTGCCGCGGAAAAGGCCCACCAGCGCGCCGGTATCCTCCCGGGTGACGAGCACCCGGTAGTAGAGGATCCGGTTGCTCCGGGTCTCCTCCGTGGCGGTGGCGACCAGCCGGTCGCCCGCCCGGATCGCCGCGGGATAGGAGATCCCGTTCTCGATGCTCACCGTCACCGTGCCATGGGTGTTGCAGGCGAAGGCGAAGGCGCTGTCGGCGAAGGCGAAGGTCACCCCCCCGTGGCAGACGCCGAAGCCGTTGCACATCTCGGGACGGACGGTCATCCGGATCGCGGCGCGGGCGGGGGCCACGTCCAGGATCTCGACGCCGAGCCACTGGCTGAAGGCATCGTTCGCCATCATCCCGTCCACCACGCGCCGGGCCAGGCCGGCCGGATCCGGGGCGGTCATTGGTAGAAGCGCCGGCCGTCGCGCACCATGCGCCGGAGGAGCGGGCTCGCGCGGTACCGATCCTCGCCATATTCCGCATACAGCTGATCCAGCCGTTCCAGCACCTTGGCGGGGCCGATCTCATCCGCCCAGGCCAGCAGTCCCTTCGGGTAATTGACGCCCTTCGTCATCGCGAGGTCGATGTCGTCGCGGCTCGCCACCCGCCAGAAGAGGGCGTCGATCGCGGCGTTGATCAGCACCGCCAGGATCCGGGGGAAGATGGCGATCGCCAGCTCCTGGTCGCGAATCGGTTCGGGCCTGGCGGCGCCGGGCCGGTGGTCGTAGTGGCCCACGCCGGTCTTCCGCCCCAGCCGGCCGGCATCGACCAGCTGGCGCTGGGTGAGGAAGGGCCGATAGCGGGGGTCGTAGCCCATGGCCTCGAACACCGAGCACGAGACCGCGTAGTTCACGTCGTTGCCGATCAGGTCCATCAGCTCGAACGGGCCCATCCGGAACCCACCGGCCTCGCGCATGGCCCAGTCGATCGTGGCCTTGTCGGCGACTCCCTCTTCGAAGATCCGGAGCGCCTCGCCGTAGAAGGGCCGGGCGATCCGGTTGACGATGAACCCCGGAGTGTCCGAGGCGACGACCGGGGTCTTCTCCCAGACCCGCATCAGGACGACCGCGGCGTCGGTCACCGCGGGATCGGTGGCGAGCCCCGGGACCACCTCCACCAGGGGCAGCACCGGCGCCGGGTTGAAGAAATGGATCCCCACCACCCGCTCGGGGTGGGCGCACCCGGCGGCGATCGCGGTCACCGAAAGCGACGAGGTGTTGGTGGCCAGCACCGCATCCGGGGCCACCACGGCCTCGAGACGCCGGAACGCCTCGCGCTTGACCTCAAGATCCTCGACGATCGCCTCGATCACGAGTCCGGCGCCCCGATATACCGAGAGGGCCTGGTCGGCCGGCAGGAAGGTGACGCGACGGGCCGTCTCGCGGGCGGCCACGGTGGGCAGAGTGCCCTTCTCCACCAGACGGTCCAGGTTTCGCTCCAGCACGCCGGCGGCCCGCTCCACGGCGTCCGGGTTGGCATCGCTCACCGTCACCTGGTGACCGGCCAGCGCGGCCACCTGGGCAATGCCCGTGCCCATGGTGCCTGCGCCCAGCACCCCCACCGTGGTCTTCGGGTCCAGGGCCACGTGCCGATCCTAGCGCCCGGTGAAGACCGGCGGCCGCTTCTCGCGGAAGGCCTGCACGCCCTCCCGGTGGTCGGCGCTGTGGCCCGCGATGGTCTGAGCCTCGCCCTCCGCCACCAGCTGAGTCCGGAGGTCGTTGCCATAGGAGACATCGATCAGCCGCTTGGTGAGACCGAGCGCCAGCGTCGGCATCCCGGCGAGCCGGGCAGCCAGCGCCCACGCCGTGGCCTCCAGCTCGGCCAGCGGGCAGATGGCGTGGATCATGCCGTACTCCAGGGCCCTGGGCGCCGGCAGCTTTTCACCGAGCATCAGGAGCGCCGTGGCCCGGGCGCGGCCCACCAGCTGGGGCAGGGTGAGGGTGCCGCCGGTATCGGGCACCAGGCCGATATTGATGAAGGCCTGGATGAACGACGCCTCGGCGGCTGCCACGACAAAGTCGCAGGCCAGCGCCAGGTTGGCCCCGGCCCCTGCGGCCACGCCGTTCACCGCGCAGACCACCGGGAGCGGCAGGTGGCGGATGCCGAGCACCACCCGGTTCCAGTGTTTCTCGAGGTGGGCGCCGTAGGGTCCCTCGGGCACTCCGCCGCTGATGTCCTGACCGGCGCAGAAGCCCCGGCCCGCGCCGGTGAGGTACACGGCCCGAAGGCTCCGGTCTCCCGACACCTCGGCCAGCACGGCCAGCATCCGGGTGAACATCCCGTCGTTGAAGCTGTTGAGCACCTCGGGCCGGTTGAGCGTGATCCGGGCGATGTGGTCGCGGCGCTCGAGCAGCACGCTGTCCTGGCTCATCAGGCCTTCCGGGAGGCGGTATGACTGCCGGGTGGAGCGGGGTAAATTAGCACCGCCATGCAATCAGCGTACATCATCGACGGCGTTCGCACGCCCATCGGCAGCCTCGGCGGATCGCTCTCCCCGGTCCGCGCCGACGACCTCGCCGCCCACCCCCTCCGCGAGCTGCTGGCGCGGCATCCCGACCTCGACCCGGCCCGGATCGCGGATGTGGTGCTGGGGTGCGCCAACCAGGCGGGGGAGGACAACCGCAACGTGGCCCGGATGGCGTTGCTCCTCGCGGGGCTTCCGCCTTCGGTGCCGGGCGAGACGGTGAACCGGCTCTGCGCCTCCGGGCTCGCGGCGGTAGCCAACGCCGCGCGCGCGATCATGGTGGGCGACGGGGACCTCTACCTGGCCGGGGGCGTGGAGCACATGACCCGGGCGCCCTTCGTGCTCTCCAAGGCGAGCCGTCCCTTCGCGCGCGACATCGAGCTGTTCGACACCAGTCTCGGCTGGCGGTTCGTCAACCCGCGGATGGCGGAGCGCTACGGCACCGACGCGATGGGCGAGACCGCCGAGAACCTGCTGGAGACCCGGGCCATCTCCCGCGAGGACCAGGACCGGTTCGCCCTCTGGTCGCAGCGGAAGGCGGCGGCCGCGCGGGCCGGCGGCCGGTTGGGCCGCGAGATCGTGCCGGTGGAGCTGCCCCCGACTCGCAAGGGGGCCGAGGCCGGGCGGTTCGAGCACGACGAGTTCATCCGCGCGGACACGACGCTGGAAGGGCTGGCGCGGCTCCGGCCGGCGTTTCGGACCGACGGCAAGGGCTCGGTGACCGCGGGCAACGCCTCGGGGCTCAACGACGGTGCCGCGGCGCTGCTGCTGGCATCCGAGGGCGCCGTTCGCGAGCACCGCTTCGAGCCGCTGGCCCGGGTGGTGGCGACGGCCGTGGCGGGGGTGGAGCCCCGGATCATGGGCATCGGCCCGGTCGAGGCGATCCGGAAGGTTCTGGCGCGAACCGGGCGGAGTCTCGACGAGATGGCGGTGATCGAGCTCAACGAGGCCTTCGCGGCCCAGGTCCTGGCCTGCACCCGGGAGCTGGGCCTCGCGGACGACGATCCCCGGCTCAATCCCAACGGTGGGGCGATCGCGCTGGGCCACCCCCTCGGCATGTCGGGCGCGCGGCTTGCGCTCACGGCCGCCCTGGAGCTCCGGATCCGCCAGGGCCGGTACGCGCTCGTGGCCCTTTGCATCGGAGTGGGGCAGGGCATGGCGATGGTGCTGGAGCGGCCGTAGCACCCACCCGGCGGCTACGAACCGGGAGTGATCGTGAGCGTGAAGTCTTCAGGGGGCTCCCGGCCCAGGAGGTGCCGCACGAAGTAGTCCCAGGTGCGCTGCACGAAGTACGGCTCGGTGGCGAAGCCGTGATTCCGGTTGGGCAGCGCCAGCATGTCGAACCGCTTGTTGGCCTTGATCAGCTCGTCGGCCAGAACCATCGTCAGATTGGGATGCACGTTGTCGTCGAGCGTGCCCCAGGCCAGCAGGAGCTTGCCCTTCAGGTTCCGGGCGAGCGACTGGACGTCCTGGTTGGCGTAGTTGTCGGAGCCGTCGGCCTGCCGGACCAGAAGCCCCTGGTAGCGCTCGCCCCAGAGATAGGTGTACCCCCGCTGGTCGAAGTTGCCGGCGCTCGACACCGCCACTCTGAAGAAGTCGGGGTACATCAGCATCGCCCGGGCCGAGGAGTTCCCGCCGCCCGAGTGCCCGAAGATTCCCACCCGGTTGAGGTCGAGCCAGGGATGCCGCGCGCCCAGCTGCCGGATCCCGGCGACCAGGTCGGGTATTCCGTTGTCTCCGAGGTTGCCGTAGAAGGCGTCGTGGAAGGCCTTGGACCGGAAGGGCGTGCCGGTGGCGTCGATCGCCACCACCACGAACCCCAGCTCGGCCAGCGCCTGGCCGTTGCACCCGGTGGTGAGCGAGAAACCATGCTGGCCGAGCGGACCGGTTTGCGGCCCGGGGTAGATGCAGTCGATGATGGGATACGTCCGCGTCGAGTCGAAGTTCGAAGGGCGGAGCATCACGCCGTAGAGATCGGTGATACCATCCCGGGCCTTCACGGTAAACGGGATGGGCGCCGGCCAGCCGAGGGCCCGGAGACGGCTCAGGTCGGCGCGGGCCACGTCGCTCTGGACGCGGCCGGTCGCGTCCCGGAGCACGGACACCGGTGCCTGATCGAGGGCCGAGCGGGTGTCCAGGAACACCCGCCCGCCCGGCGCGAACGCGATGACGTGATCGCCGGGCTCCGGCGTGAGGAGTGCAAGCCCGCTCCCGTCCAGGCCGATCCGGTAGAGGGCGCGATGGTAGGGATCCCGGCCCGGCTCCCGGCCGCGGGCGGTGAAGTACACCGTGCGGGTGGCGTCGTCCAGATACTCGATCTGGTGGACGGCCCAGGGGCCCGCGGTGAGCTGGCGGATCACCTCGCCGGTGGCGGTGCGGACCAGGTAGAGATGGGCCCAGCCGTCCCGCTCCGACCACCAGAGCACTTCCGACCCGTCCCCGACCGGGCGGAAGGTGGTTCCCCCGACCATGGGATGGAGCTCGACGTAGGTGCGATTCTTCTCCGAGAGGACCAGCCGGCTCCGGCCGGTGGCGGCCTCCACCTCCAGCAGGTCCTGCTGCCGGTCGCCGCGGACTCCCTGCACCAGGAAGAACCGATCGCCGCTCCGGGTCCAGCGAACGCGGGACCAGGTGGTGTCGGAGCTCATGATCATGAAGTCGGCCGGGGCGGGGGGGCGATCCACCGGCGTCACCTGGCGGGCAGGGACGTCGATCACCACGAAGCGAACTCGGGGGACCACACTGTCGCCCGGCATGGCGTAGGGATAGGTATGGAGCACCGGGCGGCCCTGCCGGGTCTCGAGCAGGGCCAGGGGCAGCACCCCGCGCTCGTCGAGTCGGTGGGTGACGATCCGCCGGGAATCCGGCGACCAGGACAGCACCGGGGGCTTGTTCACCTGGAACCGGCGGATGGTGACCTGGTCGCAGCAGTAGCGGTTAACCCCGTAGGCGTCGTCCCCGGTGCCGTCGGTGGTGAGCTGGATCCGCTCGCCGGATTGGAGTGATCGGACCCAGAGGTTACCGTCTCGCAGGTAGGCCGCCCACCTGCCGTCCGGCGACCGCACCTCATGGCTCATGCGCACCGGCGTCGAGTCGGTTGGCGCGCAGCGATACGACGGCAGCTCGCAGCGCCACCATCCCCTGCCGCGCTGGAACCGGATCCAGGCGAGGTCCTCGGCCGCTTCCAGGCCGGGCAGGGCCAGACGGACCGGATCGATGGCGGTGTCGGCCGCCACCGAGAGTGCCGCGGCGAGCCGGTCGCGGTCGAAGAGCGGACGGCGCGGGCCGGCCGGATCCACGAGTATCCATTGCCGGCCGGCAGCGGTGCGGTCCTCGAACCAGAACCGGCCGGCGGCCCCAAGCCACCGCGGTTGGACCTGATCGTGCGCCACCAGCGCTGCGGCATTGGCCGGCAGGAAGCGCTCGGCCCGGATGTAATCGGCCCTGGTGCCCTGCGCCGCCGCGAAGGTGGGGGCGGCGGCGACCCAGAGGGAGCCGAGCAGAAGCGGGAGCGGTGAACGCATGACCATCTCCGGCGGTTCGGGAGCGCAAGCAGCGGAAGCGGAGGAAGGTAGTTGGGCGGGTCTGCCACACCAGGCAACCCCGGCCCTGCCGTGCATCCGGCTGGATTACTTTGGAGGCGAAACCTGACCCCCTTGGGCATCGACGGAGATCCAACGTGAAGACGCTGGCCAGCTACGCACAGGGACACTGGGTGACCGGCACCGGCAAGCCGACCACCCTCCATCACGCCGTCACCGGCGAGCCGGTCGCCACGGCCTCGAGCGAGGGGCTCGACTTCGGCGCGATGCTGGAGTATGGCCGGACCGTGGGCGGCCCGGCGATGCGGCGGCTCACCTTCCACGAGCGCGCCCGCCGGCTCAAGGCCATGGCCCAGTACCTGATGGAGCGGAAGGACGAGTTCTACGCCCTCTCCGCCGCCACCGGCGCCACCCGGAGCGACTCGTGGGTGGATATCGAGGGCGGGATCGGGACCTTCTTCACCTACTCCAGCAAGGGACGGCGCGAGCTGCCCGACGAGCCGTTCTACGTCGACGGCGAGATGGAGCCGCTGTCGAAGGGCGGGACCTTCATGGGCCGGCACCTCTGCGTGCCGCTGGAGGGCGTGGCGGTCCACATCAACGCCTTCAATTTCCCCTGCTGGGGGATGCTGGAGAAGCTGGCCCCTACCTTCCTGGCCGGGATGCCCGCGATCGTCAAGCCGGCCACCGCCACCAGCTTCCTCACCGAGCTCATGGTCCGGTCGATGGTCGAGTCGCGGATCCTGCCGGAAGGGGCGCTCCAGCTGATCGTGGGCTCGGTGGGCGACCTGTTCGACCACCTGATCTGCCAGGACGTGGTGACCTTCACCGGCTCCGCGGCCACCGGCCGGAAGCTCAAGGCCCATCCCCGGATCATCGAGGAGTCGATCCGCTTCAACATGGAGGCCGATTCCCTGAACTTCTGCATGCTGGGTCCGGACGACGCCCCCGGCACGGAGGAGTTCGACCTCTTCGTGAAGGAAGTGGCCCGCGAGATGACCCTCAAGGCGGGGCAGCGCTGCACCGCCATCCGCCGCACGTTCGTGCCCGAACGCTTCCTCGACGACGCCATCAAGGCCATCGGCAAGCGGCTGGCCGGCGCCACGCTCGGCAACCCGGCGGTGGAAGGGGTCCGGATGGGCCCGCTCGCCAGCCGGGGTCAGGTGGAGGAGGTGCGGAAGAGCGTGGATGCCCTTCGCGCGGCCGCCCAGGTGGCCTGGGGCAGCCTCGACGACTTCAGCGTCATCGGGGCGGATCGGAGCAAGGGCGCGTTCTTCCCCGCCGTGCTCCTCCACTGCGCCGATCCGCTGGGCCGGCGCGAGGTTCACGACATCGAGGCCTTCGGCCCGGTGAGCACGGTGATGGCCTATCGGTCCCTGGACGAGGCGATCGAGCTGGCGAAGCGGGGGCGGGGGAGCCTCTGCGGTTCGGTCTTCACCGCCAGCGACGACGTGGCCCGGACCATGGTCCTCGGCACCGCGGCCTGGCACGGGCGGATCATGTGCATCAATCGCCGCTCGGCCAAGGAGTCCACCGGTCACGGCTCGCCGCTGCCGCACCTGATCCACGGAGGACCGGGCCGGGCGGGCGGCGGAGAGGAGATGGGCGGGATCCGGAGCGTGCTCCACTACATGCAGCGGACAGCGGTCCAGGGGCA
This sequence comes from uncultured Gemmatimonas sp., assembly GCA_964521535.1. Lineage (GTDB taxonomy): Bacteria > Gemmatimonadota > Gemmatimonadetes > Gemmatimonadales > GWC2-71-9 > SHZU01. The sequence goes on from CAZFSA010000005.1 coordinate 26,973, forward strand.
TCCCCAGACGCTCACCCACACGATGCAGGTCTGGATGAAGGGGGCCGATACCAGGATCGACGTGGCCCACCCCTTCACCAAGTACTTCGACGACCTGGCCGTGGGCGACACCCTGGTGACCCACCGGCGGACCGTGACCGAGGCCGACGTGGTGAACTTCGCCTGCCTCTCGGGCGACCACTTCTACGCCCACATGGACGACATCGCGGCCCGGGAATCGATCTTCGAGCGGCGGGTGGCGCACGGGTACTTTGTGCTGTCCGCGGCCGCCGGCCTCTTTGTACATCCGCCCAAGGGGCCGGTGCTGGCGAACTACGGCCTGGAGCAGCTCCGGTTCGTGAAGCCGGTCTATCCCGGCGACACCATCCAGGCGCGGCTCACCTGCAAGCGGAAGACCGCCCGCGACCCGCGGCCCGACACGCCTCCTCAGGGGGTGGTGGAATGGGACGTGGAGGTGACCAACCAGGACGGCGAGGCCTGCGCGGTCTACTCGATCCTGACCCTGGTGGCCCGGCGGCCGGCCGGGGTGCCGGCTGCCTAACGGGGGATCACGGGCAGCAAGAGGTACGACGGCCGCTCCCGGTCGTGGTAGACGGTCTGTTCGGCCACCACGCCCGCCGCCTCCTTTCCGATCGGGCCGCCGGTCTGGAGGTTGCGATCGAACTTGGGGAAGGCGTGTGACGCCACCTCCAGCCGGATCCGCCAGCCCGCCCCCATCCGGATGCAGGTGGACCAGTTGTCGATGTCGTACTGCTCGACCTTGCCGGGCTCGAGCGGTACCTGCCGCTCCATCCCGTGGCGGAACCGCGCCCGGACCACGCCGTCGTTGAGCCGCTGGGCGAATCCGTCCGGCCGCACGGCCAGCACCTTGGTGGCCCAGTCGGTGTCGCGGGCGCTCGAGGCGGCATGGAGCCGGACCTGGAGGGGGCCGCAGACCTCCATCGGACGGCGGAGCGGGGCCGAGGTGTACACCAGCACGTCCTGTCGACGCTGGGGCTCCCGGTAATCGTCGGGTCCGCCGATCTGGGAGAAGGCGTCGTCGGTGAGGAACGGATACGGGTTCATGGGATCGGCGCGATACCGGTCGGGCGGCTGGTCGCCGGGCGGCAGGGTGTCGAGCCGGCCGTCGCCGAGGCGCGAGTTGGCCCGCCCGCCGCTCGCGAGGTAGTACTTCACGTAGCGGGTGCGGGCCAGGGGCCACTCCCGCTCGTCCCGCCAGCGATTTTCCTCCATCACGAAGATCCGGACCGGCGGCTCTTCCCCGACTCCGTTGGGCACGTCCCTGAGCCACCGGTCGAACCAGCGGGCGTAGACGCTGTCCAGGTTGACCACGGCCTGGGGTCCGAAGTCGAAGGTGCCCAGCCGCCGCCGGTTGATCTGATGTCCCCAGGGGCCGATCAGAAGCCGCTGGTGCGGCCGGCCCCTGAGGTTCACGAAGTTCTCGGTGGTCCCCACCAGCACGTCGTCATACCACCCGCTTACGTGGAGCATCGGGATCTCCGACTGGCGCAACTCGGTCTGGTAGGCGAGCCCCTGCCAGTAGGCGTCGCGGGTCGGGTGATCGAGCCAGTCGCGCCAGGCCGCCAGCCGGCGGCCCAGGAGCTGATCGGCCTCGTAGAGCGGGAGATGGCTGTAGACGGCGCGGAGGTCGTGCTGGGAGATGTCCTGCATCGTCCGGCCGGAGATGGCCGCAAGCCAGGAGAGGGTGGCCGGCCCGTAGGCGCCGAACTGGACCGGGAAGTTCCGATCGGGGTCCGGCGGAGTCACGATCGGAATGATCGCCTTGAGGGAGGGCGGCCTCCGGACCGCGGCGTAGACCTGGACCCAGCCAAGATAGGACCCGCCCATCATGCCCACCTTGCCGCTGGACCAGGGCTGGCGGGCCAGCCACTCGATGGTGTCGTAGCCATCGTCGGCCTCGGTGACCAGGGGGTAGAAGGTGCCGTCGGATTCGCCCCGGCCCCGGACGTCCTGCGCCACGTAGGCATAGCCGCGACGGGCCCAGGCCTTGCCCGCGGCGACGTGCCCCGCGGTCCCGTTGTCGTAGGGGGTCCGGACCAGAATCACCGGGACCGGCCGGTCGGCGGCGGGCCGGTAGATGTCGGCCGAGAGGGTGATGCCGTCCCGCGTTGGAATCCGGACGTCGTAGGTCATCACGATGGCCCGCTGGGGGGCCTGCAGGGCGAGCAGCAGTCCAGCGGCGGCAATCATCATCGGAGATCCCGGTGAGGGTGGCGCAGGGGCCGCGGGCGACGTGGCGCCGGGCCGTTTGCAGCGGGCCGGGCGGATGGTACGATTAGGCCCGGCCTGTTTGCAAGGCGAGGCAGGAACGCACCCCTGATCGACGAGAGACCGCCATGGACAAGACGACCCTCATCGCCAGGCTCAACGAGGACCTGGCCGGCGAGTTCGGCGCCATCATCCAGTACCTGACCTACGCGGCGAAGGCCACCGGGCCCTACCGGCCGCAGCTCTCCCAGTTCTTCCTGGCGGAGGTGGCCGACGAGCAGCTCCACGCCCAGTTCCTGGCCAACAAGATCGTGGCGCTGGGCGGCGAGCCCACCACCGTGCCGCGGCCGGTTCCCGCGGCCCGCACCAACCGCGAGATGCTGGAGGCGGTACTCGCGGCCGAGCGGAAGGCGGCGGCGGACTACGCCGAGCGGGCCCGGGAGGCGGAAGCCTACGGCGACAAGGGGCTGGTGGTGCAGCTGGAGGACATGGTGCGGGACGAGAGCGGCCACTCGGAGGAGACCGAGCGGATCCTCCGGGACTGGCCGCTCTGAAGTCGGTCCCGCGCACGGCGTCTCTCGAGGCGAGCGACCAGGACCTGGCCGGCGCCGCGCTCCCCCTCGGCCATCAGACGAGGGGCACGTGGAAGTATGACTTCCGCCGCCAGAGGAGACCGTCCTTGAAGCGGTAGCAGTCAGCAAACTCCAGGTCGACGGGTGTTCCGTCCAGCGTGCGCCCGACGAATCGCCCCCAGCAGGCGCCGGCGTCGGGCTGGATGGCGAAGCCCTCGAAGCGGTGCTCCCCCCGGATCGTACGAACCTCGCGGTAGAACCGGAGCACCGCGTCACGTCCCTCCAGCCGGTCGAAGCCGGGTCGGTCGTAGACCAGCTCGGGGTGGAGGAAGCGGCCGAGGCCGTCCCAGTCCGAGGCGTCGATGGTGCGGAACATCGCTTCGAGATCAGCTTGGGTCATGCTGGTATTTCTCCCGGGGGCTGTTCACCTTCAGAGGTTGAGCCCGCGCCCGAAGCGCGGGAAGGGAAGATCCGGTTCCTGGAGCGTTCTCAGCGCGGGATCGGCTTGTCGAGCGAATCCCAGCCGTACGCCGCGGCCGCCCGCTCCTCGATCTCCCGAATCAAGAGGTTCCCGTTGTCACCGTTCGTCATCGTGACGATCCCGTAGCCCTTGCGGAAATGCGCGAGCAGGTTGGCGCGGAATCCCCAGTTGGCGCCGCCATGCATGAAATACCAGCCTTCCCCGCGCCGCTCGATCGAGAATCCCACGGCGAACGGCCCGAGTCCGACCGGGGCGAGCATCTCCCGCGCCCCGGCCTGCGTCAGCACTTTGCCGCCCGCGCCGCGATAGGCCAGCTGGACCTCGATCGCGAAGCGGGCCAGGTCGCTGGGTGTGGTCCAGAGACCGGCCGCGGCCTGCTCGGGGTACACGTGCCACTTCGGTCCCATGGCGGTGCCGGCACCGCTATGCGCCCGGGCGGTGCGGGCCACCAGCTCGCCCTGCGGGGGCTGCTCGAAGGAGCTGCCCGTCATCCCGAGCGGGCCCAGCACCAGCTCGCGCATCAGCTCGGCGAACGGGCGGCCACTCAGGTCGGTGAGGAGGAGCTGGACGATCTCCGTGCCTCCCCCCGAGTACTTCTGACCGGCATAGGGCGGCCTGGCGAAGCGCACCGACCCCACGTTGGAGGGACGTTCGCCGTTGAGGAGCTGCACCAGGGTGGGCATCGGGGCGCCGGGATCGTACCCGGGAAACCCGAACCCGTCGTCGGAGCCCGAGGTATGCGAGAGCAGGGCGCGGAGGGTGACCGGTTGCTGCCGGGTGAGATCGCTCTCCGGCACGCGCCAGGAGCGGAGCAGCCCGTTGACGTCCTGGTCCAGCGAGAGGCGCCCGTCCTGGGCCAGCTTCACCGCCGCCATGGCCGTCACCGGCTTGCTGATCGACGCCGCCTGGAACGCGGTCGTGACCTCGACCGGCTGGCCGGTCGCCACGTCCGCCACGCCATAGGCCCTGGCCCAGTGGATCCGGAAGTCCTTGATCACGGCAATGCTCACGCCCGGCACCCGGAAGCGCTGCATCAGTTGCTCCAGGGTGTAGGGGTCGTACCCCTGCCGGTTCGGTGCCTGGGGCCCCTCGATCCGGGCGATGATCGTGGCGGGGTCATCCTGGGCGGCCAGCCGGGCGGCCGATGCCAGACCCGCGAGAGGGAGAAGCAGGGTGGCGCGAACGAGAGGACCGATCGGGCGCATCGACACGGCTCCTTGACGGGAGAGGGCCGAACCGCCGGCCCGGTCTGGCGCCAAACATAGCGCCCCGGGGGGCGGATTTGACGAAACCGTGCGGTTGCGACACCATCCGCGCATCACCCTGACACCCCGAGGTGCTGTGATGACCGACCGTGACCGGCGCGAGCGCGCGATCCTCCGGGCCTACGCCGCCCTGGCCACCGCGTTGCTCACCGTCTTCACCCTGGGCGCGTTCCGCCAGTCGCAGCGCGCCCGCTTTGACGAGATCGACGTGGAGCGGATCAATGTGCGCGAAAAGGACGGGAAGCTCCGGATGGTGATCTCCAATCGCGACCGCTCCATCGGACCGATTGCCTACGGCAAGCCGTTCGGCTATCCCGGGGGCACCCGGCCGGGGATCATCTTCTTCAACGACGAGGAGACCGAGAACGGCGGGCTCACGTTCGGCGGCCGGACGGAGGACGGCCGCTTCTCGGCCAGCGGCCACCTCTCCTTCGACCAGTACAACCAGGACCAGGTTGTCTACCTCCAGTACATGGACAACAACGGCCAGCGCCGGATGGGGCTCACGGTGGCGGACCGGGCCGACGTTCCGATCATGGAGGTCGTCGCCCGGCTGGACTCCATCAACGCGCTGCCCGATGGACCGGCCAAGGACTCCGCCCGGCGGGCCGCGCTGGCGCCGCGAAACGGAGTACCGATGTTCGCGGAGCGGGCGTACCTGGGGCGGGACGTCCGCCGGGCGGCGCTGCTTCGCCTGTCCGATGCCCAGGGGAAGCCGCGCATCGTCCTGCAGGTGGATTCGCTGGGCACGCCCAGCCTCGAGTTCCTGGACCCGGACGGCCGGGTGGTGAGCAGGCTCCCGGATCCGGGTCGCTGAACGCGCTCGGAAGAGGAGAGCACTGCATCTTCCCGCAGTGAGTGGCCCCCTCGACAAGGGGAGCAGTTCTGGCGGCTCGGGCCTGGGGTGGGATCCGGCGGCCAACGTGGTAAGCAGCGTGACGGTGAACGCTCCGGAGCGGGGGTGGGCGACGCGGGGGCCGGCATCGGGCCCGAACGGCGGAGCGACGTGTGGGGCCGGGGGCATCCGGCCACCCGTGCCTCTCGACGACGGGGGGTCGGGGCGGTATCGTAGCGTGCGATTCGCTGCGGTGCGGTCCGCCCCCCAGTCCGGAGGAACGATGCGATCCCAGTACGCTCTGGCGCTCGCGGCCCTGGCGGCCGCGTGCACGCCTGCCGCCGAGACCGCCGAGCAGGCGGAAGCGCGGATGGCCACCGAATCGGCCGCGGCCCGCGAGTTCATCGAGGCCGCCAACGCGGAGTTCGTCCAGCACTTCAATCAGGCTCACGGTGACGTGGTGGCGGCCACCTATACCGAGGACGGCGTCCTGATGATCGTCGGCGCCCCGGTGGCGCGCGGGCGCCAGGCGATCGCGGCGCTGGTGTCGGGGCTGGCTCCGATGCAGCCGCAACTCACCATCACCGCGCAGGAAGTGGTCGCCAACGGGCCGATGGCGGTGGAGCGGGGAACGTACTCACTCACCCTGACCCCGCCGGGTGCGCCGGGACCGGTGACCGAGAACGGAACCTTCGTGGTCTACTGGCGCCGGATGGGCGACCACTGGATGCGGGCCTGGGACATCGCCACCAGCGACAAGCCGCTTCCCCCACCCGCGTGAGCGGGGGGTCAGGCCGGATTCCCGGTTTACGGGCGACAGCCTGACGGCCGGTCGGAGTGCTCGTTCCGGTCCGGCAGCCGGGCTGCGCCTTTGGCGTCGCCCGGCTCCCGACCTCCCTCCCCGCCTCCCGGGCCGCCGCCCGACTTCGTAGATTGCCGGAGGCCCGGCGCCCCGGGTCCACTCACCCGCAACCGGACGCCTCCACATGCCCCTCCCGATCCTTCCCTGGGCGGGATCTGCCGCCATCCTCCCGCTGACGCTCGGGACGCTCCTCGCCGTGCCGGCCGCAGGCCAGGGCCGGACCACGAGGCCCGATCCCAGGCTGGAGCGGCTCAAGGTCGAGGTGTTGGCAGACGTGGAGGCGCGGGCGCCGTTCACGGCCCGGATGGTGGACCAGGTCTTCAGCTTCGGCGAGCTCGGCTTCCAGGAATTCGAGACCTCGAAGTACCTGGTGGAGGTGCTTCGCCGGGAGGGCTTTCGGGTCGAGGAGGGAATCTCCGGGATGCCCACCGCGTGGGTGGCCACCTGGGGAAGCGGCAAGCCGGTGATCGCGCTGGGGTCGGACATCGACGGCATCCCGCAGGCCTCGCAGGTTCCCGGGGTGGCCTGCCGCCGGCCGATGGTGCCGGGCGCGCCCGGACACGGCGAGGGGCATAACGCCGGCGTGCCGCTCAACATCACCGCCGCCCTGGCCGTGAAGCGGCTGATGGAGCGGGAGCGGATCCCGGGCACCCTCAAGCTCTGGCCCGGTGTGGCCGAGGAACAGCTCGCCACCAAGGGCTTCTTCGCGCGGGACGGCCTCTTCCGCGACGTGGATGCGAGTTTCTTCACCCACGTCTGGGACGGTTTCGGCACCTGGTGGGGCTTCCCCGACGAGTACAGCGGACTGGTCTCGCTGGAGTACTCGTTCCAAGGGAGCAGCGCCCACAGCGCGGGCGCGCCCTGGCGGGGGCGGAGCGCCCTCGACGCGGTGGAACTGATGAACCTGGGCTGGAACTACCGCCGCGAACATCTCCGCACCGAGCACCGGTCGCACTACGTGATTACGAGCGGAGGCGACCAGCCGAACGTGGTGCCCCAGCGGGCCTCGGTCTGGTACTTCCTCCGGGAACTCGACGCGCCGCGGATCCGGGCGCTCTGGGCGGTGGCCGACTCGATCGCCCAGGGCGCGGCGCTGATGACGGGCACGACGTTCACGGGGACCCGGGTGATCGGGTCCGCCTGGCCACCCCACTTCAGCCGCCCCTTAAGCGAGGCGCTGGGCGCCAACATCATGCGGGTCGGGATGCCGAAGTGGTCCGAGGCCGACGTCAAGCTGGCCAGGGCGCTCCAGAAAGAGATGGGCGTGCCGGAGACGGGGCTCGATACCGTGCCCAAGGGGGTGATGCCGCCGCCCGCCGAGGACCGCCGGCGGGGCGGGGGCTCGGATGACATCGGGGACGTCTCGTGGGCAGTGCCCACGGCGCAGCTGATCTTCCCGTCCAACATTCCCGGCACGCCGGGCCACAATTGGGCCGATGCCGTGGCGATGGCCACGCCGATCGCGCACCGGGGCGCCACCGCCGGGGCCAAGGCGCTGGCGCTCACGATGCTGGACGTGCTGCTCTCGCCCCGGCTGGTGAGCGACGCCTGGGACTACTACCGGAACGTCCAGACCAGGGACATCAAGTACGAGCCGTTCGTTCGACCCGACGACAAGCCGGCGATCGAGCTCAACGCCGGGATCCTCGCGCGGTACCGGGACCAGATGCGTCCCTTCTACTACGACTCGACCCGCTACGCCAGCTACCTCGAGCAGCTGGGCGTGGCCTACCCCACGGTGCGCGGCGCTGACGGCCAGTGCGGATCCCGGGGCGTGCCCTGAGCCAGACGTCCCCAAAGACCGGCGGGCCCTTCCCTTCGTCGCGGCCGGGCAGGCCCATGGACCCAAGCTTCCTGTGAGACGCGTATGAGCCGACCGATCCTGATGCTGCTCCTCGTGGTGCTCGGTACCGCCGGTGGCGCCCACCCGCTCGCGGCCCAGGCACGTGCCCCACGTCCCGATCCCCGGCTGGAGCGCCTGAAGCGCGAGGCCCTCGCCGACGTGGACGCCCGGGCCAAGTTCACCCAGGAGGTGGTGGACCAGATCTTCAGTTTCGGCGAGCTGGGCTTTCAGGAGTTCGAGACCTCGAAGTACCTGGTGGACCTGCTCCGTCGCGAGGGCTTCACGGTGGAGACCGGGTACGCCGGGATTCCCACCGCCTGGGTGGCGACCTGGGGAAGTGGCAAGCCGGTGATCGCCCTGGGCTCGGACATCGACGGCATTCCGCAGGCATCGCAGATGCCGGGAGTTGCCTGTCGCCAGCCGATCGTTCCCGGAGCGCCGGGCCACGGCGAGGGGCACAACGCCGGCCAGGGGCTCAACATCACCGCCGCGCTGGCGGTGAAGCGGCTGATGGAGCGGGAGAAGATCCCCGGTACCCTCAAGCTCTGGCCCGGCGTGGCGGAAGAGCAGATCGGCACCAAGGCGTACTTCGTGCGGGAGGGTCTGTTCCGGGACGTGGACGTGAACATCTTCAGCCACGTGAGCAGCCGGTTCGGCACCTCCTGGGGCCAGCCCGACGGCACCGGGCTGGTGTCCGTGGAGTACACCTTCCGCGGCGTTTCGGCCCACAGCGCCGGCGCGCCCTGGCGGGGGCGGAGCGCATTGGACGCGGTGGAGCTGATGAACGCGGGCTGGAACTTCCGACGGGAACATCTCCGGCTGCCGCATCGCTCGCATTACGTCATCACCACCGGCGGCGACCAGCCCAACGTGGTGCCCCAGGTCGCCTCGGTCTGGTACTACTTCCGCGAACTGGACTTCCCCCACATCAAGTGGCTCTGGGCGATCGGCGACTCGATCGCGCAGGGTGCGGCGCTGATGACCGGCACCACGCTGGAGCCCACCCGGGTGCTGGGCTCCGCCTGGCCCCAGCACCACAACAAGCCGGTGGCCGAGGCGCTGACGAGGAATATCGCGGCCGTGGGCATGCCGGCCTGGTCCGAGGACGATCAGCGCTTTGCCCGGGCGCTCCAGGCCGAGATGAGGGAGAAGGTCGAGGGGCTGCTCACGGCGGTCGACACCCTCCGGCCGCCGCCGAAGATGGAGGAGATGCGGGGCGGGGGCTCCGACGACATCGGCGACGTGACCTGGGCCGTTCCCTCGGTGACGCTGCGGTTCCCGTCGAACATTCCGGGGCTCCCCGGGCACAACTGGACCGATGCGATCGCCATGGCCACCCCCGTGGCCCACAAGGGCGCCACGGCGGGCGCCAAGGCGATGGCGCTCACAATCCTGGACCTGCTGCTCACGCCGTCGCTGATCGAGCAGGCCTGGGCCTACTATCGCGAGGTCCAGACCAAGGACACGAAGTACGAGCCCCTGATCCGCCCGGGCGACCGGCCGGCGATCGACCTGAACCGCGGGATCCTGGAGAAGTACCGCCCGGCGATGCGGGAGCACTACTACGATCCCTCGCGGTACCGGACCTATCTGGAACAGCTGGGCGTGCGGTATCCAACGGTGCGAGCCGCGGACGGGACGTGCGGTAACCGGGCCACGCCGTAGAGCCCGGCGTGTCGGATCCGGGCGATCGGCCCGCCGATGGAGCGCTCCTCCGGACGATGGTGCGCGGCGTCGCGTGGACCGCGCTCGCCAACTGGGGCAGTCAGGCGCTCAGCTGGGCCGCCGTCATCGTCCTGGCCCGGATCCTCACCGCCTCCGACTACGGGATCGTCGGGATGGCCGGGCTGTACCTCGGGCTGATCGCCATTCTTACCGAGGGGGGCCTGGGCACCTCCATCGTGGCGCTGCGGGACCTGTCGGACGAGGCCATCGCGCAATTCAACACGGTGGCTGTGCTGCTGGGGCTCCTGGGCGCGGCGCTGACGGCGGCGGCCGCCGTCCCACTGGGCCTCTTCTTCCGGGCCCCCGATCTGCCGCCGGTGGTGCTTGCCCTGAGCGGCGTGGCAGTGCTCTCGGCGCTGCGACTGGTGCCGGTGGCGGTGATGCAGAAGGAGCTCCGCTTCCGGGGGCTGGCGGCGATCGAGGGAGTACAGGCGGTGACCAACACCGTGGTGACCCTGACTCTGGCGTTGCTCGGCGCGCGATACTGGGCCCTGGTGTCCGGCGCCCTGGCTGGCAACGCGGCGGCGGCCCTCGCGAGCCGGATCCTCTCTCCCCAGCGGTTCCGGCGCCCGCGCCTCGGCGCGATCGGCCGCTACTACGCGTTCACCCGCGACGTGCTGGTGGGCCGGATGGCCTGGTACGTCTACTCCAACGCCGACTTCGCGGTGGCAGGCCGGGCGCTGGGCAGCGCGGCGCTGGGGGCCTATACCTTCGCCTGGAGCATCGCCAGCGTCCCGGTGGACAAGATCACGGCACTGGTGACCCGGGTGTCGACCGGGATCTTCGCCCGGGTCAAGGACGACCTCGCCGAGCTGTCGCGCATGCTGCACCGCCTCACGGAGGGCCTCGTGATGCTCACGCTGCCGGCCGCCGTGGGCATGGCGGTCGTGGCCGACGACTTCGTGCTCTCGTACCTCGGCCCCCGATGGGTCGAGGCGATCCTGCCCCTCCGGATTCTGTGCCTCTACGCCACGTTCCGGTCGGTGGTGACGCTGCTACCCCAGGTGCTGACGATGCGGGGCGAGACCCGGTTCCTGATGTGGAACGCCGTGGCCCGGGCCGTCGCCATGCCGGTGGCGTTCGCGGTTGGGAGCCGATGGGGTGCCGGCGGGATCGCTGCCATGTGGGTGCTGGTCTACCCCGCCTTCCTGGCGCCGATGTACCGCCTGATGTTCCGCTCGCTTCAGATGCCTCTGCGCCAATACCTGGCGCCGATCTGGCCGTCCCTGCGCGGGGTGCTGGTGATGGCGGCGGTCCTCATCGGCGTTCGCCTGGGCCTCGACCCGGAAGGGTCGCCGGTGGCGCGGCTCGGGGTCCAGGTCGGCGTTGGCGGTGTGACCTACCTCCTGACCGGCCTGCTACCGCAACGGGAGCGGGTCCGGCGGCTGGTGGCGCTCCTCGTCGGCGGTCGCGAGGCGCCGGCGTGAGGGCGCTACGGCCGGGCCGGCGCGAAGCGGTGGCGAAGATGGTCGGCCAGCCTCAAGGCCATCGCGACGATGGTGAGAGTCGGATTGGCCGCACCCGCAGTGGGGAAGACCGACGCGCCGGTCACGAACAGGTTGTCGGCGCCGTGGATTCGGCCGTCCGGGTCGGCCACGCCGTCCGACGGGTCGGCCGCCAGGCGGGTGGTGCCGGCGTGGTGGTGGGCGTTCGGGTCGGGGCGAAGGCCGGTGCGAACCTCCACTCGAAAGAGGCCGGTTGCCTCCAAGGCCGCGGCCGCGGCCCCGGTGAGCCGCTCGAGAGCCGCCTGCTCCGCCTCGCGCCAGCGCCAGTGGAGCACCGGTCGCGGGATCCCAAGCGCGTCGCGGTCCCGGCCGAGCGTGATCCGGTTGTCAGGATGGGGCCGCTGCTCGAGGTTCATCAGGACCTCGAAGGCCTCGATCCGTCGCCGCCCGGGACTTCGCGACCAGCCGTACCCTTCGGGAGCCACCCACCCCGCCGGGGCCAGGATGGCGCGAAGGGCGGAAGGCAGCCGGGCCGCGAGCCCCTTCCGACCCGGACGAGGCAGCAGGCTGAGGTAGGCGTTCGGCAGGCCCTCGCGCGCGCGGAAGCCGGGCGCCACGGCGAGTCGACCCCCGACGACCGTTCCATCGGCTGCCCGGTACCGGTCGAAGAAGGCCAGCTCGCCGGCCACACGCGGATCGAGGAGCAGGAGCGCCAGGCTGCGGTCGCGGGGGTGTTCCATGAACCCTCGGCCCACCCATCCGGAGCGGTTACCGGGGGCCTCCGCTTCGGATGGTCCCGAAACGAGGAGGATTCTGGCGTTCTCGATCGCGCCCCCCGCCAGCACGAAGGCGCGCGCCCGGACCAGGAGGCTCCGCCCCTCGACCGTCACGGCCTCCGCGGCGATCGCGCGCGCGGCCTCCATCACCAGGCGGCGCACGGTCACGCCGGTGCGGATGGCGACGTCGGGAGCGACGGCCGGGCCCCTGGCGGGAGGGGCCTCCCCGAACTGATAGACCTGGCTGGTGAGGGCGTCGCCGAGCCCCGGGAGGCACGGATGGCGGGCATCGACCCACCGGGCGGCATGGTAGTCGAACGGACCGAGGCCGCACACCACCTGGGCGCGGCGGTAGAAGGGCTCCAGGTGCGAGCGGTCGAAGGGCCAATCCGCGAAGTCTTCCGGGTCGAGCGGCGCGTACTTGCCGCCGATTGCACCGCCAATCGGCGTATTCCAGACCAGCGTCGTCCCGCCAAGCCCGCGGTGCCGGGTTGCGGCGAGCCCGCCGTAGGCATCGCCGACCACCAGCCCCTCGTTCAGATCCCGGAAGGCAGCGGGGCTTCCCCGGCCGCCGCTTTCCAGCACCGTCACCGCAAGGCCCGACCCGGCCAGCTCCCGCGCGACCGAGAGGCCGGCCGGTCCGGCCCCCACGACGCAGACATCGGTCTCGAGTTCGTGGGGATCGGGGATGCCGTGTGCCATTCGCCATGCCCGCCGGTGATCGGGTGCCCGGGAAGGGTACCGTGACCGCCAACCCTCCGGTCGCGGTAATAATGCCTACCAGGGGCCGGCCGGAGCGAGCCGGGCTGCTGCGACGGGCGCTCGGCAGTGTCATGGCGCAGGAGGGCGTGCAGCCGATCCCAATCGTGGTCGTCAACGGGCCCGAGCGCGACCCGGACCTGTGCCGCGAGCTCGCGACCGACACGCGGATCCGGATCGTGTACCGGGCCGAGGCCGACCTCCCGGCCGCGCTCCGGGCTGGCCGGGAGGCGGTGGACACGGAATGGTTCGCCGAGCTCGACGACGACGATCTCCTTCTTCCCGGCGCCCTGCGGTATCGACTGGACCTGCTCTCCGACCACCCGACCTGCGACGTGGTCGTCACCAATGCGCTCCGCCGCGGGCCCGCCGGCGACGAGGTGCAGGTGGTCGATGCTGGCCGGGTTCGCGACGACCCGCTCCGGGCCCTGCTCGAGCGCCACTGGCTGCTGCCGGGCTCGTATCTCTGTCGAACGAGTCGGGTCGGGCCCGACCTGTTCGACGGGATGCCGCGCTACCTGGAGAACACCTACCTCGCCATCCGATTCGCCACCGGGTACCGGTTCCGCTTCGCCGACCGGCCCACCGTCGTCTGGCATCTCGACACGCCATGGTCCGAATCGAAGTCCGCCGCCTATCTGCTGGGGCAGGTGGGGGCGCTCGAGCGGATCCTCTCACTGGAGCTGCCCTCTGATGTGCGTGCGGGGTGGCGCCGGCACCTGGCCGGCGCCTGCCACGAGATCGCGGGGCGGGCGTTGATGGAGGGTGACCGGGCCGCGGCCTGGCGCTGGCATCTGCGATCGCTTTGGGAGCCGGGCGGCTGGCGATTCATCCCCTACACCCGGCGCCTGGTCTGGCCCTGGTCCCGCGTCGTGAGCCGATGACCCCGCCCACTCGCGTGCTGGTGCTTGGGGTGGACGCCGCCAGTCCCGACCTGGTCGAACGCTGGACCGCCGACGGCTCGCTTCCCCATCTGGCGGCCCTGATGGCTCGAGGGCGCTCGGGGCGGATCCGCGGCCTCGAGGGCTTCCACGTCGGGTCTACCTGGCCTTCGTTCTATACCGGCACCACACCTGCCCGGCATGGCCTCCATTACCTCCGTCAGCTCCGGCCCGGGACGTACCACTTCTACCGCCCGGCCGATCACGGGCTCGTGAAGGCGGAGCCGTTCTGGCGGCCGATGAGCCGGGCGGGCCGCCGGGTCGCGATCCTGGACGTCCCGCTCACCGCCGTCGACCCGGCCATCAACGGGATTCAGACGGTGGAATGGGGCGGGCACGACTCGGTGTACGGATTCCGCACCTGGCCGAACGACCTGGCCGGTCAGATCGAGGCGCGCTACGGCCGCCACCCCGCGCCCGACTCCTGCGACGCCATCGAACGCACGCAGGCCGGGTACGAGGCCTTCGTGGGGGCTCTCTGCCAGGGTGCCCAGGCAAAGCTTCGGCTCACCGAGGAGCAGCTGGCCCTGGGCGGCTGGGACTGCTTCGTCCAGGTCTTCACGGAGTCGCACTGCGCCGGGCATCAGTGCTGGCACCTGCACGACCCGGCCCACCCCGCCCACGCCCCGGCGCTGGCCGCTGCCCTCGGCGATCCCCTGCGGCGAGTGTACCAGGCGATCGATTCGGCGATCGGCGCGCTGGTCGCCGCCGCCGGCGACGCCTGCATCCTGGTGGTCTCGGCCCACGGGATGGGGCACTGGTACGGCGCCCAGTTCCTGATGCCCGAGCTGCTGATCCGGCTGGGGTTCGCGGTGCCTCCACCCCGCGCGCCCGAACCCGGTGGTCGACGGCTGGCCCGGGGAATCTGGCGGAGCCTGCCGGCCGCTGCCCGGCGTCTGCTGGGTCCGGTGCGAGAGCGCTTCCGGGCTCCAGGCGGTGGCGACGCGATCGATCTTGGCGTTGATCCGGCCGCCAGCCGGTGTTTCCCCCATCCCAACGGGCTCGCGGTGGGCGGGATTCGCCTCAATCTGCGGGGGCGGGAGCCGAGCGGCCTGGTGGCGCCCGGTCACGAGGCCCTCGCGCTCTCCGAAGACATCGCCAGCGAGCTGCTGCGGCTGGTGGACGACCGAACCGGCCGCCCGATCATCCGCCGTGTGCTCCGGACGGCGGAGCTGTATACCGGGCCCTGCCTGGACGAGTTGCCGGACCTGTTGGTGGAATGGAGCGACGAGGTTCCCACCGGGAGCCTGGCCATCGGCGAGGGTCGGGGTGCGGCGGTGCGAATCCGGTCAACCGCCGCCGGGGTGGTCGAGGGCTGGAACCGGTACGGCCGGACCGGTGAGCATCGCCCCGATGGCTGGTTCGCGATGGCGGGCCCCGGCCTCGGCGTCGGGCGGGTGGAGCCCGGCGTGTCGCTCCTGGACTTCGCCCCCAGCCTGGCCGCGCTCACCGGCGTGGCCATGGGGGGAACGGACGGTCACGTGGTCCACGACCTCCTGCCCTGATCCGGCTGCGAAGGGGAATCCGCCCTCCACGAGGGCAGGTCCCGGCTGGCCCCGCCGCGATCAGGCGACCGGGCGCCCCGACGAGGCCGGTCGCTTCGGGGTGACCGTCCGCTCGGCGGGACTCACCAGCTCTCCCGGCTCCGGCGGCCGGAAGGAGAGATCAATCGCCAGATACACCGTCTTGGTGAACGGGAAGAGCAGGATCGGCGTGAGGATTCCCGCGCCCAATCCGCCGTACAGGAGCCCCGACCAGGGTACGGTTGGCCAGGTCACCACCAGGCCGCTGACGAAGAACAGGACCCAGATCCCTTCGGTGGCGAAGAGGTTCACGGTGTAGCTCCCCAGCCAGTAGCCAGGCTCGTCGCGGTCCAGGTGGAACCCACAGACCGGGCACGAGGGCGCCACCGTGAACCAGGAGAGCAGGATCGGGTGGCCGCCGCAGACCGGGCAGCGGAGACGGAGTGCCCGCGCGAAGAGGGTCCGGGGCCGGGGCAGGGCCGGAGGCTCGGCCATGGTCGTCAGATCGGCAGCTCGTCGCGGATCAGGACCAGGATGGCGGCCTGCGGAACCACCAGGTAGCGACGTTCCTCGAAGGTGATCTCGACCGCCGCCTTCCGGAAGAAGATCGCGTGGTCTCCAACCCGGGCCTGCATCGGGCGGAACCGCGGGGTCCTCTCGTCCGCCTTCCAGGGCTCCTCGTCGAAGCTGGAGGCGTCGGGTACCGGGTCGCCGGGCCCGGTCGCGACGATGAGCCCTTCCTGCACCTGCTGGGTGTCCACGGCCGTGGCCGGCAGGTAGAGCCCCACCCGGGTCCGCTCCTCTCCCTCCTCGGGGCTGATCAGGACCCGATCTCCCACCACCAGCAGCTTTCGGGGAGGGAATTCCATGGCTACTCCAGGTCGTGCACGGTGGTGAGCTGGACGATGCGGAGCTTCCGCACCGCGTGGGGCAGGCGGAGGGAGACCTCGTCGCCGACCCGCCGGTCCTTGAGGGCCCGTCCCAGGGGCGAGCCGAGGGAGATGTGCCCGGCGTCGATGTCCATCATCTCGGCGATGACCAGCTCGTAGGTCTCGGTCTCCTCGGTCTCGATGTCGATCACGGTGACCCGGGAGCCCAGCCCGACCCGGTCGGTGGGCGCCTCGGTACCGGCCAACTGGCTCAGCTGGGCCAGGCGCTGGTGGAGCTGACCCAGTCGGGCCTGCACCAGCTGCTGCCGCTCCAGGGCGGCCTTGTATTCGGAGTTCTCACGGAGGTCGCCCAGGGCGACGGCGCTGGCGATGGCCTGGGGCAGCGTGACGGTGAGCTCATGGCTGAGCGCTGCAATCTCCTTGCCCAGCTTCTCTCGCATGGCCTCGATCATCGGTCACCGCCCAGGGACAAACAGGGACCATAAAGACGCCGGCCCGGCCGGAACCTCCGGCCGGGCGCGTCGGGATCGCCTGCATGAGAAGGTAGCGCGATGGGCGAAAAAGGGAATGGCGGGCGCGTCCGTCGGAATTTGCTTGACCCAACCCGTTGGCCCGAATAAACTTTGGCGGCTCGTCCAGGCAGGGCGGGCGCGGCGTACTTCCACCGCTAGATCCGGAAACGATATCGCCATGTTGAGACGCCCCGGCCGCCCCTGGCGCGCGTGGCTCGCTGGAGCCGCGGCGCTGAGTCTGGCGCTCGTGCTCGCCGGCTGCGTGGAGAACTATCCCCAGACGACGCTCAACCCCCGGTCCGAGTTCACCCGGATCATCGACAGCGTCTTCATGACGACGGTCTGGTGGGCGCTGGTGGTCTTCGTGCTGGTCGAGGGGGCGCTGGTCTACGCGATGTTCCGGTTCCGGGAGCGTCCCGGCGATCCGGAACCGCCCCAGATTCACGGGAGCACCAAGCTGGAGGTGCTCTGGACGGTGATCCCGGCGGTGATCCTGGCGTTCATCGCGGTGCCCACGGTGCGGGCGATCTTCAAGACCTCGCTGCCGGCGGAGAACCCGGAGGTGGAGGTCGAGGTGATCGGGCACCAGTGGTGGTGGGAGTTCCGCTATCCCAAGCTGGGGGTGGTCACCGCCAACGAGATGCACGTCCCGGTGGGCAAGCTGGTCGGGCTCCGGATGTGGAGCGCCGACGTGGTACACAGCTTCTGGTTCCCGCAGATGGCGGCCAAGCGGGACGTGTTCCCGATCTTTCCGAACACCAAGTACAAGAAGGTCAACCCGCTCTGGTTCACGGCCGACACGACCGGCTACTTCTCGGGCCAGTGCGCCGAGCTTTGCGGCATCCAGCATGGCCGGATGCTGTTCCGGGTGATCGTCCAGACCGACGAGGAGTTCCAGGCCTGGGTGGAGCAGCAGCGCCCGGGCTCGCCCCTGGTGGATGGCGGGCGCCTGCCGGCCGCGATGGACAGCGCCCGCAAGGCCGATACCGTGATCGCGAAGGGTGAGGCGGCGTTCCTGGCGACGGGGTGCATCAGTTGTCACGCGATGGTGGGGACGCCGCTGGCGGGGGCAGTGGCGCTCCGCGGTCCCAACCTCAGCCACTTCGGAAGCCGGACGACGCTCGGCTCGGGGATGCTGGAGAACACCCCCACCAACCTGGCGGCCTGGCTCCGCGACCCGCAGGGCGTCAAGCAGGGCAGTCACATGATCCTGCCCCGGCCGCTCACCGAAGCGGAGATCACCACGCTGGTGGCCTACCTCAGGGCGAATCAGTAAGGCGAGGCACACTTCATCATGGCTACCTCGGTACTCGATCGCGACGCGCCGGCCATTCCCCACGCCCATCCCACGACCGGGCTTCGAAGCTGGCTCACCACGGTCGACCACAAGCGGATCGGGATCCTGTACGGCGCGAGCGCCTTCGTCTTCTTCCTGCTGGGCGGCCTCGAGGCCCTGCTGCTTCGGATCCAGCTGATGAAGCCGGACGCGACCTACATCAACCCCGATACCTACAATCAGCTGTTCACGATGCACGGCACGACCATGATCTTCCTCGGGGTCATGCCGCTGTCGGCGATGTTCTTCAACTACTTCATCCCGCTCCAGATCGGGGCCCGGGACGTGGCCTTTCCCCGCCTGAACGCCTTCAGCTACTGGGTGTTCGTGCTGGGCGGGATCTTCCTCAACGTGAGCTTCCTGGTGGGCGCGGCGCCCGACGGGGGCTGGTTCGGCTATGCCAACCTGACCTCGAACCGGGTGATCCCGGCCACGGCGGCCGCGCCCTCGCCCGGGCTCAACATCGACTTCTGGGTGCTGGGCCTCCAGATCCTGGGCATCGCCTCCATTGCGGCGGCGCTCAACTTCTTCGTCACCATCGTGAACCTCCGCGCGCCGGGAATGAAGATGCTCCGGATGCCGATGTTCACCTGGATGAGCTTCGTGGTGCAGGTGCTGCTGCTGCTGGCCTTCCCGGTCATCACGGTGGCGCTGGTCTTCCTGATGATGGACCGGAACTTCGGCACCAGCTTCTTCATGCCGGACGGCGGGGGCGACCCCGTGATGTGGCAGCACCTCTTCTGGATCTTCGGGCACCCGGAGGTCTACATCCTGATCCTCCCGGCCTTCGGGATCGTCTCCGAGGTCCTGCCGGTCTTCTCCCGGAAGCCGCTGTTCGGCTACACGGCCATGGTGTTCTCCGGCGCGTTCATCGGCTTCGTGGGATTCGGCGTCTGGGCCCACCACATGTTCGCCACCGGGATGGGCCCCTTCGCGGACACCTTCTTCGCGCTGGCCACGATGGTGATCGCCATCCCCACCGGGGTCAAGATCTTCAACTGGATCGGGACGATCTGGGGCGGGTCGATCCGCTTCACCGCGGCGATGCTTTTCGCGCTGGCCATGGTGGGGCTCTTCATCATCGGCGGCCTCTCCGGGGTGATGCACGCCTCGCCGCCTGCCGACCTCCAGCAGACCGACTCCTACTTCATCGTCGCCCACTTCCACTACGTCCTCTTCGGTGGCGCGATCTTCGGGCTCACCGCCGGCGCCTATTACTGGTGGCCCAAGATGTTCGGCCGGATGCTGGACGAGACGCTGGGCAAGATCCACTTCTGGCTGATGTTCATCGGGATGAACCTGACCTTCTTCCCGATGCACTTCCTCGGCCTCCACGGCATGCCCCGCCGGGTGTACACCTACCCGGCCGGCCTGGGCTTCGACTTCTGGAACCTGGTGCAGACCGGCGGGTCGTTCCTCCTGGGCGTGGCCTTCCTGGTGTTCATCTGGAACGTGATCAAGACCACCCGGAAGCCGGCTGGCGCCCCGGCCGACCCCTGGCACGGCGCCACGCTGGAGTGGTCGATCCCCTCGCCGCCTCAGGAATTCAACTTCCCCCGCCTCCCGGAGGTGGGGAGCAGCACGCCCCAGTGGGATGCCCGGCGCGCCGCCGGCGGCGCCCTGCCCGAGCCGGCGAAGGCGAGCGGCGCCGGCATCGTGATGCCGAACCCGTCCTACTGGCCGCTGATGGCCGGGATCGGAGTGAACATCACCCTGATCAGCCTGCTCGCGGTCCGGACCGTCCCCCACTGGTACGCGATCACGCTCTTCGGGGCGGCCTGGCTCTTCTTCAGCGTGTACAAGTGGGCCTTCGAGCCGGCGCACTGAGGGCGGATCACCGGGGCGACGAGGCGGGCGGATAGGCCGAACGGGAGTACGGACACAGGAGCACGCACTTGGCGACAGCAGCGGCGGCGCACGCGGGGCCGATCGACGAGCACCACTACACCTCCACCGGTCTCGACAACCGGAAGATCGCGATCTGGACCTTTATCGGGTCGGAATGCCTGTTCTTCGCGACCCTGATCTCGACCTACCTCGTGTACCACGGCAAGAGCCTGGTCGGGCCGCTGCCGCACGAGGAATCGCAGTGCATGCTCCAGGGGCAAATGCAGACCTGCGAGCAGATCTTCGAGATCCCGCTGGTGACGTTCGGTACGGCGGTGCTGCTCTTCAGCTCGTTCTTCGTGGTACTGGCGCTCAACGGAGCGCAGACCGGAAACCGCAAGCGGCTGATCGGGTGGCTCTCGGCCACGGTCCTGTGCGGGCTCTTCTTCGTCGGGATGCAAGTCTACGAATTCTACCACTTCTACCACAAGGGCCTGGGGTACAGCACCAATCTCTTCGGGTCCACCTTCTACACCCTGACCGGGTTCCACGGGAGCCACGTGACCCTCGGCGTCATCTGGCTCGGCACGCTGCTGGTGCTGGCGCTCCGCGGAAAGGTGCCGCCCGAAAAGGCGCTCAATCTGGAGATCGCGGCCCTCTACTGGCACTTCGTGGACGTGGTCTGGATCGTGATCTTCCCCGTCGTCTACCTGATGCGATAGCGAGCCCTCCCATGGACGCTCACGCGACGCCGCACGGCCACGCCGGCGAACATGCCCACCCGACGCCGGCGCTCTACCTCAAGGTGGCGCTGGTCCTGTTCGTGCTCACCGCGCTCGAAGTGGGGGCCTACGAGGTGGGCCGCCTGCCCGAGGCCCCGCTCCATTCGGTGGTGGAGCCGCTGGTGGTGCCGATCCTGCTGATCCTCTCGGCCGCCAAGTTTGCCCTGGTGGCGATGTTCTACATGCACCTGAAGCAGGACTCGAAGCTCTTTTCAAACCTCTTCGTCTGGCCGATCATCATCGCCGCGGCCCTGATCGTGGCCCTGATCGTACTCCACGAGTACTGGATCAAGGTGACCTTCTAGGGCGAGTCCCCGGCGCGCTCCAGCTCTAGCGCGACGGTCGGGCCAGGACCGCGAGACAGACCAGCGTGCCCAGGCCGCCCAGCGCCAGCAGCGCCTCGCCGCCAGCGCTCCGCACCACCCGGCTCAGGCCCAGCAGCAGGATCGCATTGCAGGCGAAGTTGAGCACCAGGCCCCAGGCGCGGATGGTGAGCGGTCCCGCCTTTCGGTCCAGATCCATGGTCACCCCCACCAGCCCAGCCGGTTGAAGACGTAGCCGATCGCCACCAGGTTGAGCAGGGTGATCTGCACCAGAATGCCGAGGTTCCACCAGTAGGATCGGCTCCGGTGCTCGCCGAGGACGGTGCGGTCGTTGAAGAGGAGGAAGAGCGACCAGCCCACCACGTTGTTGGTGACCGACAGGAGTCCCGCGATCACGATGACGAGCAGGACCGGGCTCGGCAGCCAGGCGCCCAGCAGTGCCACCTGGGGCAGCAGCACCGCGGCCCGCCAGCGCCACGAGCCCGGATCGGGCCGCCAGCCAAAGGCCTCGTGGATCGCGATGGCCCCAGCCAGGCTCATGCCGACCGTGGTGGTGATCGGAACCGCCAGGAACCCGAGGTAGAACACCGCCTGCGCCGCCCGTTCGCCCAGGAGCGGCGCCAGGGCCCGGGCCAGTTCGGCCGCGGTCTGGGGCAGCGCCCCCGACCCGTGCATCGTCGCCGCAAAAACCGCAACCACCAGCACGTTGATCGCGACGAAGGGCAGCGCCAGGCCCAGGACGATGTCCGTCCGCGCCAGCCGCTCGTGCCGGGGGCCCCACCCCTTGGCGAGGCCGGCGTAGTGGAACATGAGCCAGTCCATGACGCCCACCGCCGCCGCCGACGAGGCGATGAACAGGTCCACGCCGGCGAGCCCCGACGGCAGCCAGGGAACCACCAGGCCCCGGGCCAGCTGGCCCCAGTCGACGCCCACGATCGCCACCGTGAGCGCGAAGCACCCGAACATCAGCGCCAGACTCCACTTCATGAACCGCTCCACCAGCAGCGTGCCGCGCCGGCCCCGCCCGTAGCTCAGCACCAGCCAACTGGTGAGGCCCAGATAGAGCACCCAGTTGTACCGGCGCGGGAAGTCGATGCCCCCCAGGCCAGCCAGGGACTCGATCAGGTGGGTACCCAGGGCGTACTGGCCGAAGTTGAAGATCACGGCCACCGCCACCATCCCGATCATCGCCGTGAGCACGACCGCCATGAACCGCCCATGCCGTTCGGCCTGAATCCGGATCAGGCTTCTCCCGTCCTGGCAGGTGAACCGGGCCATGGCGGCCAGCATGAAGGCGCCGGAGCCCATCGCCACCAGGTAGATCCAGAGGGTGCGGTAGCCGAACGACGCGCCGGAGAGCATCGAGGAGGTGAGGGTGCCCGCGCCCAGGGTCAGGGCCGCCCCCAGAAACCCGGGCCCGCCCAGACGGACGTAGGTGGCCAGCCGGACCGGAAGCGGCCGCGAGCGGACGGCCTCGAGCGCCTCGGCCTCGGCGTCGAGCACCGCCTGGGGGGTCTCGGCGCCCAGGGGATAGCGGGGTTCGATCAGGCTGGCCTCCGGAAACGGCGCCCCGTCCGGGACGACGGCTGCGCAAGGTAGGCTGAGGCCGTGAACCTATCAACCGGGGCCCCGTCGGAGCCGGTGGAGGGCGACGTGCTCCACGTCCAGGTCGTCTCGCCTCCAGAGGAGAACGAAATCGGGGCCTACCTGAAGCAGCCGACTCCGGGCCGGGACCGCCACGGAGCCGAGCCATTGGCCATCCGGTCCCACCACGTCGTTGAGGGAATCGATCTCCGACCTCAGAGAGTAGCGTTGCAGCCAGACGTTGCCGGCGTGGTCCACCACCATCGAGACATAGGCCGGGACCAGGGCGGGCAGGGGGAGCGACTGGTCCAGGAAGCTGCCGTAACTCCTCCGCCAGGCGGTGTCGGTGATCGCCGCGAGTTCCGCCCGCTTGAACGCTTCGAAGGTCCTGGCCGTGGTCCGCCGCGGGGGGCTCCAGCGGACGATTCGCTTCAGGGCCCCGTCCGATCCGAAGACCCGAAGCTCAGGTTCACCGGCGGGGCTCAGCATCACCTCTCCCCCGGCGATGGCGGCCATGGACTCGGTGACGAACGGGACGGAGAAGAAGGATCGCTCGGGTCCGGAGCCGGCCGCGTACACCGCCGCTCCCGGGACGGTGGGTAGCTCGCGAATCAGCGAGCCGTCGGGGGCGTGGAGGGAGAGGACGACATCCCACTTCAGGTGCGCTCCGTCGCCCTCGAACTCGGGGTCCAGGTAGCTGCGGACGAGCCAGCGGCCGTCGTCGAAGGCCCCCGCGAGTTGCGGCATCCGGGCCCGGGAGGGCCAGGCCGGTGACATGGTCGCCAGGAACCGACCCTCGAGGTCGAGCAGGTGCGCCCGGCGGGCCTGATGGTCGTCGGCGACGAGCCGCCCCTCGGGCGTTACCCAGAGATGCATTCGGGACCCCACGCCGAACTCGCCCGGGCCGCCGCCGTTGCGGCCCACGGTTCGCACGAACCGGCCGGTCGAATCGAACCAGCGGATCTGCTGGGTACCGGCGTTCGCCACCACGATGGTGCCGTCGCCGAGCCGGACTGCGTTCTCGACCCGGTCAAACAGGTACGGCTCCTCGCCGTCGGCCGTGCCCAGGTCGAGCATCGGCTCGGCGTCGATCCGCCAGGGAGGACGGTCGCCCCAGAGCGGCGCTGCCGACTCGACCAGCGTGACCCCAGCGCTGTCGCGCGCCGTAGCGCCGGGCGGCGGAACGACCCCGGAACAGGCCCCGATCAACGTCGCCAGACCAGCACCGAGCGGAGTCCGGAAACCCGGCATGACCTTCCCCCCAGGTGGAGCCTCGCCCGCGAAGCTATGACCCGGGCTGGAACCTGGCAAACGGCCGGGGAACGAAGCTCGCCCCGATCCGGCGACCACGGGTCCCGTCCGGGCGTGGACGGTGCTTACTTCCGTCGAGTCCGCGCCCCGACACTGACCCCTCTCCGCCCCGAGGCTCCGGCGATGCGCCGCCTGCTCCCGCTCCTGCTGCTCCTGGTTCCCGCCGCCCCGCTCGGGGCGCAAGACCGCCCGCTGTCGAAGTGGGAAGGACTGGCCCGCGACCTCCTTCGGGAACTGATCGAGATCAACACCACCGAAAGCTCGGGCAGCACCGCCCAGGCGGCGCATGCCATGGCCGCCCGACTCCGCTCCGCCGGATTTCCCGAGCAGGACGTGGTGGTGGTGGAGCACGCCCCCCGGAAGGGGAACCTGATCGCCCGGCTCCGGGGCCGGGACCGCGGTCGGAAGCCGATCCTGCTCCTCTCCCACATCGACGTGGTGGAAGCCAACCCCGAGGACTGGACCCTCCCGCCGTTCTCCTTCATCGAGCGGGACGGGACCTTCTACGGTCGCGGGGTCGCCGACGACAAGGACGAGGGCGCCATCCACCTGGCGCTGATCATGCGGATGCGCGAGGAGGGCTTCGTGCCCGACCGTGACATCGTGGTGGCGCTCACCGCCGATGAGGAAGGCGGCCCCGCCAACGGCGTGGACTGGCTGCTCACCAACCGGCCGGACCTCCTGGAAGCCGAGTACGCGCTCAACGAAGGCGGTGGCGGCCGGGTCCGGGACGGCCGCAAGGTCTCCAACGACGTGCAGGCGAGCGAGAAGAAGTTCCAGAACTTCCTCCTCGAGGCCACCAACCCGGGCGGTCACAGCTCGGCGCCCGTTCGGGACAACGCCATCACCCACCTGGCCGAGGCGCTGGTCCGGGTCGGCAATCACGACTTCCCGGTCCGGCTCAACGAGGTCACCCGGGCCTACTTCGCCCGCTCGGCGGAGATTGTGGGCGGTGAGATGGGCGCTGCGATGCGGGCCCTGGTCGCGAATCCGGGGGATCCGGCCGCGGCGGCGGTCCTGTCGCGGGATCCGCGGTACAACTCCCAGCTCCGCACCACCTGCGTGGCCACGCTGCTGGAGGGTGGTCACGCGAGCAACGCCCTCCCGCAGCGGGCTCGCGCCACGGTCAATTGCCGGATCCTGCCCGACGAGTCGCCCGCCGAGGTGCGGAAGGTGCTGGAAGGTCTGGTCGGCTCCGCCAAGGTCACGGTGACGCCTGTGGGCGAAGCCCGGAACAGCCCGCCGTCCCCGCTCACCCCCGAGCTGATGGCCACGATCGAGCGGATCACGGGGCAGATGTGGCCGGGCGTGCCGGTGATTCCCACGATGAGCACGGGCGCCACCGACGGATTGTACCTCCGGAATCGCGGCATTCCGGTGTACGGCGTCTCCGGGCTCTTCTACGGAGAGCCCAACGCCCACGGCATGAACGAGCGGATTCCGGCGCAGGCGTTCTACGAGGGCCTGGAGTTCATGTACCGGCTGGTGAAGAGCCTGACCGGTGCGGGCGTGAGCTGATGGCGCCACGGGTACCGCTCGTCATTGCCCACCGGGGCGCCAGCGGCCACCGCCCGGAGCACACCCTGGAGGCGTACGCTCTGGCCATCGAGCAGGGCGCCGACGTGATCGAGCCCGATCTGGTGATGACCCGTGACGGCGTGCTGGTGGCCCGGCACGAGAACGAGATCGGCCAGACCACCGATGTGGCGGTCCGGTATCCGGAGCGGCGCGCCACCAGGGTGATCGACGG
This sequence comes from uncultured Gemmatimonas sp., assembly GCA_964521535.1. GTDB lineage: Bacteria > Gemmatimonadota > Gemmatimonadetes > Gemmatimonadales > GWC2-71-9 > SHZU01. The sequence continues at coordinate 52,544 of CAZFSA010000005.1, forward strand.
CGAGTCCGTTACGGGATGGTTCGTGGAAGACTTCACCCTGGCCGAGGTGAAGACCCTCCGGGCGCGGGAGCGGCTGGCGTCGCGCTCCCGGGCCTGGGACGGCCGGTTCGAGGTACCCACCCTGGAGGAAGTCCTGGCGCTGGTGCGCGACCGGGAGGCGAGCGCGGGCCGCCGGATCGGCATTTATCCCGAAACCAAGCATCCGTCGTATCACGAGTCGCTCGGCCTGCCGATTACCGACGCGCTGCTGGAGACCCTGGGCCGGTGGGGCTACAACGCGGCCGACGACCCGGTCTTTATCCAGTCCTTCGAGACCGGAAACCTCCGCCGGATTCGCACGCTGACACGGCTCCGCCTGGTCCAGCTGATCGAGGGCGAGGGCGCACCGGCCGACCTGTCGCTCCGGGGCGACCCCCGCACCTACGCCGATCTGATCTCACCCGATGGGCTCCGCGACGTGGCCACCTGGGCCGACGGCATCGGTCCCAACAAGCTGCTGGTGCAGCCGGTGACCCCCGACGGCCTGCTGGGCGAGCCCACGTCGCTCGTGGCCCGGGCCCATGCGGCGGGCCTGTTCGTGCACGTGTGGACCGTCCGGGGCGACGCTCCGTTTCTGGCCACCGCGTACGGGGGCGACCCCGCCGCCGAGTACCGCCGGCTCGCCGCGCTCGGCGTGGACGGGCTCTTTACGGACTTCCCGGATCAGGCGCGGGCGGCGCTGGGCTGGTAGGGGGCCAGGCGCCGAGCGCCTGGCGGAGCTGCACGATCTGGCCCGTGTGGTAGCTGTTGTGGGCTACCAGCCCCCAGAGCACCGCCTCCACCGTGGCGCCAATCTCCCGATGGACGATCCGGGCCAGGGTCGACGCCCGGGCCCGGGCCAGGGTGTCGAGCTGGGCCAGGTTGGTCCGGAAGAGCGCCACCTCGTGCTCCCATGTCACCGCGTCGGGCGGCGCCTCCGGCGGCCAGGACGCCGCGTCCGTGGCCGAGTGCGCCATCTCCGGCGTCTCGATGCACCTGAGCTCCACGTCCATCCAGTAGTTGAGATGGAAGACCAGCTGCCAGACCGTGTGAGTGAACCCCGATGGCCGGCGGCCCGCCAGGTGCCAGTCGAGGCCCTCCACCGCGGCCAGCGGATCGGCGTGTGCGCCGCGCCCGCGAAGCAGGTGCGTCAGGGGAGTCTCGGTCACCGGGCGTCCCGCTCCACGGTGCCGGCCCCCCTGGCTACCGCGATCCCCAGCGCCACCCATCCGGCCAGGAAGGCCACCCCTCCGAACGGGGTCACCGCGCCCAGCCAGCGGACGCCGCTCAGGACCATCAGGTAGAGACTGCCCGAAAACAGCAGGATCCCGAGCGTGAAGAACCAGCCGGCCCGGTCCAGCCAGGGGTGGCGGCGCGGCCCGGCGAGGACGCCGGCGCTCAAGAGTGCGAGGGCGTGGTACATCTGGTAGCGAACCCCGGTCTCGAACGTGGCGAGGTCTGCGGGCGACAGGCGGTGGCGGAGCCCGTGGGCGCCGAAGGCCCCGAGGGCCACGGCCAGGAGCGCCGCGACGATCCCGGCCCGGAGGAGGCGATCGCGCATCGGGCCGCTAACCCGCGGCCGTGGGCGGCGGTTCGGCGACGCCCATTCCCATGGCGTGGTAGCCGTTGTCGACGTACACCACGCTGCCGGTAATCGCCGCGGCGAGCGGGCTGGCGAGGAAGGCGGCGGCGGCGCCCACATCCGCCGGAGTGAACTCGCGGGTCAGCATGGCGTTGGCGCGGTAGTACTCGACCATTCGCTCGATCAGCCCGATGGCGCTGGCCGCGCGCGACGCCCAGGGCCCCGCGGAGATGGTGTTCACCCGGACGCCGTAGCGCCGGCCCGCCTCGAAGGCCAGCACCCGGGTGTCCGACTCCAGCGCCGCCTTCGCGGACGACATCCCGCCCCCGTAGCCCGGGATCACCCGTTCGCTGGCCATGTAGGTGAGGGACAGGAACGACCCGCCCGCCCGCATGTGAGGGGCCAGGTGCCGAACCAGCGCGATGTTGCTGTAGGCGCTCACGCTCACCGCCTCGAGGTACCCGCGCCGGCTGGTCTCGAGCAGCGGGAGGCGGACCTCGGGGCCGTTCGCCAGGCTGTGGACCACCACGTCGACGGCGGGCGACCCGAAGTCGGCCACCAGGCGGTCCGTCAGACCGCGGATGGTGAAGTCGCCGCGGTCCCGGTAGCGCTTGTTCTCCCGGACCTCCGCGGGAACGTCGTCCATCGAGTCGTACCCCGCATCCAGGGGGTAGATCCGCTCGAACGCGAGGGTGGAGCCGTCCGGCATCGCCAGCGAGTCGCTGATCTTCCCCCGCTCGAGGAGCTTCTCGAAGATGCCTAACGCTGGAGGCCAGGTACCGAGACAGACCGAGGCGCCGGCCTGGGCCAGCGCCTTGGCGATCGCGAAGCCGAACCCGGCGTCGTCGGCCACCCCCGCCACCAGCGCGCGCTTGCCTCTGAGATCGATGGAGAGCATTCGGTCGGTCGGGGCCAGAGTCCACTGCGCGCCTGCCCGGCACCCGCGATCGGGGTCCGGGGCGCCGTGGAACCTAAGCCGGGGCGCCCGGCTGCCGGTAGAGCGGCCTACGGGCCGGTGCGGAGCACCTCCAGGGGTGGCCGCTTGAGCACCTCGGCGCTGCTCCAGAGTCCCACCAGCAGGGTGATCCCCACCAGGAGCCCCGTGAGGCCGGAGAGCGCGGCGAGCGGGAGGTCGTACCGGGCCTCGAACACCCAGCGGGCCAGCGCCCACCCGGCGACCGAGGAGAGCAGGATCGACACCAGCGCGGCCAGGAGGCCGAGCGCCAGGTATTCCGCCACCAGGATCCGCAGCACCTGGCGACGAGTCGCACCCAGGGTCTTGAGCAACACCCCCTCGCGAAGCCGCTGGAGCCGGGCGGTGGTCACGGCGCCCAGCAGCACGATGGTGCCGGCCACCAGGCTGAAGAGCGCCAGGAATCGCACCGCCAGCGTCGCCTTGTCCAGGATCCCCTCGATCGCCTGCTGGACCTGGGCCAGGTCGATGGCCGAGACGTTGGGGTACAACTCGGCCACGCGACGCTGGAGCTGCCCCCGCGCTCCGGCGCTGTCCACCCGGGTGAGGGTCACCAGCATCTGGGGCGCCCGGTCCAGCACACCCGGCTCGAACACCACGAAGAAGTTGGTCTGGAACCGGTTCCAGTTGATGTCCCGGAGGCTGGTCACCCGGGTCGGGATCTCGATCCCCTGCACGTTCCACACGATCTCGTCGCCCAGGCCCACCCCCAGCTCGGCCGCGACGTCCTGATCGACGGAGATCCGGGCCGGGGTACCGGCCGGTCTCGGCCGGCCCGGCGTCCACCATTCGCCCGCCACCAGCCGCTCGGTATCGGCAAGCGAGTCCCGGTAGGTGGAACGATACTCCCGCCGCGCGGCCCAGCCTCCGAACTCCCGGCGTCGCGGCCCGGCCGGGTTCGCCGCCGCCGAGTCGGCGCTCGAATCAGGCGCGGCCCCCTCGTCACCGTCCTCGCTTGAGACCGGGCCAAGCCGAACCGGAACGCCTTTCACGCTGGCGATTCGCATCGGCACGATCGGCACCATCGGCGTCGCGGGGTGGCCCCGCTCGGCGAGGATCCGGGCGACCCCGTCGGCCTGATCGGGCTGGATGTCGAAGAACATCAGGTTGGGTCGCGTCACCGGCGCGTCGGCGTCGCTGACCCGGAACTCCCGGAGCAGATTGTGCTGCACCAGATACAGGGTGCTGAGCAGGAACGCCCCGAAGCCCAGCGCCAGCACCACCGTCACCGTCTGGTTGGCCGGCCGGTAGAGGTTGGCGAGGCCCTGGCGCCAGAGGTACGAGAGCTGTCGCGGGAACCACCGGCGCAGGGCCCGGGTGAGTCCGAGCGCGGCCAGCCAGAGCACCAGCACCACGCCACCGACGCTGGCGGCGAACACCGCGCCGTCGCGCAGGCTGGCCACCTGGACCGCCGCCAGGCCCACCACGCTGGCTGCGAGGAGCGCGAACGCCGCCCAGGTGGCCGGGTCGCGGCGGCCCGGCGCCGGTTCGGAGGTCCGGCGGAGGGTGACCAGCGGCGACACCCTGCGGATGCCAAGCAGAGGCAGGAGCGCGAACACCGTGGCCACCCAGACGCCCAGCGCCATCCCGACCAGCAGCGCCCGGGGAGCGATCGCGACCTCCACGTCCACCGGCAGCAGATCGGCGAAGAGCGCGGGCAGCCCCTGCTGCACCCCGAGACCGATCGCCGCGCCCAGCACGCTGCCGATCGTCCCCATCGCCACCGCCTGCACCAGGTAGCTCAGAAAGACCTGCTGCGACGTGGCGCCCAGGCACCGGAGCACGGCAATGGTATCGAGCTTCTGCCGGATGAAGAGGTGAGTGGCGCTGGCCACGCCCAGACCGCCCAGCAGGAGCGCCACCAGCGCCACCAGACCCAGGTAGTTGCCGAGCCGGGTCAGGGCGTCGGTGAGGTCCTGCCGGTCGTCCTCCACCGTCCGGATTCGGACCCGCTCGCTTCGGAGCGGCAGGCGGTACTTGTCGGCCACTGCCTGCGCGGCCGCTGGATCGGGGAGGGCCACGTAGAGGTCGTACTCCACCCGGGAGCCGAACCGGAGGAGACCGGTCGCCTCCAGGTCACGCGCCGCCAGGTAGACCCGCGGGCCGAACGCCGAAGCCACGCCCACGTCGCCCGGCACATTGGTCACCACGCCGTCGATCACGAACCGGCCCTCGCCCAGCGCCAGGGTATCCCCAAGCCGGGCGTCCAGCGCCGTGAGCACCGCCCCGTCCACGAGGACCCGCCCACCCTCGGACAGGGCCGCCCAGCGCCGCTCCGGCCGGGTCTCGATCTCGCCATAAAACGGATACCCCGGCTCGACGGCCCGGACCTGCACCAGGCGCACGCCCGCGGTCCGAGGCACGTAGGCCATGGCGGCGAAGCTCGTCACCTGCGCGGTGCGGCCCGGCGGGGTGCCGGCGGTCAGGGTATCGACCAGCGCGACCACCCGCTCGCCGAATGGCTGCCGGCTGCTGAGCGAGAGATCCGCGCCGAGCAGGGCGCGCGCCTGCGCGGCCACGGAGGTACGCAGATTCTCGGTGAACCCGTTGATCGCCACGAGCGCGGCCACGCCAGCGGCCACCGAACCCACCAGGAGCAGGAGGCGCCGGCGCGCAGCCCGGCTTTCCCGCCAGGCCAGGCGAAAGACGAATCCGGGCTTCATACCGCGGCGAGTTCGGCCTCGGCCGAATCCTGGACCACGCTCCCGTCCGACAGGCGGATGATCCGGCGGGCCCTGGAGGCGAGATCGGGGTCGTGGGTCACCAGCACCAGGGTGGTGCCCAGCTCCCGGTTGAGGCCGGTCATCAGCTCGATGATGCCGGCGCCGGTGCGGGCATCGAGGTTCCCGGTCGGCTCGTCGGCGAACAGGATCTGCGGGTTGGCGCTGAAGGCCCGGGCCAGCGCCACGCGCTGCTGCTCCCCGCCCGAGAGCTGCGACGGGTAGTGATGGGCCCGGTCCCCGAGGCCAACCCGGGTCAGCAACTCCTGGGCCCGCGCCTCCGCCGGCTCGCCGCGAAGCTCCAGCGGCACCTGCACGTTCTCCCTGGCGGTGAGGGTGGGGATCAGGTGGAACGACTGGAAGACGAAGCCCACCTTCTCCGACCGGAGCCTGGCGCGTTCGTCCTCCGACAGCCGGCCCAGGTCCTGGCCGTCGAGGACCACCCGTCCGGCGCTGGGCCGGTCGAGGCCGGCCAGCAGGCCGAGAAGGGTGGTCTTGCCGCTTCCGGACGGGCCCACGATCGCCACGAAGCCTCCGCGCTCGATCGTGAACGTGATATTGTTCAGGACCGTGAGCTGGCGGCCGCCGGAGAGGTAGGTCTGGGTCAGACCTTCGCAGAGGAGCATGGGGTGGGGCATAGGTTGGCCTCAATGATAGTCGGGTGGCTCGCGGTTCTCCCGGCCCTGGCGGGCTGCGGGTCGGAGCGGGATCGGCCGGGCCTGCCCCCCCCGTCGCCGCCAGCGCGGGCCGAATCGGCCCTGCCCGGCGCCGACTCCCGTCCGGCCATGGTCTTCCTCGGCACCAGCCTCACGGCGGGATACGGCCTTCCGGATGCGTCACTGGCCTACCCGGCATTGATCCAACGCCGGCTGGACTCCGCCGGCCTCGGTTTCCGGGTGGTCAACGCCGGCATCAGCGGAGAGACCTCGGCCGGGGCGGTGCGCCGGATCGACTGGGTCCTGAGTCAGGGCCCGATTTCGGTGCTGGTGGTCGAAACCGGGGCCAACGACGGCCTGCGGGGACAGGACCCCGACTCCATCCGGGCCAACATTCAGACCATCATCGACCGGGCCCGGGCGCTGAGCCCTCCGCCCCAGATCGTGCTGGCCGGCATGGAGGCCATGCCGAACCTGGGCGAACGGTACGCGGCCCGGTTTCGGGCCATCTACCCGGATCTGGCACGGATCAACGGTGTGCCGTTGATTCCCTTCCTGCTCGACGGCGTGGCCGGGGTCGATTCGCTCAACCAGGCTGATGGGATCCATCCCACCGCCCGCGGACAGGAGCTGGTCGCCGACAACGTCTGGCGGGTCCTGCGCGAGGTGCTGGAACGCCCGTGACCTTCTTCGACTCCCGCCATCAGCGCGCGGCGCTGCTGATCCTCCTCCTGGGGGTGGCGCTCGCCATCGCGCTGGCACCCTACGCCACAGGCCTGATCGCGGTGCCCGTGCTGTACGTGATCTTTGCGCCCGTGTACCGGCGCCTCGATCGGGTGATGGCTCCGCGCCTGGCGGCCGGAGTGGTGGTGCTGCTCACGGTGCTGCTGATCGTGCTGCCCGGGTTGTCGGTAATCGGCCTGTTGGTGGACCGGGCCCAGGCTATGGCCAGCATGGTGGCGACCGGGCCGCTGCTCCAACGCCTGTCGCAGCTACAGATCGGGCCGTTCGACGTGGGGGCGCAACTGGTGACGATCGGCGAGCAGCTGGTAACCTGGCTGGGCGGCAATGCGCTGCGGCTGCTCGGCACGGCCACCCGCTTCTCGCTCAATCTGCTGCTGGCGCTCTTCGGCCTCTACTACTTGCTGCTGAGCGGCCCCGACGTCTGGCGCGCGGTCCGGCCCTACATCCCCTTCTCCGACGTCCACGCCGATCGCCTGCGCGACCGGTTCCGGGACGTCACCACGTCCACCGTGATTGGCACCGGGCTCACGGCCGCGGCCCAGGGGGCCTCGGTGGCCCTGGCGTTCACGTTTACGGGGCTTCCCGATCCGATGTTCTGGGGCGTGGTGACCTTCGTATTCGCCATCCTTCCCGTGGTCGGCAGTGGCATGATCTGGATTCCCGCCGTGCTGGTGCTGGCCCTGGACCAGCGGATCGGAGCGGCGGCGTTCATGGCGGGCTGGAATTTCGCTGCGACCGGCCTCATCGACTACGTGGTCCGGCCGATGGTGTTCAATCGGTTCGCCCAGATTCACCCGATCGTCACCCTCGTGGGGGCGGTCGCCGGGGTCAGCTATTTCGGGATCCTCGGTCTGCTGGTGGGGCCGCTCGCGCTCTCGTACTTCTTCGAAATCCTCCGGATGTACCGCCAGGAACATCTGCCACCCGGCTCGGCCAGCGGTTTCACGGCCGAGCTGCCAGTGCCGGGGCCGACGGAGGCTTCGGGGGCCGTGCCCACCACCGCGGCACCGTTCCCGGACCGACCGGCGGAGCCTGCCGTCCCGTAAGCATCCACCGCCCCGCAACGCCAAGAGCAGCTCCTGGCGACTAGGAGGTGTCCGACCCCACGCCACCAGGCACCGATTCGTGTCCCTAGGTGTAATTGATGAGGAGGTTGTTCACTGAGCCGTAGCGCTGCAAGATGGGGTTTGT